>NZ_CP037421.1:1336812-1636812 GCF_007748155.1 Gimesia panareensis
TCGAAGTCGACATTATGAACGGCGGAGCCGATCTGATCCGCGTCGTCGATAACGGCGAAGGCATCCACCCCGATGACCTGCTGCTCGCTGTCTCCAGCCACGCTACCAGCAAAATATCGAGCGCCGACGATCTCTTCAGCGTGCAGACCATGGGGTTCCGGGGCGAAGCCCTCGCCTCGATTTCCGAAGTCAGCCGCTTCCGCATCCGTACCCGCACCGCCGACCAGACCCAGGGACTCGAATTCGAAGTCAACACCGGCACTCCCGGAAAACCGCAACCCTGTGGCTGCCCGCTGGGCACCTCCATCGAAGTCCGGCAGCTCTTCGCCAACACACCGGTCCGTCGCAAGTTCCTCAAAACCACCAAGACCGAATTCGGTCACATCAGTGAACAGTTCACCCGGGCCGCCCTTGCGCATCCCCGGCTCTACATGGTGCTCCGGCACAACAACAAGGTCATCTTCGATCTGCCCCCGTCCGAGAACCTCATCGATCGCCTCCGCCTGTTTTACGGCAAGAAACTGGCCGACCACCTGATCTGGGTCGAATCGGAAATGGAAGACGTCCGCATCTGGGGCTATGTCTCGCATCCCAGCGAAAACAAATCGACCCGCAAAGGGCAGTACCTGTTCCTTAACGGGCGCTGGATCCAGGACCGCACCCTGCAGCACGCGCTGACCGAAGCCTATCGCGGCCTGCTGATGGTCGGTCGCCAGCCGATCTCGTTCCTCTACCTCGACATGCCCGCCTCCATGGTCGACGTCAACGTGCATCCCACGAAATCCGAAGTCCGCTTCCGCGACAGCCAGTCGCTCTACCGACAACTGCTCTCCACACTCCGCAGCCAGTTTCTCGGCATGGACCTCCAGTCGCAGATGTCGCTGACGAAGAAGGGGGACATTCCCGATCCGATTCAGTCGACCGGTCCCACACCCGAACAGAAACAGACGCAGCTGGAGCTCACCACCTGGGCCAAAGAGCAGCTCAAACAGATCTCGGACGATCTTCCAGATCAGAAAATGGGCGGCGAGGCCCGCATGATTTCGCCTCCCTCCGATCTGGCGGCCCCCTTTACCGCAGCCGATGCGATCCCCCTTTCGCACTTCCAGCAGCAGCGGGAACAGGCAGGAGCAGGGGAGCACGCCGCTCCCGCACCGGCAGAACCCGCGGCCCCGTTTATTCCCGATGATATCGAGCGGCCCGCAGATCAATTCGCCGAAGCCGCTACCGCGGACCTCAGACCGATTCAGGTCCTCAACTGCTACATCGTCGTCGAAATCAAAGGTGCGCTGACCATCATCGATCAGCACGCACTGCACGAGCGGATCATGTACGAGTACTTCCGCAAACGCGTCCTCGCCCAGTCGGTCGAAGCACAAAAGCTGCTCGTCCCCTTGACCATCGAAATGAGCGCCAAAGAAACCGCCCTCATCCTCGATCATGCCGAGATGCTCGCCAGCTTCGGGCTTGGCATCGAAGAGTTCGGCGGCAACACGCTGCTGGTCACCAGTTATCCCGTGATGCTGAAAAAGGCGAACCTCGAACAGCTCATCCGCGACATCGCCGACAACCTGGACAACGCGAAGCAACCCTCCCGCCGAGACCTGCTGGATGAACTGATCACCATGATGTCCTGTAAAGCCGCCATCAAAGCGGGGCAGCGACTGACGCAGGAAGAAATATTGAGCCTGCTCGAACAGCGGCACCTGATCGATGACGCCCACCACTGTCCCCACGGTCGTCCCTCCGCACTGGTGCTCAGCCACGCCGAACTCGATCGCCAGTTCGGACGCATGGGCTGAACGGCTCACGCTATCCTCCGTACCTGTTGATCGCGAACTCACATCTGTCTCCGGTTCTGAATAAATTGAACTTGATCCACTCCCCGCCGAATCGTACAACTCCTGGTTATGCGTCGCGCGCGAGAGCACGCCTGTTTTCGATAGTGAATCTGCCGCGCTGGTTCCAGACAATCACTGGAACATCCACCGATTTTTCCAGTTTTTCACCTGTTCTTTCCGCATACCTTCGCTCTGTACCGTGTCGTTTTTTTCCAGTTTGAACCACTTTCGGTCACTCCTCTCCCGCTTAGTCCCGCATAAAACCAATTCTGGAACGGGTCCCCGCATAACTCCTCTTGACTCCCCCGCGCCCTTCAGCAGAATCTCGATCACCAATTGACAAGGATGTGTGCAAATCACAAGTAGGGGCGACCCTGTGTGGTCGCCCGCCCAACAGAGATCGATTCAAAGTGCAACAAAAGGGATACCGGATCAGCCCGAATGCAATTCGGGCCGAGCGTAGCGAGCAGGAAACCGACAGAGATTTATTTCGATCCAGCATTACAATTCATCCCGGAAAAGCAGGGGAGGACCCACGTGTCCTCCCGCCTGGCGACGCATAATCGACTTTCAACTCACAAGGGGAGCAGGGAAGACCGTCCCACCCTGAGCGGAATGGCGCTAGCCACCGGTTCTAGAGTCATCGTCGACCTGAGAAACCAGCGGCTAGGTAGCGTTTATTTAATCGTTTTCAGCGTGATCATGAAGTCGACAGCGTTAGCTCTGTCGGTATTCACCGTGGCCAAGGGTATGCTGTGACTCTTGTTTTCAGGACTTCAACAGCAGAAAAGCAAAATTAGCCGCAGGGCGTTAGCCCCGGTTGAAACGACTTTGGGATATCACATCCGAATTAAGAAACGCTACCTAGCGCCTTGCCGCTCAAAAAACGTAGGGGAGGCCCCACGTGTCCTCCCGCCTCGAGACTTTCTATTGGAATCAGACTCTCAAGGGAAACCGCATTGATCTCCCCCCCCCAACTACCAACCAGAAATCCTACCCATCGGCTCGGCCCGGGAAAGGTGAATAAACACACCCGGTTCCCTGTGCACATCATGCACTTCTCTGTAGCATGAATGGTATTCCGTCGAACGGGAACAACTCTTAAGAATTTCAGCATTGATTCAACGACGTTTTCTAAGGAACCAGGCGCGTGCTCACAGAAACCTGGGTGGCTCAACCCGATCTGAAACTGAATTATGTAATCGGTCCGGAGACGGCGGCTCCGCTCATACTGCTGCATGGCGTGACACGCCGCTGGCAATCCTTCCTCCCCCTCATGGGCCCGCTGGGCGTGCATCGGCAACTGATCGTCCCCGATATGCGCGGCCATGGCCTGTCATCCCGACCGGAAAGCGGCTACCTCGTTCGGGATTATGCCGCTGATATCACTGCCTTCGTCAAAGATCGCGACCAGCCGGTCGCCCTGTATGGCCACTCCTTAGGCGCGCTCGTGGCTGCCGCTGTGGCTGCGGAAATTCCGGAACAGGTGACAGCGGTAATCCTGGAAGATCCCCCCTTCAATACGATGAATGAAAACATCGCCGCCACGACCTTCCACAGCTTTTTCAAAGCCATGCGAACCTTTGCAGGCGACCAGCGCTCGATTCACGAAATAGCCAGAGACCTGGCAGAGGTCCGCCTTTACAATCCGGACAACGGTGCAGAATACAGACTGGGCGACCTGCGCGACGGAGTTTCACTGCGGTTTACCGCAGGCTGTCTGCAGCAACTTGATCCCGCGGTCCTGTTACCCATCGTGGAAGGACGCTGGCTGGAAGGCCATGACACGGAGTCCGTGTTTCGTCAACTCTCCTGCCCGGCTCTGTTGATCCAGGCCGATGCCACAGCGGGAGGCATGCTGCCAGACGACGATGCGGCTCAGTTGGAAACATGGTCTGACAGTCTGACACGGATCAAAGTCCCCGGGACAGGGCACCTGGTTCACTGGGCCGCGACACAACAGGTCGTCAACCAGGTGCTGGGATTCCTGGCAACCACCTGACGGAAATCAACTGGCGAGATCACGTAGCCAAATCTTCTTTAGGAGCACTCACAGATGAAGATCGCGACGCACAAAACGGTAATCAAGAATGGCCAGGTGGTTGACGGCACCGGCGCGCCCCCCATCGCCGACGGCGCCGTGCTGATCGAAGAGGGGCGGATCACGTTTGTCGGCAAACAGTCTGATTTGCCACCACTGACTGAAGGTACCGAACAGATAGATGCCTGTGGCGGAACCATCATGCCGGGCCTGGTGGAAGCACATTTTCACCCCACTTATTTCAATGTCGCCAAACTGGAAGATCTCGATATCAAGTATCCCGTCGAGTACGTGACCATCCTTGCCTCCTGTAATGCGAAGCTCGCGCTGGAATGCGGTTACACGGCGGCCCGCAGCGGGGGCAGCCTGTTTAATATCGATGTCTGGATGAAAAAAGCGATCGAGAACGACCTCATTCCCGGTCCCAGAATGGCAGCCAGCGGACGCGAAATCTGTGGTGCCGGCGGCTTGATGGACTGGAATCCCGACTTCCGCAAAATTGGTATGGAAGGCCTGATTCTACTGATTAATGGGGCGGATGAAGCACGTTCCGCCGTGCGCAAGCTGGTCAAAGATGGTGTTGAATGGGTCAAGACCTATCCCACCGGCGATGCTGCCGACGCCAACGCGAACGACCATCACACGCTCTGTATGACATACGACGAAATGCATGCCGTGGTCCAGACCGCACACAACCACAATCTGAAAGTCACCGGCCACTGTCGGGCTACCGCAGGGATCAAAAATGCCCTGCTGGCCAACTACGATGCCATCGAGCACGGCACCTTCATGGATGACGAAACACTCGATCTGCTCCTGGAACGCGACGTGCCTGTTGTGCCGGCATTGTATTTTGAACAGGCCAGCATTGAGTTTGGACCCGAGTACGGCATGCCACAGGATGTGATTGACGGTCACCAGGAAACGCTGGATGGCGGTGCCGAAAGTGCCCGTCGCATTCTGGAAGCAGGCGGAAGGCTCGGAATGGGCGGCGATTACGGTTTCGCCTGGAACCCGCATGGCGACTACGCGAAAGAGCTGGAATTCTTTGTCAAGTTTGTCGGTCTGAAACCACTCGATGTGCTGAAGTGCGCCACGCAAACCGGCGCAGAAATTCTGGGCCGGGAAGATGAATTCGGTACGCTGGCCACGGGCAAATTAGCGGATGTGCTGGTCGTGGACGGGGATGTGGTCGCGGACATTTCTATTTTGCAGGATCGCAAGCGGATCATCGCCGTCATGCAGGGAGGCATCACCAAAGCCGGACGAATCATGGCACCTGCTCACGCAAACAGTTGAAATGATAATCATCGGCCGCGTGCCACCTGTCGGCTTGCCAACAGTGAATCCAATTGTATCTCGGGTTCTGCTTAAGTAAAAACTTACGGGCCGAGCGCTGCGAGCAGGAAACTGTCAGAGCCGTCGATCAATTCAGTAACAGATCCGCCAACCCTCAAAAAACAGGAGGTCGGTGGCACTGTTGGCTTGCCAACAGTGAATCCAGTTGCCTCTCTGATATTGCTCAAACAAAAACTTAACCTCATTTAGTAATCCGTTACTAGAGCCGAATACTCTTCCCGCCCCGTTTTCCGAGCGGTACAATATTTCCACTCACCCTGGTTGGTCCCAACGGAAACCGCAACGACCCACCAGAACGAACCGAGTCCCGCCCCGTTTGGAGATACCCCGCGATGCTTTCAATCCCCGGCTCACCTCAGCGACAGTGCAACGGCTCGCGCAGGCAGTTCCTCAAGATTGGCGGTCTCGCACTGGGCGGACTTTCGCTCCCGCAGATCCTGGCGGCAGAAGCACAGGCCGGCACCCCGAGTGGCAAACTGGGCCATAAAGCCATTATTATGATCTTCCTCTCCGGTGGCCCCTCGCATCAGGACATGTACGACCTGAAGATGGACGCCCCCTCGGAAATTCGCGGCGAATTCCGTCCCATCGAAACCAGCGTTCCCGGCATCCAGATCTGCGAACACATGCCCCGCCTGGCCGCGATGATGGACAAGTTCGCCATCATTCGTTCGTTGCACGGCTGCCCCGATCAGCACGCTTCCGATCTCTGCATGAGCGGCTGGCCCATCGGCGGCGGAGAACGTCAGTCGGGTCACCCCTCGCTTGGCGCAGTCGTCTCCAAAGTGCAGGGGCCGGTCGACAAAGCGGTGCCCCCCTTCGTCGGTCTCAGCATCAAGAGCCGCCACGAACCGTATGGCAATCCCGGCTTTCCCGGGTTCCTGGGCAAAGCACATTCCCCGCTGCAACCGACCGGGGAAGGCATGGACAACATGCGACTGCAGGGCATCACCCTCGATCGACTCCGCGACCGCAAAGCGTTGCTCGCCGGTTTCGATGCCTTTCGCGATTCTGCAGACAAAGCCTACGATGGTCTCGACGCTTACTCTCAGCGGGCGTTCGACGTTCTCACCTCCAGCAAACTGGTCGAAGCGATGGACCTCGACAAAGAAGATCCCGCGCTCCGCGACCGCTACGGACGGGGCGACAATTCACCCGCGTTCGGCGAAGACGCCGGCCCGCACTGGATGGATCAGTTTCTCATGGCCCGCCGCCTGGTCGAAGCGGGTGTCCGCTGTGTCACACTCTCCTTCGGCAGCTGGGACCGCCATCATTCGAACTTCGCTCGCCTGCCGTTACAACTGTCGAAACTGGATCAGGGCATCACGGCTCTGGTCGAAGACATTCACAACCGCGGCCTGCAGGAGGACGTCAGCGTCATCGCCTGGGGCGAATTTGGGCGCACCCCCCGCATCAACGACAACGCCGGCCGCGATCACTGGCCGCAGGCCTCCTGTGCGCTCCTGGCTGGTGGCGGCATGCGAATGGGCCAGGTCATCGGCTCCACCAATCGCTTGGGCGAAGTCCCCCTCGATCGCCCGCTGCACTATCAGAACGTCTTCGCCACGCTCTACCGCCAGCTGGGCATCGATCCCGCCACCACCACGATCCCCGACCACGCCGGCCGCCCGCAATACATGCTCGACATCCGCGAACCGATCGACGAGCTGATCTGATTTGACGACTACGAAACCCACGGAAATTTTTCTACCACGAAATACACGAACGACACGAAAGAAAAAGAATGGGTCCGCCCGAATGCAATTCGGGCCAGAAATGTAGGGGTGGGCCCATGTGCCCACCCGCCTGGCGACTCTCAATCGAATTCAGTCTCCCCAGGGGAACAGGGGGGATCACCCCACCCTGAGCGGAATGGCGCTAGCCACCGGTTCTAGAGTCATCGTTGACCTGAGAAACCGGCGGCTAGCGCCTTGCCGCTCAGAAAAAACGTAGGGGAGGACCCATGTGTCCTCCCGCCTGGCGGCACTCAATCGAATTCAGTCTCCTGAAGGGAACCCTTCTTCTTTCATATCTCGCAGAAAGAGCCACTCCTTTTCTGGTGGACATTTGGCGTCCAGAACCTGATACTGAACTGATCAATCACAGAGTCTATTTCAGCCTTTGTATTCAGGAATCAGAATAGTGGCTAATCCAGAGCATGAAGATGTCGTGCAGCAGGGCGCAAAGGCGATTGCAGAGTGGCGGATAAAATACGGCAGGATTACTCTGGATTTAAGTGGAGCCGATCTGCGCGGGGTTGACCTGAACGGAGTCAAAATGCCGAAGGCCAACCTGGGAGGGGCAAATTTAAACAGGGCCAATTTGAGCTGTACCGATTTGAGCGACGCCAATCTGGTGGGAGCCAATCTGTCAGAGGCCGATTTGATGTGCGCCTGTTGCTCGGGGGCTGAATTGTGTGATGCCGATCTGAGAGAGGCCAATCTGAATCAGACCGACTTCAGCTGGGCTGATTTAACGAATGCCAACTTCAGCGGCGCTACGGTGAGAAACGCAAATTTCAGCAATGCCCAGGGGGTCGATCTTAGTAACGTCAAAGAACTGGTGCCGTCACATCAGGAGGAAGTCACCGCCGCCAGGGAAAAATCAAAGGGGAAGATGAGTAAAGGTGTGAAGCTCATTCTGTTTTTCCTTCTGATCTTACTTGTGACATTAATCCCTGGAATGTTGATGCCCCCTCCCGGAGGCAAGCCACCTACTACTGCTCAGTTTCTGGCGGGCCTCATTCCGTTCATCGCATTTCTCCTCTTTTACTTTTCGATCATTGCCGGTACCGCCATGATCGCAACTGAGAAAGGATATTCCATCACGATCGGCTTAATATTAGTCCTTACTCTATCTGTAGTAGGACTGCTGATCATGCTGCTGTTACCGGAAAATCAGAACCAGGAATATTTCTGAATTGTAAGACTGTTCCCCTGTTAGCCATTCGAGCCTGGCGCAGTGACAGGCAGGAACCACCAGATTTCACCGATTTTCGTAGCCCTGACGAAACGCATCTGTTTACAATATGACCATCCGCCAGTTCCACTGATCTCTACTCATTTCAAGAAAGCTTCCGAAATGCTCAAATCAGCAACTTGCTTCTGTCTGGCTCTGACCTTTCTCGTTCCCACACTGCTCCAGGCGGAAAAGAATGCCTCGCTCAAACCGGTCCTGGCCAAAACCGGGAAACCCAGCCAGAGCGAATCCTTCGATAAGGAGAAACTCAACAAGAAATTTACCGCCAACAAAGGAGAGTGGACCGTCGCAGAAGGCGTACTCGTCGGGAAGGAACTGCCTGCCGACAAGCATGCTGCCGTCCTGACCTGGAAACTGCCCAACCAGAATTCGATGCTCCGCTGTTCGTTTCAGCTCAAGGATGCGAAGTTCTTTCACCTGAGCCTCAATCATCCCAAGGGCCATCTGTTCCGCGTGATCATCGATGAAAAGGGAATGATCCTGCGGACGGACAAGGACAAGAAAGACCCCCAGTCCAAACCGATTACCCTGGCCAAAGCCCAAGGCAAACTGGATCCCAACAAGTGGTACACGTTGCAGCTGGAAATGCAGGGAGACAAAGCCGTCGCCCAGCTGGATAACGGCATGAAAGTCGAAGGTCAGCACGCCTCCCTCGACAAAAAGAAAACAGGCTACCGCTTCGTCATGAAAGGCAACACGCTCCTTATCGACGACCTCTCCGCCTGGAACCTGGATGATTAACAATACTTTCCTAACCACTCCAGCTCAATCTGCGCACATAGTTCACCCGTTAATCAGAAACGTCCGGGTGGCACTGTTGGCTTGCCAACAGTGATTACGAATCAGCCCTGAACCAGATCGACGGCGGCCCGAATGCAATTCGGGCCGAGCGCAGCGAGCAGGAAACAGTCAGAGTAAGCGATCAATCCAGCAACAGGCATCGCCTCCAGAAAAGCAGGGGAGGCCCCATGTGTCCTCCCGCCTGACGACAGGCAAGCTCATTCAGACTCACAAAGGAAACAGGGTTTACCAACCACCCTGAGCAGAGTCCCCAGTCTCGCTGCAACAGCAACCTACTTCAGCTCAATCGGAGAAAGCAGGTTATTGTGCTCTTTCACGGTGATCGTGATTCCGGACGTTTCCGGATTGGTGTACTTCCGCGGGAGTTTTTCAGGCAGCTTGTCTTCTTCATCTTCGCTCACCCCTTCGAGTGAACCGACCCAGGTGAATGAGACTTTATATTCTCCGGGAGGGGCGCCGTCTCCCTTTTCGTAGGTTGTGATCTGAAATTTTCCGCTCTCATCCACGGTTCCGCGCGGGTTGAAAAACTGTTTGTCGTCACTGGGGGGATTCACCGGCGTCAAGGAGACCATTCCGTCCGTGATCGGTTGATCCTGGTAGAGCACAACCCCCGTGACTGGAAATACAGTTCGTGCATCTTCCAGTTTTTCCGAGCCGCACCCGCTCAGCAGTGTCAGCAGACAGAGGAAAACACCCCGGCGCAGTGGAATGAGGGAAGATACTGGTTGATGATTCTGACCCGGGTTGAATTGCTTGCGTCCGGTCACGAAATGGAAGAACTGATCTCTGCGACTACCCATGATTTTCTCTCTTCGAAGAAAGGCCCGAATGATGATTCTGATGGCGCAAATCATCTGTTGAAAACGGTAGCGGGTAACTGTCAAAGCAGACTAGCGAGCTCGCGTTAAAGAAGCGTGAAGAAGGTATAAAGAATGGTTTTTCCAGCGGTTTACTTCGAGTATGAAAAACCGATGAAGGTCCTGCAAAGCAGCTTGTTTACAACTCACAGAACTGCATAATCCAGTCTTCGGACTCTGCGCAACAGACTGAAATCGAGTGCGACAATCAACAAGAAGGGAGGCATTAATATGCTACCATTGTGTCTACGTCGACTGTTCCAGTCGTTCTGTGTCCTTGTTCTGGCGTGGGGGTCTGCCAACTCCGCACTGGCTGAGGAAATCGAATTGATCGGTCGTGTCTCATTGCCAGGCACGACGCGCGATCTCAGTGGTCTCAAAGGGACCGTGGCAAAGAAATATCCCCGCGATCTGTTTGGTGGAATTTCGGCGATTGATTACACGGGCTCCGGTAACCGTTATCTCTTGCTGGCAGACCGCGGACCCCTCGATGGGGCAGTCTCGTATCCCTGCCGATTCCATGAAGTGGAAATTGAAATCGATCCCGACAAATCGCCGGCCATCACGACACGCTTACTGAAAACACACCTGCTCAAAGACATCGACGGACGCAGCATCTCTGGGGCCGCAGCCAAATCAGACGGCCCTCTGCCCCCCTTAGTGGAACGAATGGATCCAGAGGGCATCCGCTGCTCACCCGACCATAAACTCTATATCTCTGACGAATATGGGCCTGCCATTTATGAAGTGACGGAGCATGGTGTTGTCTGCGGTGAAATGCAGATCCCGGGGCATTTCCGCATCGCCGTGCCGCACGCGGATGCCGATCAGGAAGCCAGTCTCAACAGCCAGGGGCGTCAGCCGAACAAAGGTTTCGAAGGGCTGGCCCTGACCCCGGATGGCCGCTACCTGGTCGCCATCGCCCAGGCCCCCCTGATTCAGGACAGCACCCCCACAGGCAAAGGGAGAAAACGCAAGGGACAATTTAGTCGGCTGTTTGTACTGGATCTGAAAACGGGCCAAAATCAGCAATGGGCTTACCCACTGACGGAAACGAAAAATGGCATCAGCGAAATTCTGGCCATCAGTCCCACTGAATTTCTGGTGCTCGAACGAGATGGTGACGGCGGAAACGAGGCGCACTTCAAGGCAGTGACCCACGTTGATGCGTCTGAAGCAACCGACGTTTCCGCGATCAGCCAACTCCCCCACGAGGGACTGCCCCAGGGAGTGAAGCCCGTCAAAGTCCAGCCCTGGCTGAATCTGCTGGATGAGCGTTTTGGGCTCAAAGGTCCACAGATGCCCGAGAAGTTTGAAGGTCTCACGTTCGGACCGACTCTGCCGGACGGCAGACGCACGCTGGTTGTGGCAGTCGACAACGACTTCGAAACCGACGTCCCGACCGAACTGTTTGTCTTCGCCATCCCGACCAGTAAACTGCACATTGCCGGCCGGTAAACTGCCAGGTTACGCAGATTCATGGAAAGCGGGATCAAAGCGGATTTCAGGGAATGCCTGTCTCGCAGACAGGTACTTCCCTGGTCTGTATTGAGAGACACGAAGATCACAACGCCTGTTGCAGAACAGGGGCCGCAGGCTGAGGGGAACCTGATCTCAGTCAGACTGAAATCTTCGACGATGTCAGCACAATAAAAACGGCCCTGGTCGCATGAGCAACCAGGGCCGTTTCTCTTTTTCAGCCACACACGTCACTTGTTAGAATTCGCCGACGGTTTCGCCGCCGGCCCGTGTGCAGACATAGGCAAACAGTCTGCGGTCGATGTTCTGCGAAACAAAGCGGACCGAACCATCGCCCATGACGAACTGGGCACCGCCGACGTGAAAACTGAAAATTTCACTGGCGTTGATTTCGTTGATCACATACGGCCCATAGGTGTCGTAACCGTTCTTGAGAGCCCCGTTAATCGAGAGCCCGGCATCAGGATCGGCCCAACCGGTACCATCCGTGGTGACATAATTCCCGCCGTATAGCACCACTTTGTCGTCTGCGTAGTTGCCCTGATCTGTGGAGTTCCAGATTCCTTTGGCATTATACACGACCGGGTGGCCGCCTGCTTCACCCAGCATAAAGGTGTTGGAGGTACCATCGGTGACATCGCGGATCCGGTTATTCTGCCCCTTGGACAGAATGCCGGCTTTCGCGGAATCGGGAGGCTCAGCGACCCCCAGCACTTTCGTCCAGAATTTCTTTTTCACTTCGTTAATCGAACCGTAATCGCCGGCGGCGGCACCGGGAGCATGATAGGCGTCTCTGCGGTTATCGCCGGGAACAGACGGGCACAACATGACCGGAATCTGTGTTTCGATCATCACGCGGTTGGAAGTATCGAACCAGGGGGCATTGGTGTTGTACTTGTTGTAAATGTTCGATTGATCCAGATACGGTAAGGCCAGGATCGTCCACGAACAGAAGGTGGTATCTCCCGCACTTCCGTCGGCGTTCGTCAGGCTGTACTTGCCACTCGAACTCACATTCGGGTTATTGATATCACCCAGCAATCGACTGGGCGGGAATGTCGAAAAGGCACTCTCGTAATTGTACAGCGCCAGACCTAACTGTTTCAGGTTGTTTTTGCACTGTGAACGACGGGCTGCTTCGCGGGCCTGTTGGACCGCCGGCAACAGCAGGGCGATTAAAATGGCAATGATCGCGATGACCACCAGCAGTTCAATCAGAGTAAAACCAGACTTTCTTTTTCTGAGAATTGCTTTCATAGTTCTCCTTCTCCTGTTTCATGGTAATGGCATGGTGTCGAGTTGCGTTTCGTGTGGAACAGATAAGAACAATAGAAAGGGGATCTCCACCATTGGCTGCCGATTCTGAATCCTCCGGCGGTGCGAGAATGAGCTCAAACTAACCTCCGATCGATACCAGCAGTTGATAACAGCGACAGGAAATCCCCAGGTCACAAATGAAACTGAACCTCGGCGGGAAAAGTTCAGAAAGAACCAGACGGACAGAAAGCGCTGACGGAAAACTTTGCTAAGTAATTCGCCTGGATCGAATTCTGATTTCTGGTCAGTACAGGCTGCAGAACCGGATTGTGCCTCTCTGCACAATCCGCTTTGGCGGGAGAGGAAGAGCAACAGACCGTTTCGAGTGCGGAAACTGGTTAAAAACGTGACACAAATGCCTGCCGGAAGATCTAGTCATCATCTGCCTGCAGTAGACTCGAGAGTTTCTTCGAACACAACCTGAGTACGTGCGTCTCATCATAGATATAAATATGATGAGATGATGAAGGCCGCGTGAAAATTAAAGACTCGGTGGTCGTGACATGCAATCGCAGGGTTTCCAGACTTCGACACAACAACCAGGAAGTCTAATGCTACTCGGGGGTCAGGGGGAGTCTCCAGAATATTGCAGGGACCACGTAACAATCAGCCTCACTCCCTTACATCAAACGGGTAACCCCGGATGCAATCCGGGGCGAGCGCAGCGAGCAGGAGGTCGCAGCTCAGACGCCCAATCCAGCAACAGAATTCGAATTCAGAAATGTAGGGGAGGACCTGTGTGTCCTCCCGCCTGTCGACGCTCAATAAAAATCCAACTTACAAGGGGAACAGGGAAGACCATCCGCCCCTGTGTTCCAACGGTAACACACAGACAATTAATCTTCTCGCTGGATCGGCAGATGCTTCCGGCATGCTGACAGAATCTGCCGCGACAGCGCAGGAGAATTCACCGCGCGTGCCAGTGACAGTCCGCCAAAGCAGAGCGCCAGCGTCGCCAGAATTTCCTGGCGGCTGAATTCATTTCCCGAACGCTGCTGAAACTGCCCGACCATCCACTGCAGCACCTCTTCGAACTGCGCCTTCGTCTCCGCATCCGCGCGACCCAGGTCTGAGAGCAGAGGAGGGATCGAGCATCCCTCCTCCACATGTTCGCAATGTTTGCTCGACAGGTATCGCTGCATGATCTCCATCAGCTGCTCCGGCGTCTCGCACTCACTTAGCGCGCCGTTCATCGCCGCCTGGTCTTCAATAAAAGAATGCACGAACGCTTCGCCCAGCACGTCCGACTTCGAACTGAAGTGACCATAGAACGCGCCGGACGTCATCCCCGCCTCTTCCATGATCCCGTCCACTCCGCTGCCGACGTACCCCTGTCGTTTGAACATCCGCAGGGCGGCGTCCAGAATCTTATTCCGGGATCTTCGTTTCCGGTCCGTGGGCTGGTTCATCCTCGGGGCTTTCTTTCCAGACGATCGGGTGGTCTTCCAGGCGTGCGCCATCCAGTATCCCGCCGGTCACACTGCTGTCCGCGCGGTACTGGATTACCAGATAGTATAACGGCTCCTCGCCGTGGTTTCGCCAGACGCGCGGCACTTCCGGCGAAAGTCGAATAAAGAATCCGTCTGTCACCTCCAGCAGATCCTCCCCTGCCTGAAACTGCCCCCGGCCCTGAATCACAAAATAAATCTCGTCGTTTTCATGGTGGCGGTGCACGAAGGGCATCTCGCGGCCCGCCGGCAACACGTTGACCGACATCTCCAGACCCTCCGAGTTCAGAAACTTCCGCAGGAAATATTTCCCGCGGACCGGCAGCGGCGATTCCGGGGGCGAGAGCTTGAACTGTGTCCAGCTCTCCAGCGGTCCCGCCTCAAAGCAGTCGTATCCCTCTCCATGCAAAACGCGGTCGGTAGCTTGAATCATGGTTTTCTCCTGATGAAAAGTGTCTTGAAAGTTAATATAACGACCGTAATATAACGATCGTTATCTTTAGTCAACGGGAATCAGACAACTGTTATAATTGTGCTAATCCGATCCGTCGGCACCCGGCAGCACGGAAATGAGGGCCTGGGCTTCGCACCAACACAGGAACAGGCCTGAAACCGGGCAATAAACCTGACTTCCGGCCAGACTCTTGTTTGAGTCGGTTCCGAAGATTGGTTACACTGGGAGCACTTTGAAGTCGCTCACAGATCCCGTTGTGAGGGGAAGGTACGTCCAGCACCGCCACGGGGTCGCTCAGATCCCATACAGAAAGTCAAGACAGTTCAATGATTTGTGTCAGCATCGGTCGAACCCGGCACAAAATGGTAATGATGGAACACCGCTCCCTGGCAGAGAAGGGGGCGGAACTGGTCGAGTTACGACTGGACTGGATCGCCCGCGCGCCCGATGTCAATCGGTTGCTCAAAGACCGGCCCACGCCCGTCGTCATCACCTGCCGTCGCCCCGAAGACAAAGGCCGCTGGAACCGCACCGAAGAACAGCGGCAGGCCCTGCTGCGGACTGCCATTGTCTCCGAAGTAGAATACGTTGATATTGAAGATGATATCGCGGACAAAATTCCCCGCTACGGCAAAACCAAACGCATCATCAGTCATCACAACTTTGATGAGACTCCCGACAACCTCGAAGAGATTCACGAATCCCTCTGTGAGAAAGATCCGGATATCGTCAAGCTGGTCACCATGGCCAATTCGCCCGGCGATTCCATTCGCATGCTGAAGCTGGTCGCCAGTGCCAAGGTGCCCACCGTCGGGTTCTGCATGGGTGAGTACGGCGTCATCAGTCGCATCCTCTGCGGCAAATACGGCGCCCCCTTCACCTACGCCACCTTCAGTCGCGAACGGGAAATGGCGCCGGGACAACTCGCCTTCTCGGAAATGACGCAGATCTACCGCTACGATCAGATCGGTCCCGAGACCCCCGTGTACGGCGTCATCGGAGATCCGATCGCCCACAGCCTGAGCCCGCTGATTCATAACATTGCCTTCAGACACGATAAAATCGACGGCGTGTATCTTCCCTTCCGTGTTCCCAAAGATCGGTTGGAAGAGACGCTCAAGGAATTCGAATTCCTCAACGTACAGGGTTACAGTGTGACGATCCCCCACAAAGCGGGCGCCCTCAAACTGGCCGGAGCCGCCGATGAAGCTTCCAAAACCATGGGGGTCGCCAACACCCTGTTCAAAGACAACCAGAACGTCTGGCAGGCCCGCAACACCGACTACGATGCCGCGCTGGACAGCATCCGCCTCGGCCTCGATCCGGAAGGCAAAGCGACCACCGATCCCATCGACGGCAAGCAGGTGCTGCTCCTCGGTGCAGGGGGAGTGTCCCGCGCGATCGGGGCCGGAATCGTCAAAGCGGGCGGGGCACTGACGGTGACCAACCGCAGTCGCCTCCGGGGAGAAAGCCTGGCCCACGATCTGGGCTGTGCTTATACGACCTGGGAAAACCGGGGCAGCGGACATTTCGACATTCTGGTCAACGGCACCTCGGTCGGCATGCATCCGAATGTCAACGAGACCCCCTTCGCCCAGAATTTCCTGCTTGATGACATGCTCGTTTTCGATACGGTTTACAATCCGGAAAACACGCTGTTACTCAAGCAGGCGCGGGAGCGGGGCTGTAAAACCGTCTCCGGAATTGAAATGTTCGTCCGGCAGGCCGCGGCGCAATACAAACTGTTTACCGACAAGGAACCACCCCTGGAAGTAATGCGCAACACGCTCCGCAAGGGGATCTCCGCCGTCGGTAAACTTTAAGGAGCGCCGTTGATGACCGTAATCACTCTGATTGGCTATCGAGGCAGCGGCAAAAGCAGCGTCGCCGCCCCCCTGGCCGGGCACTGCGGTTTTGACTGGATCGATGCCGACGATGAAATCGAACGTGTAGCCGGTCAATCCATCACCGAAATCTTCGCCGGGGCAGGGGAGCCGCACTTTCGCCAGCTCGAACGGGAAGTCATGCAGCGCCTGCTCGCACAGGACAAACTCGTGATCGCCGCGGGAGGGGGAGCGATTCTGAATGCCGAGACCCGCCAGGAAATGCAACAGGCCGGCCCGGTGATCTGGCTCAAAGCAGACGCGGAAGCCCTCGCGCAGCGGATCAACTCCGATGCCACCACGGGCAGCCGGCGACCGGCACTCACGGCCAGCAGCTCCCAGCTCGAAGAAATCCGCACCCTGCTCGCGCAGCGCGCACCGCTCTATCGCGATGCAGCGACCCTCACGATTGAGACCGCAGACAAAACCGTTTCCGAAATTGTCGCTGAAATTATCGCCGCCCTGGATTCCGATGCTTAATCCACAACGAAAGCCTTTCCGACCATGACCCCCTTTGGTATCAATCCTTACCTGATGCTGACACTGCTGTTCCTGCTGGGAACCGCACTGGGGCGGATCATTAATATCTGTATCGAGGAAATCCCCCGCGAAGAAAAAGTGGGGGCGGCCTGGAAACGTGTCTTCCGCCGCATGCGGCACCTCGGTTCCCGCTATCATCTGCCGATCATCGGCGTCTACCTGACCCGCTCGAAGAATTCCACATTTTCCTACCGCCGCTCGCATCGCGAAGCGTTCGTGGAACTGTTGAACGGCGTGATCTTCGTGCTGCTGTACTGCGCCGAAGTTCCCCTGAGTGCCGGGGCTCTGCTGCAGGACAGCGGACTGTTCTCCGAATATGCTCCCGACCTGTTGACCGTCAAGAGTTGGATGTCCCCTGTGGCGCTGCTCAACCTCCGCTATTTCTATCATCTGGTCCTGATCGAATCCCTGATGATCGCGACCTTCATCGACTTCGATCACAAAATCATTCCCGATGGCGCGACCATGCCCGCCCTGTTCATCGGCGTGGTCGGCTCGTTCGTCTTCGGCCTGTTTTACCTGGTGCCCGTCTGGTTTCAGGAGCCCTCGGTCGTCCGCATGTTCGGGATCTATTTTCCTGAGCAATACCGCCACTACTTTGTGGTCGAGAAGATCCCGCAGTGGGTCGTCACTTACCCGCACCTGCATGGCCTGGCGGTCAGCCTGGTTGGCCTCGTGGTGGGCGGCGGTGTCGTCTGGGCCGTTCGCGTGATTGGTCAGTGGACGTTGCGCCAGGAAGCGATGGGCTTTGGCGACGTGATTCTGATGGCGGTCATCGGCAGCTTCCTGGGCTGGCAGGCCACGGTCACCGTATTCGTGATTTCGCCCCTGTGTGCCCTGCTGGTGGTAGCGGTGACCATTTTCTTCAAACTGTCGCGGGAAATTCCCTTCGGGCCTTACCTCAGCCTGGGCGCGCTGCTGGTATTGCTGGGCTGGCCGAAAATCTGGCCACTCGCCGAACGCATCTGCCACCTTGGACCGCTGCTGCCGATCCTGGCCCTGGTGATGATGATCATGCTGGTCCTCTGCCTGCTGACCACCCAGCTCTTCAAATGGATGCTGGGCATCCCCCTCTACTGGCAGGAAGAATGGTTTGAGGAGTGGACGTCAGCCGACCAGTTGACCTACCAGTCCGGGGAGAACGTCAACGAAACCCAGGGCCGCTGGGATCTGAAAACGGACGCCCACACCCGGGCCGGACGGGGCACGCAGCATTACCATCAATGGAAAAACGGGCGATAAATAAACTGAATAGCCTGCTGTTTCAGAACACCAACCGATGCTACTCCGCCATTTTGAATCAACACGTCAATCTGGTTGGCGACCCTCGTCTAGTTTGATCTGGTGGATGTATTCAGACTCAGAGCCATCCCATCCGCATTTAGAGCAGGTACTCGGTGAAAAATCGTGGTCACAGTTCGAGTATCCATAAAGATGGTGCGCGCACTCTGGACAGAGCCCATCCATGTGTGATGCGGGTGCAAAAAACGGCGATTTGCATTCAGCGCATGTTTTCGTAGCCGGTTCCATCACGGGAGGGTCGGTCAGTAGCGGTCGGTCAGCAACGCCATTAAATCGCAGGGTAGTGTCGATCCGGTTTGACGATTCGCAGATTTGAATTCCCCCCACTATGGTTTCTGAAATCTGCAGCGAAAACAGACCCGAAGCTGAGACAGCAATCTGAGCTGCTGGAATCAGCATTCCATACCACAATGCGGCGGTGTCCGGTTGAGTGGTCGATTGCGCGCGGAACTTCAGGTCTACTACATCGACATCGGCGAAGACGTCTCCCGTGTCGAGAAGCAATTTGCAATCAGTGAATATCATGAACTCGACTCGCGAAACTATGGATAGGCATTTTGGAATTCAGCCTCAATCTATCACTATTTTGTATAGTGTCAACTAAATTTCACCAGGGCGGATCTCCCAGGAAATCTGATCGATCCAGGTCCGGCATGACAGCGGTCGCAGGTCCTCTCCGCACCGTCAGGATCAGGCAGTCTGATACATGCCATTTACGAAACAGGCCATTTTTGCGCCCATCATTCACAAAAGCGGTTTGAGAGACTAGAATCGGTCGCTATTACTGAACTTTGCTATGGCAGATGTGTCATCTCAACGTCAATGTACGCACGAAATTGAGACCTTAACTTAGAAATACCTATGATTACAATTGTCGACTACGGAATGGGAAATCTGCGGAGTGTCCAGAAGGCCTTCGAAAAGGTCGGTGCGGACGCGCAGATCTGTACAAACCCCGAAGAGATCGCCAAAGCCTCCAAGCTGATTCTGCCCGGCGTGGGTGCCTTTCGCGACGCCATCCAGGCCCTTAAAGATCAGAGTCTGGTGGAGCCAATTCTGGAACACGCCAAGTCCGGTAAACCTTTCCTCGGTATCTGTCTCGGCCTGCAGCTCCTGTTCGATGTCAGCTATGAAGATGGGGAATACGAGGGGCTGGGCATCATCCCCGGAAAAGTGGTCCGCTTCGAGGATCAACCCGATCTGAAGATCCCCCACATGGGCTGGAACCAGATCGACGCGACCCACGAGCATCCCATCCTGGCCGGCATTCCCGCACACGAATATTTCTACTTTGTGCACAGCTACTACGTGGCACCCGATAACGATGATGACGTTGCCGCCTGGACCGATTATGGCTGCCGCTTCGCTTCAATGGTCGCCCGCGACAACCTGGTCGCCTGCCAGTTTCACCCCGAGAAAAGTCAGAACGCCGGCCTGAAACTGCTGCAGAACTTCGCTGCGTTTTAATTCCGCTTCCTCAGAAAATAGTATCAGAAAAAAAGAAAGTCAGCTCAGCTATGGAAATATTGCCCGCCATCGATATCCGGGGAGGCAAGTGTGTGCGTCTGCGACAGGGCGATTACGGACAGGAAACCGTCTTCGGCGACGACCCGACCGAAATGGCCCTCCGCTGGGCTGAAGGGGGCGCACAGCGCCTGCACCTGGTCGACCTCGACGGGGCCAAAGCCGGCCAGCCCGTGAATCACGAAGTCGTTCGCAGGATTGTCGCCGCGGTCTCTGTACCCTGCCAGATGGGGGGCGGCATCCGCGACGAAGCCTCCATTCAGCTGATGCTGGACGACGTCGGCATCGACCGCGTGATCGTCGGCACCCAGGCTTTAAAAGATCCCCAGTGGTTCAAACAGATGGTCACCCGCTATCCCGGTCGACTGGCATTGGGGCTCGACGCCCGCGACTCCAAAGTCGCCACCGAAGGCTGGCTCGACGTTTCCGAAACTTCGGCCATCGATCTGGCCAAAGAATATGTGGGCGTGGAATTGGCAGCAGTCATCTATACTAACATCGCCAATGACGGCATGATGCAGGGCGTCGATGAAGGCACGATCCAGGACATGATCGCCCTGGCCGAACTCGGTCTCCCGGTGATCGCCTCCGGTGGTGTGACGACCCTCGACGATGTCACGCGCCTGGCGGAAGTCAGCCGCGCACAGCCGAAGCTGGTCGGAGCGATTATTGGCCGTGCCCTGTATGAAGGCACGATCGCAGTTCCCGATGCCATCGCTGCCGCGAACTCCTGAAGTGAACTGCACCAGCCCGGATGACAGGAATCGAAACGCATGACCGACGATGTGGATCATGGAAAACTGTTCCGGGCACGCCTGCTGGTGCTCCTGGCCTCGGTGCTCTGGAGCCTCAGCGGTCTGTTCATCAAGTCGCCTCCGTTCCAGTCGATTCCCGCTGACGACCGCGGACTGATCCTCGCCTGTTATCGCGCCCTGTTTGCCGGCCTGTTTCTGTTGCCCCTGGTCCGTGTGCGGTACATCCGCTGGCGGCCCGCTCTGATTCCCCTGCTGATCGCCTTTGCCGCGATGAACGTGCTGTTCGTCACCGCGATGACCCGCACTTCTGCGGCCGCTGCCATTTTTCTGCAGAATACGAGCGTCGTCTGGGCGATGCTGTTCGGCTACTTCCTGCTGCAGGAACGCATCGAACGCGGTTCGATTCTGGCGATCCTGATCGTCCTGTCTGGAATCTTCTGTATCGTGGCTGGCGACTGGGCCGGGGAGAACTTCGACGGCAATCTGATCGCGCTCACCAGCGGCGTCTGTTATGCACTGGTCGTCACTTTCTTCCGTGTGCTAAGGGATGAGCATCCCGCCTGGCTGGTCGCTCTCTGCCTGTTGACTTCCGCCGCCATCGTGGCCCCCTGGGTCTGGAAGCTGGGAATTACACTGACAGGTCAGCAGTTCTTCCTGCTCGCGTTGCTGGGCGCCGTCCAGCTGGGCACGCCGTATGTCGTCTTTTCGCATGCCGTCAAAACGGTCAACTCGCAGGAAGCCTCGCTGCTGGTACTCACCGAACCAATCCTGAACCCGATCTGGGTCTGGCTCTTCTGGGGAGAGACTGTTTCCGTCTCCACGTTCGTCGGCTGCGCGCTGATCATCGCCGGTCTGTTTGTACGATTCCTGCTCTTCCGACCTCGACGGGATCTGCAGTTGAAAAATCAGTAAAGCGTCAACTTGCTACTTCTTCTTCGGGGCAGGGGGCAATCGCACGGTCTGCATTTCGTGATACTGGGCCCGCTGCGGCTTCAATTCGCTGCGATAAAACTTGAGGGTGTCCAGCGTCACTTCACCCCACTCCGCATCGCGGCGGTCGGACAGCAGCTGAAACAGCTCTTCGGGCGGCTTCGCCTTGATGCGGGCCAGCGTCAGATGGGCATGGAAACCTTTACGCTCCCGTGGATAACCCAGCTTTTCCGTCTCGGCTTCCAGGTATTCCGCCATCTCCGCGAGCAGTGTCTCATCTTTGATGCCCGCCCAGATCACATTCGGTCGATCCTCGCGGGGAAAGGCACCCAGACCTTTGAAAGCCAGCCGGACACATTTGAACTGGTTCCGCATCTCTTTCAGAATGCGACTGACCGGCATGATATCTTCCAGCTCAGTCGGTCCCAGAAATTTGAGTGTGATATGCATCTGGTCATCCGGGATCGGCTTGACCGCTGACCCCATCTTTTCCAGTTTTTCGAGAACCTTCCGCAACCCTTTCGGCGGTTGAACTGGGACGGCGATAAAAGTGCGTGCACGTTGATTTTTCTGCATGGCGAATCTTCAGCAAATCTGCGAGTATCACAGATCGAACTTATTTCTTTTTCTGATTCCAGAGGGCCTTGAGTTGATCGAACCCCTGCAGCGGCTGATCTCCGGTTTTCATTTCATCGGTCAGTTTGGGCAGGGGCGCCTGTTTCTTGCCTGACTTGTTCCGTTTCTTCTTGCCCGGCTTGTGGGACCGTGGTGTTGAGGACTCACCCTGTTTCTTCTCCGGGGCAGCCGGTTTTTTCTGCTCTTTCGGTTTCGCAGGAGCACGCTGCGATTTCTTAGGAGGTCGCACAGTACCCGGCTTGATCAACGTCAGTGAAACGCGACGGCGCTCCAGGTCGACGCCCAGTACCCAGGCCGTGATCACATCACCGACCGAAACGAACTGGTACGGACTCTCAATGAAGTGATTCGCCATCTCGCTCACATGGATCAGCGCGCTGTCCTTCAGACCCACATCCACAAACGCACCGAAGTCAACCACATTCAGGACGGTCCCCTGCAGTTCCATGCCTTCGGTCAGCTGTTCCAGTTTGAGCACACCCTGTTTGAAGATGGGGCCCGGCAGATCGGAACGCGGATCGCGCCGCGGTCGTGCGATCGCTTCCAGAATGTCTTCCAGTGTGGGCAGGCCGATTTGCAGACTCCCGCTCAATGACTTCTTGTCGATTTGTGAGACCTTTTCCAGAATCGAAGCCCGCTCCTGGGCCGACGTTTTCAGACTATCGGGAGGCAGCTCCAGCTGTTCCAGAACTTTGTGGGCATGCTCATAACTTTCCGGGTGGATCCAGGTCGAATCCAGCGGCTCATCACCCCGGTCGATTTTCAGAAAGCCGGCTGCCTGGGTGAACGTGGCTTCGCCGATTCCCGCGACGTCGAGCAACTGTTTGCGATTCTGAAACGAGCCATGCTGATCGCGCCATTCGGTAATTCGTCGCGCGATTAACTGGTTCATTCCCGAGACATGTCGCAGCAATGAGGCACTCGCCGTATTCAGGTTCACGCCGACATAGTTCACGCAGGACTCGATGACTTCATCCAGCGATTCTTTCAGTCGCTTGGAATTCACATCGTGCTGATACATGCCGACGCCCAGGTGCTGCGGGTCGATTTTCACCAGTTCACTCAGCGGGTCCTGCAGGCGGCGGCCAATCGAAATCGTGCCGCGGATTGTCGCGTCCAGATCCGGAAATTCTTCACGGGCCACCGGGCTGGCGGAATAGATGCTCGCTCCCGCTTCATTCACGATCAGGTAACGTGCCTCGGGCAGATTCTGTTCGATCATCTCGGTGATGATCTCTTCCGTTTCGCGGCACGCGGTACCATTGCCGATCGCCACCAGCTTACAGTTGTGCTCGGTCATGATGTCGGCCAGTTTGTTCCGCGCGTAATCCTTCTTCTCGGCGGAGCCGGTGACATAGACCAGGTCGGTGGCCAGACAGTAACCGAGTTCATCGAGCACCGCCAGTTTGCATCCGGTCCGCAGACCCGGGTCGATTGCCAGGATCCGCTCGCCCTGCAATGGGGGCTGCAGCAGCAGGTTTTTCAGGTTCTGTGCGAAGACGGAGACAGCATGCTTTTCCGCTTTTTCTGTCAGTTCGCGACGGATCTCCCGTTCCAGACTGGGCAGGATCAGACGCTGCAGCGCGTCGGTGACGACCTCGGTCAGAAATTCACTGAAGCGATGTCCGTCCAGTTTCAGGTGAGTGGCAATCGACTGGCGGGCCGATTCTTCTTCCCACTCAAAGCGGACCCGCAGGGCACCCGATTTTTCGCCCCGGTTCAGCGCCATGGTTCGATGGTGGGGTACCTTCACGGCCCGTTCGGAATAGTTGAAGTAATCACGATACTCCTGGCCGGATTCCTCCGCTTTTTTGGTGGCGTTGACAGTCAGTTTGCCCGACCGCCAGGCGATCCGGCGTGAGATGTCTCGCACGTCGGGATCTTCGCCGATCTTTTCCACCAGGATGTCGGCGGCTCCTTTGAGGACATCTTCTGTTGTTTGCGCGCCTTCTTCGTCTTTGATGTATTGTTCCGCGGCAACGTTGAGATCCGTGATGCTGTCATCACCCGCCCAGATTGCATTGGCCAGCGGTTCGAAACCGTGCTTGCGGGCAGTCGCAGCCCGGGACGTTCGTTTGGGACGATAGGGGCGGTAGAGGTCTTCCAGCCGTTTGAGTGTATCCGCTTTTTCGATTTCCGCTTTGAGTTCGGGAGTCAACTGCTGCTGGGCTTCAATCAGACGCAGGATGGTAGAGGCCCGCTCGCGCAGTTGCCGTTTGGACTGCACCCGCTTTTGAATATCGCGAATCTGCACCTCGTCCAGATTGCCGGTACGTTCTTTCCGGTAACGGGTGATGAAAGGAACCGTGTTGCCTTCATCCAGCAACGCGATCACATTCTGAATCTGTTGTGATGTGAGATTCAATTCCTCAGCGATTTGCGCTGCGTCACGTTCGGAGAACTGTGAGCCGGATTGATTCTCTGGTATCTCAACCGCATCCATCTCGATCTCGATTCGTTTCGACCTTTGGTTTCGAAAACTCCGATCAGGGCTCTGATCAATTACAGGATCTTCTCTGTCTCTCTCTTGTCTTTAGAATAACTGTTTTCAGAGAAAATAGAAATGGTCATTCCATGATACCGCAACCGCCGGGCGCCGGGACAGTCTGCGATACACGAAAGTGTAGTGAGCGCGCCGCCAGTTTAACAGGCTCACACAACAGAATTCCGCGC
The DNA here is from genome assembly GCF_007748155.1 of Gimesia panareensis. GTDB lineage: Bacteria > Planctomycetota > Planctomycetia > Planctomycetales > Planctomycetaceae > Gimesia > Gimesia panareensis. The sequence goes on from NZ_CP037421.1 coordinate 1,361,632, forward strand.
GCCACCAATTCACTTTTCTGTGAAGTTTTTTTAAAGACTCCATTTCTAAACAAACCTGCTTCAGCGGATTTCTGTGCTCTTATTTTTTCGGGGGCAAAGTTCCAGAATCAGTGTATGAGACTTTCGATGAGTGGCAGGACTTCGAACAGGCAACCAGGTCCGGGAATTATCTCATTCATTCTGTCGGTAGAATCGTTTTTCTCGTCAGGACCGGACCTGCTTACTGCCGATAAGTGAAGTACTGACTGTCTCAATTCATGCGCGGTCGGGCTGACGCGAATGAAGATTGCGGAATGAGTGAGACACACCAAATCTGAATAACACAGGGGGGAGATGGCATGACGACTGCCGTCAGATGGAGTACGTATCTACTTGTGATTTTTGCATTTAGCCTGACGCACGAATTCGAAGCGCAGGCCGGCTGGCCCTGGTCCTGCAATTCCTGCAAAGAGGCCGAGAAAGAGGCGAAGTGGGCCGAACGTGCTGCCCGACCTGTCGGCTCACGACAGAAATACAAGTTCGGCGAACTCTGGCCACCCTATCCCCGACCCACCGGTCCCAAGCAGCATTTCTGGAACCGCTACCATCACGCCCATTACTGGCCGTACCCGTATCAGTGTGAAGACCGGGCCTACGTCCGTGACATCATGGACAGACAGATGCACAACGGTTGGGCGGACCAGACCACCCTGTATGCCTATCACTTTGAAAAAGATGATAACAAGTTAACCGAAGCCGGTTTACTGCATCTGCGCTGGATCCTGTCTCACGCACCGGAAAGTCGCCGTACCGTATTTGTTCAGTCCGCCAATGATTCCATCGACAGCCAGGAACGTCTGGCCAACGTGCAGTATGCCGCCTCTCAGATGGCCGGCGATCAGAATCTGCCTCCGACCATGTTGCGGCTGACTCCGGCTTATGGACGCCCTGCACGCGAGGAAGATATGAAGTACCGAGCCTACATCGGTTCCATTCTGCCGCCCCGGATTCTGTATACACCCGGCGGGGGAACCGCGTCCAATGGCAGCAACTGAATCGGTGTCTGTTTTGTCTGACTCTGATTCTCAATTCCAGTCCCGTTTAGTTTGAACGTAACGCTGTTGCATGATTGATCGACCTGGTGAAGATGAAACGCGGGATGCTGCTGAGGCAGCATTTCGCGCACAGCCTGATGCCGAAACAGATGAGCCACGCATGCCTGGCCCCAAACAGGATGTGGCTGATCTGTACAGCGATCTGTTTCCACAAAGTCAGCAGTCAAAGCCTGCACCGCGCTCCGGGGCACGGATCACTGCAACGACTCCAGCACGCAGCCGGACCAGCAGTGCCGTCATTCCGGCACCCCAGACACTCGAAGAGACCGGACTGTCCCTGGTGCAACTGTCCGGACTGGTACTGAAGCAGCTCTATCTGCAGGGCAGCGCGCTCGGGCTGGAAATTTCCCGCAGTGCTCACCTCCCGTTCAGCATCATCGATACGGCACTCGTCTTTCTGAAAGAAGAAAAGTGTATCGAAGTCACGTCCGGCAATGTGATCGGGCGCTCTTCCTACCGCTTCCACTTAACAGAACTGGGGCGGGTTCGCGCCCGGGAATCCTTCGAACAGTGCCGCTATGTCGGTCCGGCGCCGGTGCCGCTGGATGCCTACGTGCGCCAGTGTCAGTTGCAGACCGTGGTCGGCATCGACTGCACCCCCGAGCGGCTGGAAGATTCCTTTTCCGATTTCATCATCCGCGAAGGCCTGCTGGAAGAACTCGGTCCTGCCGTCTGCAGCGGACGTTCGATATTCATCTACGGACCTCCCGGTAACGGCAAAACATTGATCGCCAAGGGACTGGGGCGATTCCTGAATCGGCAGGGGGGAGAAATTCATGTGCCTTATGCCCTGCAGATGGAAAACAGCATCATCACCCTCTTCGATCCGACGATTCATGAGACCACTGATGACCATGAGTTTCAGGAATCGACGGGCAAGCATAGACATGATGGAACCTGCCTGCCTGACATGGAGGACTGGAGCAAGCCGGAAACCGATCTGCGCTGGCGGCGGATTCGTCGTCCCGTCGTGATTACGGGCGGGGAACTGAATCTGGAGATGCTGGACTTGCGCTACAACAAGACCAGCAATTTCTATACGGCTCCGCTGCACATCAAAGCCAACGGCGGTGTGTTTCTGATCGACGACTTTGGTCGACAGCTTGTCAGCCCCAAAGACCTGCTCAACCGGTGGATTATGCCGCTGGAAGATCGTACGGATTATCTGACACTCGCCACCGGCAAGAAATTCGCGGTTCCTTTTGAACAGCTGATCGTCTTTTCGACCAACCTGGATCCGAAAGACCTGGTCGACGAAGCTTTCCTCCGCCGGATTCGCCACAAGATTCAGATCGGCCCCCCTTCTCGGGAACTGTTTACGGAAATCACACAACTTTGCTGTCGGCAGAGAGATCTACGGTATGACCCAGTCTTTGTAGATTACCTGTATGACACTTACTACAACCAGGGCCAGTCCCCGCGATCAAGCGACCCTCGAGATTTACTGGAGATTCTTCAGTCAATTTGTCGATTTAAAGGACAGGAACCCATTCTTTCCACCCAGATTATCGCAGAGGCAGCCCAACGCTTCTTCTGTCAAATATAAATCCTATCCCAAACATCCTGTCAGATCGACAGTTACATAATTCTGCCAGGCACCTCGATTGACTCACGATCATTCTGTTCTGAAACGGATACGCTGATGCATTGCTGAGGACCAGCAACATCAAAGTGCCCGTGAGAAGGTCTGATTATCGGAGTGTTGACTGAGAAAATCAAAAAAGTTTTGCTGCTGCATCTCATGGAGGGGATCACATGCCCGTAACACGTTTCACAAAACAGACATGGCTCGCTGGAATCGCTTGTGCGTTATTGATTTGCAGCGGCTGCTCTTCCATGAAAAATCAGGTCGTCAAAAAGAATGACCAGCCGCCGGACACGCTGGAAGAAAAGATTTCCGTCGCGAAAAAGAAACTCAAACACCCCGACAAATTCTATGTGACGCATGGCCAGTTGCAGGAAAAAATGGGGGATCTCGATTCAGCACGCACATCTTATCAGGTTGCCCTGGGCGAAAATCCAAAATCGATCGATGCCGTACTCGGACTGGCCCGCCTGGACCAGGTTGCCGGCCGCAAGATCGAAGCGGAAAAAGGATTTCACAAAGCGCTGGAAATGGCCCCCGAGGATTCCCAGGTCCGCGCCAGCATCGGTCAGTTCTATGCTGCCGAAGAGAAATGGGATCAGGCAATTCCCCTGCTGAGTAAAGCCGTCAAAACGGCTCCCGCGGATAAGAACATCCGATACCAGCTCGGAATCGCGCTGGCTTCCTCCGGAGATTACCAGGCTGCGATGCCGCATCTGATCCGCGCCGTCGGCGAAGCGGAAGCACACTACAACATCGGATACATCCTCAAAGATCGTGGCGAACTGCAGGCCAGCGAACAACAGTTTCTGCAGGCCGTGCTGCTGAAACCTGAATTCAACGAAGCACAATACTGGCTGGATGAAATCCGCCGCGAAAAAGAGAACCGGCTCATGCTGGCCGGCGTCACCTCCGGCGCAGGCACCAAAGGAACTGCGAAACAGGCCGCCTATTCCAAAGCGAAACCGTCGACCAAAACAGTGCAGAACGCGGTCTCCCAGGGAATGGCACCTGCAGGGGTTCCTCAGTCACCCCGCCGCATTTCCGGACCCGCAGACAGCACCCAGACCGCACAGCCGCCAGCCAACCTGACTGCAGAGCAGCTCGAGCAGTGGCGGAACCAGCGTCAGTTCTGATTTAGATCTGAATTTAAGACCATAAAAAAAACAGGCCCCGCTAAAAACGGGGCCTGTTCTGTTTCAAGAGTTGCTGTTCCGATCAGGCGGAAGCAGGAGCACCCTGCAGTTGAGCAGCCAGCTGTTCGCACATCCGCTTGAGCAGAGCGATCGACTCAGTCGCTTCCGCTTCTGTCATCGTCATCGGAGGACTGACGCGGAGCACGTTGCCTGCCAGGGCACCCAGCAGGTGAATCCCGTCGCCGCCCGCTTCACCCAGGTAGCAGGTCTTGACCAGTTCGACGGCCACTTCCTGGCTGGTTTTGCCACCCAGCTCGGCACACTCGATTCCGAAGACCATGCCTTCGCCGCGGACCTTGGCGATCACGCCGGTCTCTTTCAGGCTCAGCAGACCATCGGTGTAGAGAGCCGACAGTTTTTGGGTGTTCTCCATCACGTCCGTCGATTCGAACTCGTCCAGTGTGGCGAGTACGGAAGCGGAAGAGAGCGGGTTCGCACTCCAGGTGTCAGAAGCTTCACCGTATTTCAGGCTGGCAATGACGTCGTTGCGACCCACGGCTGCAGCCACCGGCACACCGTTCCCGAGGCCCTTACCCAGCACGACGAAGTCGGGCTCGACCTGGTATTTTTCGAAGGCATACATGCAGCCGGTCCGGCCGAAGTTGGCCTGTACTTCATCGAAGATCAGCATGATGTCGTGCGCCCGGCAGAAGTCCTGCAGAACTTTGTGGTAGGCCAGCTGCGGATGATAGCTGCCTCCGCCGCCCAGGTAAGGCTCGGTGATCAGGCAGTTGATCCGCGAACCATATTCGGCCCACAGGTCTTCCAGCTCTTTCTGATAGGCTGATGTATCCAGCGTATCTTCGTACTTGCTCATGTCGTCGCATTCGGTACGCGGGAAGCTGATGAACTTCACACGGGGATCCCGGTCGGCGTCAGTTTCCGAACCGGTAACAGCACCGGCCAGACCTTTTTTACCGTGGAAACCATACCGGGTCGCCAGGATGATATCCCGCTGGGGATCGCGGTGCAGACAGGCCCAGAGTGCTTTCTGAACTGCTTCCGAACCGGAAGCGGCCCACATGACTTTGTCGCAGCGGTTGCCTCCCGGAGAAGACTGAATGCTGGCGATCAGACGTTTGCTGGCTTCGGTTTCAATCGGGGTGACGGCGTTGTAAGCCGTCAGGGTGACGGCTTCGAAGTAATCGCCTTCCCCTTCGCCGGTCACATGTTCCGGCTTCCAGCCCATGTACTCGCTGAACCGTTTCATCCAGCTGCGGGGGTTATGTCCCAGGTTGGCGACCAGCACGCCCGAGGTGAAGTCGTACAGGCGGCGACCTTCCGGCGTCCAGTGATAGCAGCCGGCAGACTTGGCCAGCACAGCCTGACTGGGAGTGAAGGTTCGCAGGGACAAAGGCTCGGTCTGGAACAGATCTTCCCTTACCGCGTTAGATTGATTTTCATTATCGAATTGAATGGCAGTTGTCATGATGATCTCTTTTACATAACAGGAAAATGACATTGGTTAATGGTGGTCGATCCGGCACTCGATTCCGAATCTGTTGTTGAAAAATTAAACGGTGCCTTCGTAGAGCACTTCGAATTCATTGGAGCCGGGACGATACAGTACCAGACCCCCGTTTTCGTCGTTCACACGCACAACGCAGTCCGGTTCACCCTGAGCCCGTTTTTCCAGAATCGCTTCGAGTGCCTGGACGGCGGCTACGGTCTGGCGGTCGGCCGACAGGTCGTTGTAATCCAGCGAACGAATCTGCGCCAGTCGCTCGGCCCGTTCCGATTCGGGACCGCCGAATTCCACCTGGGCGACCTCTTTCGCAAACTGTTCGATCACTTCAATGCCGTAACCCCGCTGCGAACGTTCATTCCAGGGTTCGACAAAAGGAGCGTTGAAGTGGTTGTTCAACGAGTTCTTGATTTCCATCGGTGTTTTGTCTTCGACGGTGCACTCCACACCCCGTTTGCGGGAGTGACCATTCCACAGTCCGTTATCGAAACGGAACTGCACTTCCTGCTCGACGTAGCCGGGGAAGTTGTCGGGGGTGACCCACGAGGTCTGAATATCAAAGGCGGCTTCGCGACCCGATTCGTATTCGTAAACCATCTTCATCTGGCAGCTGTCCCAGGTCGGACCATCTTTCTCGCCTACCAGTCCCCGCTGACCGGCGGCGGTGATCGTCTTCAGTTTTCCGCCGAACGAGAAATCGATCAGTTTGATGTAATGCACGGCGACATAAGTCCCGGGGTTCCGACCGGTGATCCACTGTGCGAACTGCTTGCCCGAAATCGCCTTGGGTTCCAGCAGCGAGCAGTAGCCGTTATTCACGTGCTGCAGCACGCCGTCATAGACCAGCGAACGCATCCGCTTGTGGTCGGGGTCGAACAGCTTGTGGTAAACCACTTTGGCGGTCACGTTGTTTTTCTCCGCCAGGGCGACCAGTTCGTCCAGTTCCTGCAGACTCAACACAGACGGCTTTTCCACGATCACATGCACGCCGGCTCCCAGCAGTTTTTTACAGGCATCGAAGTGCCGGTCGTCGGGAGAGGCGACGCAGGCGAAGTCCACACCCGCATCGATCATTTCCTCGATCGCGTTGTCGCCGGCGAAGCTCTGAAAACCGCCGACCTTGTCGCCATTCTCGGCCAGGTACTTTTCTGCCCGGGCACCGGTCCGGCTGACAACGGCATCCAGGGAGACCGCCACCGGGCCAGTCGAACGCTGATACAGGTCCTCTTTGTAAACCGTTTCGAAAAAGGGGCGGTAGGTTTCGTCGACAATCATCCCGAAGCCGACCATGCCGGCTTTCAATGTTGGAAGTGTTCCTGCAGAACTCATTGGTTAATCCCTAAGTGAATTCAAAATATGTGGTTTTCTAAGGTGCAAATCCTGTTTTTGCTGCTATAATCAGGTTAAAGTGCTTGGTGAACCCGGTCAAATAGCTTGAAAGTGAATTCACTTTATGGCTGGAGACCCGTTTTGTCAAGCCGTGGGCAGGGCACACGCGAAAAGAATTTGAGCTTTTCCCGCCCCGTTTTCGTGCCTGTCTCCCACTTTTCCCCAGAAATTGAGATTCCTGTGAACAAAGAGACTCATTTACTGACCGAATCCGCGGAACTGAACTCACTCCAGGAGGACGAGAGCCTCTCGCTGGTGGACGAGGTCTATCAGAAGCTGTTGCTGCGGATTATTCGCTGTGAGCTGCCCGGCGGTACGGAATTAAAAAGCACCCAACTGGCCCGCGAGATCGGCGTCAGTCGGACCCCCGTGGTACAGGCACTGGCCCGTTTGCAGGCCGATGGCATCGTAATTCAGCAGAAAAATCACCGGGCTGTCGTCCGTGAGGGGGCGGAAAACTGGCTCGTCGAAATCCACGAACTCCGCCTGCTGCTCGAACCCTCTGCCGCCGCGATGGCCGCAGGCCGGATCAGCGAGGCGGAAATTCAGCGTCTGCAGGAACTCGCGGCCCAGGTCAAAGCCTGCCAGCTGCAGTATGAAGACGGTGATCAATCTCCCGAGCATCTCCAGCAATGGGGAGCGGCCTCCCGCGGCTTCGATTACGCGCTGCACCTCAGTATCGCCGACCATTGCGGCAATCTACCCATCTGTGAAGCGATCCATAAATGCTGGAGTTATAAACGGGTGTCCTACTCCGCAGCCGGGGAGACGCCCGAAATCATGACACGGGGACTTTATGACCACCTGGTGCTTCTCGATTCGCTGAAACAACAGGACGCCGAGACCGCTGCCGCTGCGATGACCATGCATTTGCGAAACGCATCCCGCATGCGACCTGATCGTTTGATTGTCTGATCGCCATTGATTGCTGAATTATGAACCAGCCTTTGAAAAAGCGATGGGGAACTTCGCGTAGCTCTTGAAACTTGGCTCCAACCTGTCAAAAATGGCCGGGAACTGGTCTGTTTTCGCGGTTCTCCCGGCAATTGAGTCCCCGCGAAATCTCTGCAGCGCGGATCGGTAATTTTCATAGTGGAATGATCTCGACACTGATTTTGTGCCGTGCATTCCACTTTTATCCGCTTTAGATTTAGAAACAAAAAAGGTTGATCTCTCTCATGTCAGATAACCCAAGTGTCATTTTAAGTGCCTTTGCTGATGAAGCCGCCAACCATAAAACCGCTGTTGAACAGATGGTGGCACTCTCCGCGCTGGGATTGAAATACTACAGCCCCCGCTTTATCGATGTAAACGGGGATGGCAACGTCAAACATGTCGTCGACCTGAATAAATCCGAATACAAACAGCTGCTCAAGCTGCACGATGAATATGGCATGAACGTCACCAGCATCGGTGCCCGTGTCGGCAAGATCAAACTGGTCGACAAAGAAGATGGTTCACACAACGTCTTCGTTCCCTTTAAAGAATACCTCAAGAAGGAAGTCGCCAACACGATCAACGCTGCCACCACTCTGGGCACCAAACTGATCCGCGGCTTCTCCTTCTATCCTCCCAAGGGCGAGGATCCCAAACCGTACATGAGCCAGGCCGTCGATCAGATCGGACAGATCGTCGATCTGTGTGCCAAAGAAGGACTGGTTTACGGACTCGAAATCGAACCGAACCTGATCGGGGAAACCGGACCGCTGCTGGCGGAGCTGGCCCGAAAAGTCAATCGGCCCAACATGGTCACCATCTATGATGGTGGTAATATCGCCGCTCAGAACAAAGATGCGATGCAGTGCCTGAGCGAGTTCCACGACATGACCAAGTCCATGGGCTGGCTGCATATTAAAGATTACGCCGTCGATACTGATCTGGAATGGACGGGCGTCGTCGATGAAGAGCGTCTGAAAAACTTCGTTCCCGCCAATGTCGGTGATGCCGGCCACGAGTTCATTCTGCGGGAACTGCGGGAGCTGCTCCCCAAGATGGAAAAGAAAATGAAAAAGCTGGGCGTGCCCGGCGTCTTCCTGGAAGTCGAACCGCACCTCAAGGGGGGCGGACAGTTCGGCGGTTTCAGTGGTCCCGATGGAATCGGCGTTGCCGTGCGGGCGCTCTGCTCCGTACTCGATTATGTCGGCATCGACTACAATCTGCGGAACTTCAAAGACATTCAGGAACTGCGTGGCTTCTAAGCTGAGCCACGGATTCGAGATATCGAAGGCGGGCGGATTTCAGAGAAAACTGTTGATCTCCGCCCCCTTCTGTTACAATTCAGAGAACGTCGTTCAAGAGTAATTATCAATGGCCTTTGATCCACAGCGTCTACAGGACATCATTGCCTGCCCGAAAACCAAAGCAAAACTGGTCTGCGAGGGAGATTATCTGATTTCCGTCGATCCGGCGACGCGACTTAAGTATCCCATTCGCGACGGTATTCCAGTGATGCTCGTGGATGAGGCTGTTGAAGTGCCCCAGGCAGAATGGGCGTCTATCATGCAGCGACACGAACGAAATCCGGAAACGGGAGAACCGGTCTCCTGAATTTCCGTTAACACGGTACAAGGAGATCTGATGAAACTGACGTCGAAGCTTTTCCGATCTGACACATTCCGCTGCTGTACTCTGACTCTCCTCACGCTGGTTGTACTGACAACCGCTCTGCGTGCCGAGGAACCCGCGGCCACACAGACAAAGCCAGCGGCCACACAGACAAAACAGGAAAAGCAGTCGGAACACTATACCTATCGCCGGGACCACGATCCCAATGGCATCGGCAAATTCTACCTGGGGCGGGAAATCGCTCACGTGATGGGGTTTCGAGGTGCCTACTGGCTCGAGCGCGTCGAACGCGAACAGGAAGAACGTCTCTCATTGCTTCCCAAAGCTCTCAAGTTGCAGCCCGGCATGGCGATTGCCGACATTGGTGCGGGGAGTGGTGTGATCTCAGTCATCCTCGCCGAGCACGTCAGCCCGGGCGGAAAAATCTATGCCGTCGACGTACAGCAGAAAATGCTCGACCTGCTCAAGAAGAAAATGGAGAAGCAGGGCATCGACAACGTGATTCCCGTGCTGGGCACCCAGAAATCACCCGGCCTGAAACCGGAATCGATCGACATGGCCATCATGGTCGACGTCTACCACGAATTCGAGTTTCCGTATGAGATGATGCAGGAGATCTCGAAGGCACTCAAACCGAAAGGCCGCGTCGTGCTGGTCGAATACCGCAAGGAAGATCCCAGCGTTCCCATTAAGCTCGTACATAAGATGACCGAAGCCCAGGCCAAAAAAGAGGTCTCCCGCCCCGAGCTCAACCTCAAATGGAAAGAGACCATCGGCATCCTCCCCCGCCAGCATATCCTGGTCTTTGAAAAGACAACCGAAGAATAAGTTCGAGTTGTAGGGGCGCGTTGATATTGATTGATGGGTAAGCCCGAATGTAATTCGGGCTGAGCGGAGCGAGCAGGAAACTGACGGTGTTGCGCGCAAGGGAAGTCCATTCAACATTTCCTCGTGAGCGGCAAGGCGCTAGCCGCCGGTAAAAAATGTTGACGCTGATCCCAGAACCGGTGGCTAGCGCCATTCCGCTCACATCAACGGGGGGGCACCACAGCTTCTGTATTATTTTCGGTGAGTGCATCAATAAAAAGCCTGCTCACATCAGCTGATGTGAGCAGGCTGCTTTCTTTTAATCAGCGTAGTTTAATACTCGCCGATCACTTCACCTCCCGAAATCGTACTCAGCCCCGTATAGACGCCGAAGTCGATACTGGAACCGATCAGCCGTACCGAACCGTCTCCGAGCAGGAACTGCGCAAAGCCGATGTGCGGTGCCGAGACATCCCGGTCATCGCTTTGCGGGTTGTTGGGCACATGCCCTGACTGAAACAGCACCATGTGGCCATGGTCATCCGTGGGATCGGTAATCTCACGGACCGCACCGGCCCAGGTCGTTTCATACTCGAAATGGTTCCCGTGCGAAGCACCGTTGCGGAAGACTCCATTCTGGCGTTCTCCCACACACAGCGTGTTGGAGAGTCCGTCGATTACATCCCGTGCCCGCGTGGAGCTGTTGCGGCTGAACATGCCTGTCCGCTTTTCCTGAGTCGCGTCCAGATCCGGGGGGCCGAAGCTGGCGACATAGCAGCCCATCGCATAGCGTTCCGCAGAACTGCCCATCTCGACAAAGTTTTTCTCGGAAACCGAATCCGAAGGACAGAGCAGGGCAGACAGTTGAGTCTCGCGAGGTGTCACATTGGCCGCATCGAAGATCGGCAGGTTGAAGTTAAACTGGTGATACAGGTTGGCCTGATCAATCATCGGCAGGATCATGGCGATCCAACTGTAGCCCAGTTGATTCCCCGATGCACCCGGCTTGTAAATATAGCCGGGCGGATAACAGCCATGCGTGTCATGGTAGTTATGCAGTCCCAGACCGAGTTGCTTCAGGTTATTTTTACAGGACGTTCTGCGGGCTGCTTCCCGCGCCTGCTGAACCGCAGGCAACAGCAGCGCAATCAGAATGGCGATGATCGCAATCACCACCAGGAGTTCAATCAGCGTGAACCCGCTGGATCGTTGCTGAATGGTTTTCATGGTTTTACTTTCTGAAAGAACGTGCGCAGCGGTCTCCGCTACGGTAGCGCGGACCGGTAGTGCACGTAAAATATTCTGGAAGATCGTGCGACAGCCGAACCGCATCGCTCGAGAGGGACGTTCCCTGATCGTGCAGTGGTCAGCGACGCACACTCCCTGATGCAGATCGACGCCGATCGCAACAGGGGAATTACGAGAATGAGACAGAAAGGATTCGTTGGGGCGGTGGGACAGGCGGTGTGTCGCGCAGACGCTGATAGCCGGCTGCTGCCGGATCAAGGTTGGCAAAGCGTGAATCCCGCACAGGGACTCTGTTGCGTGCGGGAGGAGTGACCGAGATCCAGGATGAAACCAGTTCGGAAATCAGACGATTTATGGGGATCGCAGAAATTCGCAGTCCGCCAGGGGACGTCGAACTGTTCCGTGTCTCCGCCTCGTCAATTTCTTCACGGGCCACTGCAACGGGAGTCTGATCAGATTCCGAGGCGGGCAGTGGCATGGTGAATTGCCACCAGAGCAGGGTAATGTGCACGTGCCGATGGGGAGCCTGAACTATGTTGGTGGCAAGGGCAGACTGGTGATCATGTCCGTGGGAATGTCCGTGGGAATGTCCAGCATGCGAGTGGCTATGGCCGTGACCATGGCTATGAGCATGATTATGGCCATGCGAATGACTGTGTCCCTGCGAATGGCTGTGCGTACTTTCTCCGCCGGTATGCGTATGCTCAATCTGCACCTGGAGTGACTGGAGCAGAATCCCCAGCAGACCCAGGATGCCGATGATCCAGGAGAAGTAGCGAACACGTTGTTTCATCACGATTTGACAATAATTCTCAGCCGACCCAAAATCAATCGCCACTCCACACTCAACGCCGCTTCTTCACAAAATGTACGACAATGTCGTATTTTTACTTATGGGGGATTATGTTCAGTTGGTGTGGTGAGGTGCCGGCGCATTCATCAAATCAACAATGAGAAAAGGTTCATTTCCCACTGTAAAAACAGGGGTTTCATAACGGATTGACCCGTTTTTCTCTTATTTGTATACTCCGCCGCGGCTCGACTCCCCTTCTCAGGCAGAATTCATCTGCACGAATTTTGATACGTTCAGGGAAGACATGCGTGTGTGCGGGAAACTTCAGGTCCCACCTTCGTGACCCTGGTTTCCACTATCAAATCAACAGTCTGGCCTGTCGGGGAGGGAGACCCTGGTTCTGGTTTCAGATTAGAGACTGGCATGAATAATGGTTTTTGACAGTGTGATCACATCAAGTCTGGTGCTCTTCGGTGTGCTGCTGGCGACAGTAGCCGGTACGCTGCTGATGATCAGGCTGGCTTCCGTTCTGGGGCTGGTCCAGAAACCGACCAGCCGCTGTTCCCACATTCAACCCACGCCTCGCGGCGGTGGTCTGGCATTTGTCCTGACCAGCCTGCTGACGATGACCGTCTGTTACTGGAATGAAGTCAGTTCCGGCTCGCTGTTGACCGTCCTGCTTTGCGGCGGGGCATTGATCGCGGCGATCGGCTTTTGTGATGATCTGTATCAGCTCTCGATCAAGAAACGGCTCGGGGTACAGATTCTGATCATCGCCGCCTCACTGTATACGCTCCTGCCTGCGCCCACACTGGAATTGTGGGGCTTCCAGCTGCAGTCCGACTGGCTCTGCTGGGGCGTGACGACCCTGGCACTGGTCTGGTGGCTCAATCTGTTTAATTTCATGGATGGCATCGACGGCCTGGCCGGGGTGGAAGCAACTGGCATTCTGGTTGGAGCGGGTACGTTAATCTATTACCAGTCCCCCGGGGAACAGTCACTGACGCTGTCGTTGATGTGGATTCTTGCTGCGGCCCTGATCGGGTTCATTCAGGTCAACTGGGCTCCCGCCCGCATTTTCATGGGGGATGTCGGCAGTACCTTTCTGGGATACATGCTGGGGATGCTGGCAGTGTCCACGATCTTTTCGGGAGCACTGAATCTCTGGGTCTGGCTGATCCTGCCCGGCGTGTTCTGGGTCGATGCCACCTTCACACTGCTCAGACGGATGTTACGCGGCGATCGCTGGTACCAGGCACATCAGAGCCATACCTATCAGCGCGTTTCCCGCTATCTGGAAGAGCCGGAAGGGAAGAACCTGTCCCGCAAACTGGCACACCGGAGAGTCACCCTGACTGCTCTGGCCCTGAATGTCTGCTGGCTGTTCCCGCTGGCAACGGTCGCCTTACTCTGGCCCGCCTGGGGACTGCCACTGGTCCTGATTGCCTGGGCTCCACTGATCGCCCTGGCGGTCGTTTATGGTGCAGGCAAACCCGGAAATATTCCGCTGGTGACCAGACACGATCCCCGGGCACAGGCTTATCGGGAAGAATTGCCTCTCAAAATCTGAGCTGAGAGCGTCGCCACTGGAAGCGTGCAGATTCCGTTCACGGACAGGCTTCAATCAGGAATGGGGAAATCAGAGCAGCGACTGTAGAACCGCATTGCGGAAATCATCCGCAGGGGAAGAAAAAGGGTGAGTAACGGGGGTCGAACCCGCGACCTCCGGAATCACAATCCGGCGCTCTAACCAACTGAGCTATACCCACCATATGTGTCTTGAACAGACCGATTTTAACCAATTTTAGAGCCGCTGAAAAGCCTCTGGCGGCGTGATTCGGTTCTGAGCCTACGTTATCGAAGCGCGATACGGGTTTCAAGTATTCCAAGGCCCTGATTCAAGAATATTTCCTCGATACGTGCATCTCCCGCACACAATCTGTAGAATTGATACTTCAATATTCCCCGATGAATTCACTTGATCTCATAGACTTACAAAACAGGGAAACAAGCGCATGAAAATCACTCCATTGACCTGTCTGATTCTGGCTGTCTGTCTCCTGGGCATCTCTCCCCTATCGGGACACGCTCAGGACTCGACCAACTATCCCACGCTGGGTGAAGTGGTTCGCATCGATCCGCGTCTCGATCAACTGATAGACAAGGATGCGAAGATCGAGGTTCTCTCTTCCGGCTTCGATTGGTCCGAAGGTCCCGTCTGGGTTGGAGATGCGAAAGACGGTTATCTGCTCTTTTCCGATATTCCCCGCAATTCGGTCATGAAATGGAAAGAGGGAACAGGTGCGTCTCTGTTCATGAAACCTTCCGGCTATACGGGAGTGGCTGACTACGGAGGAGAGCCCGGCTGCAACGGCCTGATTCTGGATCCCCAGGGCCGCCTCGTCTCCTGTGAACATGGTGACCGCCGAATTTCGGTGCTCACCAAAGAGGGGGGCAAGCGGACGATGGTCGACAACTACATGGGCAAACGACTCAACAGCCCCAACGACGGTACCTTCAAGTCCAACGGCGATTTCTACTTTACCGACCCTCCCTACGGTCTGCCCAATCGCTATGACGATCCCCGTCGCGAGCTCGATTTCTGTGGCGTCTATCGCCTGGCGACCGACGGTACCTTGACGCTGCTCACCAAAGAGATGACCCGGCCCAACGGGATCGCCTTTTCACCCGATGAAAAAACATTGTACGTCGCGCAGTCTGATCCCGAGGCAGCACTCTGGAAAGCGTTCCCCGTCAATCCGGACGGCACGCTGGGCAAGAGTAAAGTCTTTTGCGATGTGACTGAGAATGTCGGAAAGCTGCCGGGCCTCCCCGATGGCATGAAGACCGACCTCAAAGGCAATGTCTTCGCCACCGGACCGGGCGGCTGCTATATCTTCACCCCCGAGGGCGAATTGCTGGGACGTATCAGTACGGGCGAACGGACTGCCAACTGTGCCTGGGGCAACGATGGCACCGTGCTCTACCTGACCGCAGATACCTACCTGGTGCGGATTCCGACCAAAACCAAAGGTCGGGTCGGAGCTCCCCAAGCGAAATAGCCACTGGCCTCAGAAATCCCTGCCCGGTGGCTTCTTCAGGGAGCCGCCGGGGGTGCGGGAGGCAGTGCGCTGCTCTTTGGGTGCTTGAACACAAACAGCACCCGTACCGGAGGACGAGCTTCAACTGCCGTCCTCTGGTCTGTTTTTAGTTTTCGGTCAGCAAGCGTCCGGGGCATACCCCATGTCGGCTTGGGAGCCACCAGAGGTGCGTCGGGAGACGAAACCTTGTTCAGGTTTAAGGCGGGCAGGGGAGTCGCTCTGCTCGGCTGTTGGGCACGTCGCGCCAGCTGTTCGGGAGGCAGCTGCATCCGGTATTGAGTCTGGTAACTGTGCTGTTTCTTCGCTTTGGCAACCTTGTTCCCGCTCTCGGATTTCGACTCCAGACCATCATTCTGAGGAGAATGAGGCGCAGTTGAGGCTGGAGCATGATCCGTGGCGGTGCTTAATGCGAGGCTGGATTCGGCACCACTGTTGTTTTCGGCCAGTAGTTGCGGTAAATCTTTGACGCTTTTCGTCAGTGAGGATTCATCAATGGCGGGCTGTAGAGAAAGTCCCAGCAGCTGGCTCTGATTCAGGTCTCTTTGTAGATCGTTCAGGGCCGATGCGACTTGAGTGTCCGAAGCTTCGACGAAGACCGCGAACAGATCGTCCTCTTCAGCTGCAGCAGGTTGTTTCTGATCGGCTGTCTTGTATTTCCGGGATTTCACCCGGTTTAACTGCCGCTCGACTTCAGACTGTTTCTGTTTATTGACCGGAATGTTATTACGGGTCAGTAGCAGTTCCATCCTCCCCAGTGCCTGTTTCACGTCGACCACGCGGACTTCGATCACGGCTACCTTACCGTTGATATCCTGGAAGTAAGGTAACACATCACCGATGCGGATCGAGTCCACGGGGATATGAGCAGGCAGTCCTGTCATCTGGGGGACTGCCGGCAGAGCGATTCTGCTGCGGGCTTCTACATCCCCGATCTGTTCCATGACCTTCTTTTCGGCAAACGAATTACTGATGGCAAAATCACCGACCCCTTGGGACAGGCCGTCCGCTTTCAGGCCGAACTGTTTTTCATTCAACTTGCCTGATTGTTTCGCAGCAGGGGGCGTCATCTGGAAACTGACGGATGGAGACGCAGCGGGAGACGCGGCGGCGGTTTTGAGCTTTACATCCGAGAACGGTTTGCCCTGGTAGCTGAGATCGCTGTGATAGGAATCGAACTCAGTCCCTTCCTTAAGGGCGAGTGTCGATTCCGCAGCTGGTTCTGCGTTACGCATGACTGAGGACTGGCGATCGACAGAGGAAAACTGCCAGTTGGTACCTGAGGGGTTCTCTGGAATATTCAGCAGTAAAATAAATAAGACCAAAGCTGCCAGAGAGGAACAGGCGCTGATGGCGACCGCAATTCGGTAACGCAGCATCGAAGGCCCGGGAGGGACCGGTGCCGTTTCCGTTTTGGGTGAAGTTAACAGGGTCTCCTGTTCGATTCGTTTGCGGATCGAGGGGGCCAGTTCGGGTGGTGCCGACTCCGTCGCGGTCTCCTGCAGCAGACGAGAGAGCTCGCCGAACTCGTGCAGTTCCTGTCGTGCGGCAGCAGACTGTTCCAGCAGCGATTCCACCTCGTGAGATTCCTCAGCAGAGGCTTCCCGATCGAAATAGGCGGACAGGTTTTCGTTAGATGATGGACTACTCATTTTGATTCACTTATTGATGACTCGTGGTCAGACTCGGAAACACGGGCCAGGGGTTCCTCCTGGAATAACGCGTTCAGTTTCTGTTTCAGTTCATTCCTTCCTCTGAAAATGCGGCTCCGGACGGTTCCCAGGGGAACCTCAGTCAGCTCGGCGATTTCTCCGTAAGACATACCTTCCAGTTCCCGCAGTATCAGCGGGGTCCGATATTCTTCCTGTAATTCATTCAATGCCTGATGGACAAGTTGTTTGCGTTCGGTGCGTTCTGCCACTTCAGGAGGGTGATTTTCGGGGTGAGGATCTGCCAGCCACTGTCCTGACTGGTTTTCCTGAGGATCAATTGTGGTGGCGGATCGTTTCTGTTTACGTTTCTGGGTAATCGCAGCGTTAAAGGAGATGCGAAACAGCCAGGAGTAAAAGGCGGCTGTTCCCCGGAATGTGCTCAACTTGAAAAATGCCTGGGTAAAGCCTTCCTGGGCCGCGTCGCGCGCATCGTCACTGGATCCCAGAATCCGCACCAGAGTTCGATACAGGCGGTCCTGATATTTAAGAACCAGCTGATCAAACGCTTCAGTACGACCTGCCAAACACTCTTGAATCAGGTATTGATCATTGTTGGTCACAGTAATAGAGAGACGAAACCGGGCCTGAAGAAGTTCCCACGGTTCACAGAAAACCGGGATTATGCAACAACTTATTCGACGCTGAAATAGTATCTTCTTACTTTTCAGTAGCTTACGTCAATATCAGATCCTGAGATCTGACGGGTTCCGCAAAGATCAATACGCCCGTTCCAGGCCCCTCAGGCCTGGGAAACCGCTGACAGTTCACGATTGTCAATCAAGCGTGTGGCACCCGACCAGGCAGCAATCAGGGCGACCATCTGACTTTGAGGGGCGGAAATTTCTTCCAGCGTTGCGGAATCCACAATCGTCGCGTAATCGACTTTGATCAGCGGGGTCCCCGCCAGTAACGCGTGCATCTCTGTTTTGATACGCTCCAGGTCCGTTTCTCCTGCAGCAATTCGTTCCTCTGCCAGGTTCAGCGCCCGTGACAACGACAGGGCAGACGCCCGTTCTTCTGCTGAGAGATAGGTATTGCGGCTGCTGAGCGCCAGACCATCTTCATTCCGGATGATCGGGCAGGTTTTAATCTCGACGGGAATATTCAGATCGAGACACATCCGCCGCACAATGGCCTGCTGCTGGTAATCCTTCGCACCGAAGTAGGCCATGTCGGGCAGACAACTGAGCAGCAGCTTGGTGACCACGGTTGTCACGCCGCGGAAGTGATGCGGGCGGGTGGTCCCTTCCAGTGTTTCGGTCAGAGATTCTACTTCCACATAAGAAGAGAAGTGCGGCGGATACATCAACTCTTTAGTCGGAGTCCAGACCAGGTCAGCACCAGCAGTCTGGCATTTTTCCAGATCCTGTTCCAGCACGCGGGGGTACTTTTCGAAATCTTCATTGGGACCGAACTGTGTCGGATTGACGAAGATCGAGACCACCACAAAATCACAGTCGCGTCGTGCGGCTTCTACCAGGCTGACGTGCCCTGCGTGCAGGGCCCCCATGGTAGGCACAAAACCGACCACGGCCCCCCCCTGTCGGGCGCTCTGGACGCGTTGTCGCAGTTCCGGGATTTCAGCTACCGTATCCATGCGGACTCTCTCCGATTTGTCTCCGAGACCTCACAGCGGTGGGGGAGCGGTGACTAGGATTTTTTCGGAGACTGCTTCCGATTGCCGCCACCCCGTTTACCGGAAGAGCGACGGGAGCGTTTGGGACGTCTGCGGCTCTGATCGTCTGCCAGTTCCGGAGCAGACTTTTTGCCGTTGTCCTCTTTTTCTTTGTCCTTGTCCTTGCTGGAAGACTTGCCGCTGACCAGCTTGGGATTCAACAGGTAAGAGATCGCTTCTTCCCAGCTCGGAACGTTGGGGTACTTGCTTTCAACCTCTTTCTTGCGGGGATGGGTGGACTCGGAGCTGTCTGAATCGTCTTCAGATTCTGCCGTCGACGGTTTTTTCCGTCTGCGACGTCGTGAGCGTTTCGGCTTCTGTTCAGTTTCTTCCTCATCTTCGTCGGCCGCTTCGTCCTCGGATTCCAGATCGGCTGATTCGTCTTCCGTTTCCTCTTCGTCTTCATCATCTTCATCTTCTTCAGCCGTTTCAGCAGCTTCTTCTTTCTTCCGTGAACGCGAACGTCTCCGGCGGCGACGGCGGCGAGGCTTCTTCTGCTCGGTGGCTTCCTCTTCTTCCGTCTCTTCAGCTTCGGCGGATTCTTCCGCGACAGCTTCATCTGCCAGTTCGTCTTCTACGTCCTCTTCGACTTCAAAAGAGACCTCTTCTGAAATCAGACCGAAGCCGAAGGAATCATCATCGTCCAGGCGTTCGTCAGTCCGCGCTGAAGGAGCAGGGGGAGTCGCTGGTTTCTTTTTGCGACTGCGGGAACGACGGGAACGGGCCGGTTTCTCTTCAACCGCCTCATCTGCTTCAGCAACCGCTTCGTCGGCGTCTTCCTCTTCATCTTCTTCGTCGTCGGCAGCTTCCACATCCTTACTGGCCGGACCAGAATGGTCGTCGTCCCAGTCCCAGCCATCCAGGGCATCCCAGTAGGTGTCTTCTTCTTCCTCGTCAGAGGCTTCCGCTTCGCTTTCAGCGGCGGGCTCGAAATCTTCTTCGATTTCGTCTTCCTCATCCTCTTCGTCGTCGTCATCGAAGGCGGCGATGATTTCGTCTTCGTCGTCCTCTTCTTCGTCTTCGAGTTCAGCAGCGAGGTCGTCTTCTTCTTCGTCGTCTTCTAAGTCGTCCAGGGAAAGAGATTCCATTTCCGCATCATCTTCATCGAAGATGGCAGCCCCGAAAAATACGTCGTCGTCCTCTTCATCATCTTCTTCTTCGGAAACGGCAGCAGCGGACGGCTCTACAGGCGCCGGAGTTTCCGGTTCCTCAGAGGCTGCTTCCACGTCTGCCTCGTCTTCTTCGGGCAG
Source organism: Gimesia panareensis (assembly GCF_007748155.1). Taxonomy (GTDB): domain Bacteria; phylum Planctomycetota; class Planctomycetia; order Planctomycetales; family Planctomycetaceae; genus Gimesia; species Gimesia panareensis. The sequence goes on from NZ_CP037421.1 coordinate 1,381,509, forward strand.
ATCGTCTTCATCAAAATCGACGGGCTCGGGTTTGACCTGCTGGTCAAAATCAATCCCAAACAGATCACCTGCGAGGGACTCCCAGGAGTCGCCTTCACCCGACGGATTCTTGCCAAAAGGCTCTTTGCTTTTATTCATACTGCGCAAAGTACACGTTCTTTGTTGTTTTTTCAAGATTTGCGCCAGGTGCGATTCGGTGATATCGGGAGAATTCAGCTTTATTTCGAGTATTCGATGTGCCGGATGACGGCCTGTAGTTTACGGGCTTTTTCCAGCATCGAGTGGTAGCGGGGAACTTTGGAGTACCCCACCTGGCGGGCCAGCAGGTCCGCTTCGGCACTCAAAACGACTGTACAGGGGATCGATTTGACTTTCAGGGTGTCGGCAATCTCGCGATCCTTGTCAAAATCGAGGTGTACGGGCTCGAAAGCCTGATTCAGATAGCGGGCCATCCGCGGATCCGAAAGAGTATCTTTCTCCAGCTTGCGGCAGTAAGTGCACCAGCTGGCATCAAATACGATGAAAACCGGCTTGTTGCTTTTCATCGCGGCCTGATGGGCGGTTTCCAGATCCTTATGCCACTTGATTTGATCTGCGGCTGATTCGGTCTCGGAAGCTTTAGTATCCGCTTTCAACAGCTCGATACAGATGCCAACCATGACGACAAGTGAGAAGCCGACAACGGCCCACTGGAGTTTCTGGGGAAGTCGTTTCATTTCTTAGATTCCTTCATAAGTACTGCTGCCATAATGGATTTCTGTACTTACGTAACTGATAACTTAAAGACCCGTAAAATGTGAGCAACTTACAAAATCGTTATAAATCGTTCACTGTGCTTTATCGGTATCAGGAGAGGAACTTCTATGAATGTTTCGACCGGAATTACCCGTTTCTCGGACACATGGCCCGTAAAGTTTACCTAACCGGAACAGAATTGGGTTCACGAGGCCAAAAAAGCCAAACCGGAACGGAATTCGGCAGGAATACCGATCCTTCCAGGTTTGGCTTTTGAGGGGTGATGGCCTGTGATCCAGAATTATTTCGGCGAAGCTGCTTTCTCTGGAGGCTTAGCCTGGGAGGCTTTTTCCCCGGAGCCCTTTTTCGCAGCGTTCTCTTTGGGAGAAGACTCCGGTTTTGTCTCAGGTTTTCCGGCGGCGGGTTTGCTCTCACCTTTGGGTTGAACAGGAGCAGGTTTCTTAGCCGGAGCCGGTTTGGGAACTGCCGGCTTGCCTGCTGGTTGGGCGGGCACTTTCATCCCGGGCAGATTGAGGCCCGGAATTCCCAGACCCGGATTGCCTGCCCCCGGTTTGCCCTGGCCCTCATTGGGTTTATCAGCCGGTTCCACCAGAGCGCTCCGCGACATCCGCAGCTTCTCAAAACTGTTTGCGGAGATCACGTAGTACCAGTCGGCAAACCGTTCATTCAACTGCTGGACGAGCTCCTGGCCTTTGATGACCTTCTCGTCGTACTCTTTGAGCTGCTTCTCGTATGTTTTGAGCTCCGATTCATACTTCTTCATCGCGGCGGCATAGTCTGCTGCCGGATCCGGTTTTTTCTCGTCGGCTTTCTGATCCTGCTTCTCATCTTTCTTGTCATCCGATTTCGCATCCGCCGGTTTGTCGCCATCCGCCTTCTCTTTCAGGTCGGCCGGCTTTTTGGGTTCGGTCGGCTTCTGAGGTGGATCACCGATAAAGGACGGATCAAAGGTGACTGTGACGAACAGATAGCGGCTGGTTTTCAGGGCATCATCTTCTTTCGTCTTCCCTGGCTTCTCGACGGCGTCCTGTTTCTTGTCTGCGGACGCGGTCTCTTTCTGATCAGCTTCCTTTTCAGAACCTTTCTTGGGCGATTTCTCCTTTTGCTCTTTGCTGCCGTTACCGACTTCAATGTCCAGCGTACTGCCCGTAAAGATTTCACCGAAGTACAGCGAGTAGACCACGCCCTGGTTGGTGATTACGATCACCTCCCCCTCGTTGGAGACCAGCATCTGGCCTCCTGACTGAGTTCGGGCCACGATGAACCCCTTGCTCTGCAGGTCCACGAAATCCATGGCGTTTTTCAACTGCAGCTGTCCCGATTTCTTTAATTCGGCTGCGATCGCCGCCGGCTTGGGACGGATGCCCTGAATCTTGAGGTCCACCAGCGTGTTGATCATCTGGTTCACATCGGCGGTATTCAGTTTTTCGGTCTCTTTATTCAGGCCTTCCAGTTCCCACGGGGAGCTGGAATTCTGGCGTTTGAGAGTCGAAAGTTCTTTGTCCTTCAGACTCCGATTGGCTTCATCGATGGAGTATTTATTCACGATGATTTCGACCAGCCGGTCCCGATCCACTTTGAGCAGATCCGGCTCGATCCAGTCCGAGAAATCAGATGAAAGATCCACGTTCAGCTTCGTACGGTAGACCGAATCTTCGTCCACTTTCCGCACATAATATTCACCGGGCTGCTCCGGCACCTGTTTACCGATGATGAAGTCAACCAGCGGAGCGCCTCCCTCTTTGGCCAGTGTCAATCGCTGGCCCCGTCCCTGCAGGTTGGTGTTCGACTCGTCCAGCGGATCGATTACCCCGAAGCGTTCGTGGTCGCTCTTGCGCCGACTTTCCAGCGCCCCCCGCACAACGCCCACCAGTGACGCAGCGGTTTCCGCCAGTTCGTCTTCGGCATCAGCCGGGTAGTCGTGGTGTGAAGGAATACGCCAGGCACCATCTTTAAATTCCACGTTGAAGACTTTCAGCGTGGCGGAATCTTCATCGTAGCTGACCACCCGCAGCGACCTGGCCTGGGTCGGGTCCGTGAAATCCGGGTAAAATTCCTGACCCACATTTTCATAACCCGTCAGTTCGACCGGTTGCGATGCGCGATCGGTTACAAACGCCGCAATTAAGGCAACCACGGCGATCCCCACAAAGGTCAATGTTCTCGTCGTTTCATTCATGGCAAACGTTTTACTTAAAAACAGTGGTTCAAATTTGGATTTAAACAGGCCGCGGGGGCTGCGTTTATTTCAGTCTCCGGTCCGGAGAGATATTCTGGTTTTCGTTCTTCAACCTGAAAAACAGGAAGCAGATTCCCAGCAGAATGGCCGGGAAGGGGGGCACCAGAATCGCATACCAGCGAATCCGGTTCTCGATTTCCCGGATCTGCCGCTCGGTCTGGGCCTTGATCTTTTCGACCTGCCGCTGCTTTTCCCGTTCGATCTTGGCTTCGTCTACTTCCAGTCGACGGCTTTCGTTTTCTTCCGCCATTCTTAACCGGATCTGCTTTTCCCTGCTGTCCATGGAAGGATCTTTTTCAATCTTCTCCCGCTGCTCCTTGAGGCGATCGCGGGCTTCCTGCAGTTTGGCGTCGGCGTCTTCGTTGGCCTTTTCCCGTTCGGCATTCCGCTCTTTGATGAAGACTGAAGTTTCGCGTTCGACCAGGGTCAGAGTCCGGTGTTTCTGGCGGCGTTTGCGAAGTGAAATATAAGAGTCGTCTCCGGCCAGCTGGTCGACACAGTTCAGCAGGAAGGTGACGTTGTCAATCTTCAGCCCGAATGCCTGGCGCTCGCGGATGTTGAACAGTTCATCCGAGATCAGGTCGGCATCAGCGACAAAGATCACATTCAGGTCTTTCACTTTCGATTTCGGGGTCGACGTGATATGCGCTGCCAGTACCTGCGCGTATTTGTCAATCTTGCGAATGGGATCCTGCACAATACGGACTGAGTTGAAAAACGGGCTGGTGATCTCATCCCACGCCAGCACACCGGAGTTGGGGCCGGTTTTCAGCAGCGGCTCGAATTTGAGATCGCGCTCTTCTTTTTTCCAGGGGCGGATACTCCCCGGGAAGAAGGTCAGTATTTCCTGCAGGCCGCTGGTAATATTACTGTCCAGGCTGAATGCACTGGGGGTCCCGCTCTTGGGGCTGATGAAGATTAACTCCGGACGCACCACTTCGGCAAACTCGGGATGCGGGTTGAAGAAGTCGAAGACAACCTCCCCGTTGTCCCAGTCGATTTCCAGCAGACGCAGCAGTGGCGTCAGTCGACCATCATAGGCTTTGGGAGTGGGCGGCGGTTGACGCATCCCCATCATGCCTCCCGGACTCGGCTTTGGCATCCGTGGGGCCATCTGCAGTCCACGACCCCCGCCGAAGACCGGCATCGGGTCGTCGCAGATCAGCGTCGGTTTCCCTTTCTTGACGTAATCCACCAGGTTCTTCAACTGGGGTTCGGTCAGAGAGGAAGGCAGTACCGCCAGCAGCACGTCATAGTCGGTATCGCTGATTGGGGAGTCCGGCGAAACCTGCTCCACGCGGTATTGTTTCTTGAGTTCGCTGACAATCAGCCACGGGGGCTGATTGCCCCCCATACTCATATCCAGACCACCAAAAATGCGGGCATCGGTATTTAGAATCCCAACCGTCAGCCGGTCATCCTTAGAGACCGTGCGGATCGAGCGGGTCAATTCGTATTCGACAGGGGTCCCCACATTGAAGAACGGAATCACAACTTCATCGGTGGCACTCTTCACAACTGCACCCATGAAAATGGTTTCCACGTAAGCCCGTCCGCCCCGTTCGGTCTGTACCCGTTCGGGTGTAATATTCAGCAGCCGGGCTTCCTCTTCTTCCTTGCTGAAAGGCTCAACGTCTACGAACCGTACCTGCAGGCGTTTGCCGCCCATCTGGTCGTATTCGCGCAGCAGGCCGATCAGCCGTTTGCGGATCGGGACGTATTCCCGCGAGACTTCCGGGCTGATAAAGGCTTCAATGGTGACGGGGTTCTTATCGTCAATTTTCGCGATCAGGTCTTTCGTCGTTCGTGACAGGCTGTAAACCTTCTCACTGGTCATATCGATGCTGCTGCTGCCATATGAGACAATCGCATTCACGCTGATCAGTATCACTGCCAGGGAGATCGTCCGTACCAGGTACTGCAGGCCCATGGTGTTCTGTTCCTGGGAACTCCAGTGTCTGCGGGTGATGAGGACCCGGTTGAGGTACAGCATCATGATTGCCAGCGAGATGAAATACAGAATCGATGCCAGCGGCAGGACGCCGGTGCTGAAGTCCTGGAATTGCTGCACGAGGCTCAGGCTCTGGATCAGATCGCTGGAAGGGGCAACCTGTCCGATGAAGATCGGGACCGCGCAGATCACGGTTCCCAGCACAAACGCGACCGTAGTGCTGCTGGTCAGCGCGGAAGCGAACATACCCGCAGCCAGCAGAGAAGCACCGGCCAGCCAGTATCCGAAGTAAGTGGTAAACATCAGGCCCAGATCCGGATTGCCGATGCTGTACAGGACGAAAATGTGCGTCAGCGAGAACAGCAGGGCAATCGTGTAGACGGCCAGAACCGCCAGGAATTTCCCCAGCAGGATTTCCAGGTCCGAGGCGGGCAGGGTAAACAGCAGTTCGTCGGTCCCCATTTTTTTCTCATCTGCCCAGACGCCCATCGTGATGGCCGGGATGATGAACAGCAGCAGCAGGGGATACCACAGGCTCAACTGGTCCAGGTTGGCCTGGTTGTTGGCGAAGAACTGCTGGTTGAAGGCAGCGAAGGCACCGGCGACCACGAAGACGACAATAAACAGATAACCGAGCACTCCGGAAAAGTAACTCTGTACGTTTCGCTTGAAGACGGCCAATACAACGTTGTTCCGCAACATAACAGAAGGGTCCTTACGTCAGCTTTATGATAGAACGAAATTGGTCGGTAAAAGAGAATTTATGCGTGTGTCAGTTTATGGAAGCAGTCTTCCATCTCTTCCTGACTGTTGCCCAGTTCATCGACCGGGCCATCAAACACAATCGATCCCTGGTTGATCAGGATCACGCGGCTGCAGACGGCTTTGACTTCCTGCAGAATATGGGTCGAAAGCAGAATCGTTTTCGTTTTGCCCAGGCTGCGAATCAGGTCGCGGACGGACTGGTTCTGGTTCGGGTCCAGTCCGCTGGTCGGTTCGTCCAGAATCAGAATGTCCGGATCGTGCAGCAGCGCCTGGGCCATGCCCACCCGCTGCCGGAAACCGCGCGACAGTTTGCGGATCGGCTTCTTCCACACGCTGCTCAGATCGCATTTTTCCATGACAAACTCCAGCCGGTTGCTGAGTTCGGCGCTGGACATGCCCCGCACACCCCCTGCGTATTTCAGAAAGCCCAGCGGCGTCATTTCTTCATACAGGGGCCCGTTTTCAGGCAGGTAGCCCAGTTTCTGACTGGCTTCGATCCGTTGGGTGCTGACATCATAACCGCCGACACGCGCCTGGCCTTCACTGGGAGAAAGAAAGCCCGTCAGCAGTTTCATCGTCGTCGACTTGCCCGCACCGTTGGGGCCCAGAAAGGCGGCCACCTGACCGCGGGGGACGGAAAAAGTCACGTTGCGGGTGGCAGCGAACTGACCATAAAACTTGCTTAGTCCAATGGCCTCGATCATGCTCTCGGAAGCCGTGCCCGTCGCTGACCCGGCAGGAGCTTGCTGAACCTGTTCCGACATTAGAATAATTCTCCCGATGATTATCTCGTGGTTGATTCAACAGTATGAATTTCTGTTACCGGCTAGTCTGCCGGACCGCTGCACATATTGGTACGGTCGAAAATGACAGACAGCTGGAAGATTTGTCCATTTTTAACTGGTCACTATTGAAAATACAACGTAGGTGGAGAGTACGTTTTGAGTTACCTGGATCTTCGTGGATGACTCGCTGTGATCGGCACTGTGGATCTTGGCCGGGAAAACGGAGTGAGATCCGGCGGTCTCCTTATAGAAATAAACGCCTCTTTTTCTGATGTCCAGCCTGTTTAGGCAGGTTTTACGAAATTCAGCCCGGTGTGTTTAAGTACAAAAAAATCGGTTGTACCGTCAGCCGATACAACCGATTTCTGTCTGTAGATTTTTTCAGGATTATTCCTGAACCACTTCTACGGCCTGATCCATTTGTTCGAAGTGTTTCTGGACATTGTACTTCGCCTGCAGATCTTTGCCCCAGGCCTGGATGGTCTGCACCTGCTCCTGCTGTGCCATCGGCAGGTATGGCGAGAAGAAGAAGAACAGGTCCGTTTTCAGGAATTCCTGATACATGGCAGTCTGGCCGCCCGGTGTCGAAGGAATCCGGTTCAGGACTTTCACGACATAAGCAACCGACTTGTCGGCGTTCAGGGCCACGCCCACACCTCCGTCCTGCAGGTTGTCGAAGACCTGTTCCATGAAGTCGTTGCCGGCTCCATCGATGGCAGAGATCGTTGACAGTTCCGGCCGCGGAAATGAGAACGGATTGCTGGCACCAGCGGTCGAAGTCCGCAGCCAGCTGAAGGATTCGGTGGTCTGCGTCAACAGCTCGGTTCCCTCTTTCTTGCCGGTAATCGTCTGGCCTTTCAGGGCTTCCTGCATTTCTTTGTCACCCGCTTTGGTGACCAGGGCCTGCAGTTCTTCTGCCCGTTTCTGAGCCAGGGGACGGGCTTTTTCCGTTTTGATCTGCGCGACGATCTCTTTCTGAATTTCAGGATCATCGAATTTGGGAACCATCGTGTCTGTGTGATCGATTTTCCAGTATGAAATCAAAGCACTGGAGAAGGAATCTTCCGCCTCAAAGGTGGTGTAAAGCTGGTCGATCGGAGTGCCGAACAATTGCTCGAGTACGGTTCGCGGCTGTGCCGTAAATTCATTCAGGGTCGGTTCGCGCGCCGTGCCCAGCGGATACTTTTCGGACTCCGAAAGTTCCTGAGCCGTCATCAGGGGAGTGATGTTATACACCAGGTGATGTTTCGCAGCGTATTTTTTGAGCTGCTCAGTGACCTCTTTCGGTGTGGGAGGTGTTTCCGCAGTATCGGGAGTGTTGATCGCGTAGCTCAGGTCATTCATGAAGGTGGCGGCTGCATTAATCTTTTCCTTCATCAACGCCAGCGTTCGTTCCCGGAGCAGCTGGTCGCGAATTTCGCTTTTCAGCTCGTCGTTGAGGGGACGATACGGTTCCAGTGGCGGAGGTGCCGTGGTGGCACTTTCCGGCTGAGACTCAGCAGGCTTGGCTGCCGGTTTCGTTTCTGGTTTTGTCTCTGATTTCGTTTCCGGCTGGGGTTTGGGAGCGTCAGCCGGATTTTTGGCGGGCTCTGTCTTGGCCGGTTCTTTCTTTGCGGGTTCTTTTTTAGCCGGCTGCTTTTCATCCAGCAGGGCGACAAAGGTGGTTTGATCGGAATCGAGGGCACTCGTTTTGTCCTTGGATTCCGTTTTCTCTTTCTCTTTGGGTGTTGCTTCCGGTTTGGGTTTGCTGTCCGCCTTCGGTGCCGGGGGCTCTGGCTTGTCCGCTTTCGGGGCTGCGGACTCTTTAGGAGCAGCCGGTGTTTTCTCGCTGGCAGCAGGCTTGGGGGCTTCGATCGGCTGGTCTCCCTGCGGGGCGGTGGGGGCTCCCGGGAGATTCAACAGGGGATCGTTGGGGATCGGATTATTCTTGTAGAGCGTTTCCTTGTTCTCTTCGTAAAACGCTTTAATTTCTTCCGGTTTCACAGGGGGAACCAGTTTTTCCGTCTCTTCGTAATCAGCGAGCAGGTACTCGACCCTGACTTTGGGAGGCTGCAGCAGGCCGGGAGAACCCGGACCTTTCTGATTGGGGAAGACGGACTTGTAGTTTTCGTAAAACGCCTGTTTCTCGGCATCCGTCGGTTCGGGAATCTGACCTTCAAAGTCCTTCACAGGCAGGGCGGCCACTTCCAGCTCTTCACGGACGTTGAACTTCTTATAGAAATTCCAGTACTGGTCCGGCGTCAACGAGACTTCAGGGCTCTTAAGCTGGAACGCGAGTCGGGCTTTTAACTGATTCCGCAGAATTTCGTAAATCTGGCCCTGGGTGACTCCCATTTTCTGGCAGACTTCCTGGAATGCGTCCCGGCTCAGCTTATTGTTGGTGTACCGGGAGATATAATTGGAGATCGCATCATCGGAGACCACCAGTTGCATCTTGTCCGCCTCTTTGCGGAGCAGGAATTCCAGAATCATGTCATCTTCGGAACTCTCAACAAACGGAAATCCGAACAGGGCACCCTGGGGAACCCGTGCTCTCTGCTGTTCTTCTTCTGTGAGTGAAGCAAAATAGGACTGGGCCACGAACTGATTCGCGATCCGCCGGTTATTGAGCATTTCCTGGAACTGCTGCTGATCGATCTCACCTGCTGACGAGGTCACGACATTGGCGGCACCCATCTGGGGCATGTTCATGTAACCGACAATGAAACCGATGACAACGCCGACAGCGGCGAACTCTTTCCCCTTGCCGCGATCTTTTCCAAGGAACCAGAACAGCGCGCCGACAAACAGCATGCCCAGAATCGGCGGTGCCTGATTCACATTCATCTGGCCCAGGATGATAAAGGCGAACATCGCCAGAATGGTCAGGGGAACCATTAATACTTTTTGATTTTTACGAAACAATTCCAGTGGCGAGGCCATGCTGTTTCCTTCTTGAGTCTGCAAGTCGAACGAAATCGATTTCCTGTCGTCTGTTTCCGGAAGGAACAGGGATCCAGCGGCCAGGCCGCCATGATTCCTATCTCCCGGTTGGAAAAGAGTTTTCCGTTTAATCCATGTGTTGTAATTTATTCCGGCAATTCGTGAAAGTCTTCTCTGAAAGAATCCTGCGGTTTCCCGCCTGTTCTTATGTCGAAAAGGGCCACTTTCGGGGAGTCGAACCGGTGTGAAAAAATAATTACAGGCTTGACAGGGACTTTTATCGCGGTTATGGATTGCCGGATGAAATGATCAAATGGATCCAAAGACAGCGATTCAATGTTGTCTCTATCAGAAGTACGTTGAGCCGCGTATTGTAGCCAGGAGAACTCTGGTGGCAAGGTTGACGTCGGTTTCCCAGGAAGGACAGATCCGGTGGCAAAGAAAAAGCTGAAAGCACTGGTGATCGTGGAATCACCTGCCAAGGCCAAGAAGATCGGAAGCTATTTAGGCAGTGATTATAAGGTACTGGCCAGCATGGGCCACGTGCGCGATCTGCCCGCGAAAGCCTCTGATGTTCCTTCCGAATTCAAGAAAAAACATAAATGGGCCACCCTGGGGGTGAATGTCGAATCGGAATTCGAACCCTATTATCTGGTCCCGAAAGAGAAGAAAAAGACCGTCAAAGAGCTCAAAGACGCCCTCAAGGACGCTGAAGAGCTGATTCTCGCGACCGACGAAGACCGCGAAGGGGAAAGCATCGGCTGGCATCTCACCGAGCTGCTCAAGCCGAAAGTGCCCGTAAAACGCATGGTTTTCTCCGAAATTACCGAAGAGGCCATCAAAGAAGCCATCGAAAATCCCCGCGATCTGGATCTGAACCTCGTCTCTGCCCAGGAGACCCGGCGGGTCCTCGACCGTCTGTATGGGTTTACACTGAGCCCCCTGTTGTGGAAAAAAGTCGCCCGGGGTCTGTCAGCCGGTCGCGTGCAGTCTGTTGCCGTCCGGGTCCTGGTCCAGCGGGAACTGGAACGACTGGCCTTTAAAAGTGGTACCTACTGGGACTTGAAGGCGCTCCTCAAAACCGAAGCAGGGGCCGAATTCGAATCCATGCTGATGACCGTCGGGGGCAAAAAAGTTGCCAGCGGTAAAGACTTCGACGAATCCACGGGGAAACTGAAAGAAGGCGCGGACGTCCTGCTGCTCAATGAACAGCAGACCGACGAACTGCTGGAACGCGTCAAAAAATCGGACTGGACCGTCACCTCGGTCGAACAGCGTCTGCAGTCGCGCAAGCCTCCCGCACCGTTCACGACCAGTACGCTGCAGCAGGAAGGCAACCGCAAGCTGAACATGTCGGCCCGGGAAACCATGCAGGTGGCCCAGCGGCTCTACGAAGACGGTCATATTACTTACATGCGTACCGACAGTGTGAACCTGTCCAATGAAGCGATTACCGGATCCCGCCAGCGGATCGAAGATCTGTACGGTAAAGATTATCTCAGTGCCGACATTCGCCGCTTCGAAACCAGCTCCAAAGGGGCACAGGAAGCACACGAAGCGATTCGTCCCGCTGGTAAGCTGATGAAAACCGCCGAGGAACTGGGACTCAAAGGGCAACAGGCCAAACTATACGGCATGATCTGGAAACGGACGATGGCCACCCAGATGGAAGAAGCACGCCTCCGCTTCCAGACGGTTACGATCACAGCCGACGATGCCGAATTCCGGGCCACGGGCCGCCATGTCGAATTTCCCGGTTTCTTCCGCGCCTATGTCGAAGGGGTCGATGATCCGGAAGCCGCGCTCGACGATTCCGAATCCATGCTGCCACCGCTGGAAGAGAATCAGAAACTGGATCCCAGCGAAGTCGAACCACTCAAGCACGAAACCAAGCCCCCCGCGCGGTACACGGAAGCCACGATCGTTCGCAAGCTGGAAAGCGAAGGGGTGGGCCGTCCGAGTACGTACGCCTCCATCATTGGCACCATTCAGGACCGGGGCTACGTTAAGAAATCAGGCAGTCAGCTGGTCCCCACCTTCACCGCCCTGGCGGTTACACGACTGTTGGAAAAATTCTTCCCGAACCTGGTCGATCTGCAGTTCACCGCTGCCATGGAACAGGAACTGGATGACATCGCGGTCGGCGAAGGGGATCGTCTGCCTTATCTGAATCACTTCTATCGGGGTGAAGAAGGGCTGGACGAACAGGTCAAATCCAAGGAAGAGACCATCGACGCCCGCGAAATCTGCACGCTCAATCTGGAAGGGATCGAGTCAGCGGTTCGCGTGGGGCGTTATGGTCCTTACGTGACCGATGAGAACGAAGAAGAACCCGTTTCCGCTTCGATTCCAGATAACATCGCTCCTGCTGATCTGACCAACGATCTGGCACAGAAACTGATTCGCCAGAAGAGTGAAGGCCCCAAGGCGCTGGGGATGCACCCCGAAGAAAACACACCGATTTACAAACTGCACGGTCCGTTCGGACCGTACCTGCAACTGGGGGATGTCGTCGAAGACGGGCCGAAGCCGAAACGCGTCGGCATTCCGAAAACCGTCGACCCGGATACGGTCGACTTTGAAACCGCGCTCAAATATCTGAGCCTGCCCCGCTTTCTGGGTGAGCATCCCGAGACGGGCAAGAAAGTCAACGCGGGTATCGGCCGCTTCGGTCCCTACGTGCTGCACGACAAGGTTTACAAGTCGTTGACCAAAGACGACGACGTGCTGACTATCGGCCTGGAGCGCGCAGTCGAACTGCTCAAGCAGGCCCGAAGGCGCAGTGCACCAACGCCGATTCGCGAACTGGGTAAACATCCGGAAGACGAAGAACTCGTCGCCATCTACGACGGGCGCTATGGGCCTTACGTAAAGCATGGCAAAATCAATGCGACCATTCCGAAAGGCTACGAAGTCGAAAATGTAACGCTGGAGCAGGCGGTCGAATGGCTCGAAGCCAAGGCAGCCAAGAAGGGCACTAAGAAAACTGCGGCGAAGAAAAAGGCTGCTAAAAAGAAAACCTCCACCAAAAAATCAGCGGCCAAAAAGACCACCAAAAAGAAGGCTGCAGCGAAAAAGAAGACGACGAAAAAGAAAGCGGCCAAAAAAACAACGAAGAAGAAAGCCGCTGAGAAAAAAGAGGACGCTGAGTAAACCGCTCAGGCGGACGCCTTCGATTGATCGGTCGACTGATCCGTTTCGGTATCAGCAGCAGGCGGCGGCTTCATATCCAGTTCCTCCGCGCATTTCTTCCGATCGGCTGCTTGCACCTCGGATTCATCCAGGTCAAATTCTTCGATCAGTTCCCGTCGTCGCTGGTTGACCTGGCGATCAAATTCAGAGAGCACATCGAGTGCCCGATCGCGCGAGGTCACCAGTCCAATAATCAGATACTGGATGATCGCCATGCCGTAGCAGACCCAGCCCACGGTATCGATGGCAATCGCAGACAGGATCGCAAACACTGGCGACGAACGGTTGACATGCTGGCAGAGAAACCCTTTTAAAATGGCTCGCCATTTTTCTTTCAGCTCCCGCCAGATACCGTATTCCCGTGACAGCTTCAGTTTGGGCGGACCCGGGTGGATAATGGAGAAAAGTTCCTGGTCGGGCATCACTTCAATCACGCCAATGACGAGCATGATCCGAAAACCCATCAGCACGGGGTTGGCGCTTTCTTCCGGCTGCACGCCTGGCAACCAGGAGAACAGTGCCGCTTCCATATTTTTGGTGGCCACCAGCAGCAGCAGTGAGCCGCGAAACCATTGCTCCAGGTCTTTTTCGAGCTCTTCGTCAATATCCTGAACCCGCACCACCTTGTTCATGAACAGGTGGAAAATCGGAATTGCAATCAGCCCCACCAGGAAGCGTGTGACCGGTTTCAACAGGCTCCTGAGGTAAGGTCTGATGCTATTGATCAGGATGTTTAACAATCCACCCACAACAGTTCCATTCTGGTCTTAGGGTATCAGCGCGAGTTGGTTTCCCTGCTGGATGAAACGGATTTCATGTCAGCGGGGATCAAAAAAGGCCTCGGAAAACCGGGCTGGCAGTAGAGACCGGGGCTCTATTATGTCGCAAAACGCGACAGGGAAACAAGGCAGATTCAAGCTTCGAGATTACCAGCGAATCTGTGAGTAGAGTTGCAGTAACCTCTGGCCACGATTCGGGTTGAGTTGCTGAATGTAAGCGATTTTCCCCCGCAGGTGACTGGCAAAATCCGGATGCTGGTCCCGATTTTGCGTCTCCGGGCCCCGGCGGATGCAGTTTGTGAGAATTGCTTTCAGGCGGTCAAACTCTTTGCGGGAAATATTGGTGTGCTCATTCACGACCACACCGGTGACGGTCTGCCGCTGATTGTTTCTGATCACACGCCGTTTCTCCTGGTTCACCTGAAAACGTTCCGAACTGATGATCTGCTGGACCAGCGGAATAAACACGCGCAGCGATCGCAGAAATGATTCTGGGCCGGAGAAGGTCAGGTCGTCTGCATAACGGGTATAGTCGGCTCCGAAGGAACGTGCCAGACCCGAGAGCCGCACGTCCAGCGAATACGCGGACAGGTTCGCCAGTGCCGGAGAAGTGGGCGCTCCTTGAGGCAGATGCCGCGGGAGATAAGGGAGTAGCGGTCGCAGTGTGCCATCCGGAAAGGGCAGGTTGGCGGGGATGGACGAAGTCGTCAGGCGGGCCAGCCAGAGTGCCGCCTCCCGGCAGTAACCGAGAGTGCGGAAGATTGCCACCACCCGTGAGAATTTCACACTCGAGTAAAAGTTTTCCAGATCGAATTTCACCACCACACGTTTCCCGGCATGCGGGCGGGCATTGGTCACGGGAGAATGGCCGGTGACAAATCCATGAGCCGAATGATGCATCGGGATCTGGCTGAGAATTTCCTGCTGGATCTGATTCTGAGCCATTTTCAGAAAGGGACGCGGCGCTTCGATGAGTCGGAAGCCGTTCCGTTTCGGCAGCCAGTGATAGCTGTAGTGGGCCTCGTTCACATCTTCCGGGCCGTCGCTGTAATTGTAGCGGTGTGTCAGCCAGGCGAGTTTTCCCAGCGGAATTTCCAGCCACTGCGCCAGTTCCAGTGGCGTGCAGAACTGAGGCAGCTGATGGTGACTCAGCAGGGCCGAATCACCATCCTGGGTCATATCGAAATAATGTCCGGTCATCGCGCCATAGCGGGCCAGTTCGTAAGGCGGGGTGGGGACTTCTTCAATCGTGAGCTTGGTCTGCTTCTGGCGTTTGGGATACCGCAGTGGATGCAGACGGACTTTACGACGCGGTTGAGGTGGCCGGTCACTCTCTTGCCGGTAAGTCTCTTGTTCGGGGGCGGGGCTGGAGGGCGGTGCCTGACCAGATCGGTCCGGAGGAGAACCGAAGAGCTGGCGAATAAAATCAAATAAGCCCATTCAAACAACCTGCAGTCAGTACAATGCAATGCGGATCAGAAGCGGGTCAGCGCAAAAAATGGCCAGCGGGCCGCACAACCATTCCTGTGGCGAAGTGTTGCAACGAAAATGGTCTTTCGTTGCGACACTTCACCTGTCGTAGTCTGGTCAATTCTTCTCCCGCGGGGTATCCCCGCAGTGCTCTGAGAAATCGGTCAGGATTCAATCAGAGTCAGAGCTTGTGCGACCCACTGCCCATCCGACTGCAAATCGTATCCTTTTCGTGAGATGCGTCAATGTTAAGTCGCTTGAATTCGCATTCCCCCCTGATTTTCCTGCGGGAAATCTGTACCGTAAACTGCTCGAACCGCGATGGATACATTAAAATGACCTGATTTAGCTCCCTGGAAACTGCAATTGCCCTGATTTCAGCACCCGACTACAGTGCCCCGGCTGGTCGGGAAGGATGCAGGAGTGCATTTCTGTTGACCATGCGATATGCTGTCTTTCAACCGGATCGAAATTTTCCGTTCCGGAATCCAATAGAACTATAGAAAGTGAAACTGATGCTGGGAAATGTCGCTCCCACCGAATTTGATTTACGATTTTCGCTCTTCGGAATCCCGGTGCGCGTGCATCCTCTGTTCTGGGCCGTGGCCGCCTTCATGGGCTGGTATCCGGAGAATCTGAAATTTACCCTGGTCTGGATGGCCTGTGTGTTCGTTTCCATTCTGGTTCATGAACTGGGGCATGCCATTATGGCAAAACACTTCGGCTGGCCTCCGGAAATCGTCCTGTACCATTTCGGCGGACTGGCCATCTACCAGCCTTATTCCGGGCTGACCACGCAACGCTCAATCATCATTTCAGCCGCTGGTCCCATGGCCGGTTTCGTCTTGTATGGGACGGTCTGGCTGTTCGATTTTTTTTCGTTCCGCCACGGCCTCTGGAATGGTCTGAGCCTGGAAGCAAGGCAATACATCATCATTGCCTTTAACGACCTGATGTTCATCAACCTCTACTGGGGGCTGATCAACCTGGCGCCGGTTCTCCCCCTGGATGGGGGCCATATTTGTGATGACATCTGCAAGTCCGTCAAGCGTTATCGGGGCGATATCCTGGCGATGCAGATTTCCATGGTCGTCGCTGGCGGGCTGGCCGCTTACTTTTTCATGCACCACCAGCGTTATGCGGGCATCATGTTCGCGCTGTTTGCCTTCTTCAACTTCCAGTCGTACCAGCAGCGCAACCGGGCCTGGTAAGGCGATGACGGAGTCGTGTCCGCATTAGAAGCCCAGACCGTCTCCGTTTAGTTCACCGGTTTTCACGGTACCATCGGTGATTTTGAACATGCCGGGGTAGGAGCGGGTCCATTTTTTGTTCGGGCCCGGGCAATACTGGCGACCGTTCCCTTCGATGGCAGCGACGGTCGGAATGCGGGCCGCCAGACTCGCCGAGTGCAGGAAGGAATAACCACAGCAGGTCAGGTCCTGTACGCAGAGGAACATGTCGAACTTCTGAGCTGCGGCACCCAGGAACAGAGACTCGGTCTGTCCCTTGCACGCTTTGAGGGCCACACCGGAATACCCCAGATCGCGGCTTAAAAGCAGCGATTCGTAGTCCACCAGCGATTCGTCGATCACGACCGGCTTGATCTTCGCTGCTTCATGCATTTTATTATCGGGGTTCGCTTTCAGATCGCGGTTGGTGGGCTGTTCGATGTACTGCACACGGTCAAAAGCAGCCGGAGACTGCTCACGCACCTTGTTCAGAAAGTCCAGCACGTAATCCACGTTCTCGCACTTTTCATTGAAGTCCAGCGAATAGCACCACGTATCCTGGCCCCGTTCCGCCTGGGCTTTTGCCGCTTCGTTTTCGACGGCCACCACGCGGCTGATATCCCAGTCCAGGTTGTCACCCGAGAGTTTGATTTTGAGATGCGTCAGACCGTCGGCTTTGATCCACTCAGCCAGAGTTTCCGGCAGACCGTCGTTGATCCGTTCGGAGATATCGGCTTCGGTAATCGGGTCCAGGGCACCTACCAGGTGGTACAGAGGCAGGGTCGGCTTAGGGGCGCGGAGCGTATATTGATCCAGGTATTCGCCTGCGAACTGATCGTCGAGGTACTCGGTCAGGTCGTGGTTCATAAATTCTTCAGACAGCCCGTTGTAGCTGTTGATGTGATTCGCCCGACCGAACCCGTCGTGAATCGCCGCGTCCAGCGGACTGGAAGCGACCAGTTGAGCCAGCTCCGGAATCTCTTCTTCCAGGCCCAGTCGCTTCGAAAGCTTCTTGGCCATGAAATGATATTCAGCCGAAATATGATACATCAGGTCGATGGGATGCGCGATTTCCGGACAGATATTGGCGATTTCCACCGCTTCTTCCAGAAACTCGATCATCGCTTTCAGGGAATCCTCAGGGCTGACTACCGAGGACGGCCAGGCCCAGATATTGCCTGCCGGCATGCTGCCGATGCCTATCCCCTGTTTGCCGGAACGGGTTTCAACGATGACCTCCACGTTCAGCAGCACGCTGCTGTCCATCACCCGACCACCAAACTTCAGTGGGGTGCGAAAGGGAACTTCTTCCGTTGAAAATTTTGCCTCAACAATTTTGATGTCTGTTGACTTGGCCATCGGTCCTGAATTATTCCTTCATGTTGATTGATGAACCGGAAAGGTCGATCATCTGTGAATTATTATGTCGTCTGTTTGAACGCTGATTCTGGAGTCGTTTCGGAGAAAACCAGACTCTCCAGTATCGACTATACCCGGCCCGAAGGCTCTTGCCAAACGCAGTCGTGATCACGCAACGGGACTGTGTTCGATTTTATAGTCAATGCGGAGATTCTTCAAGAAACGAATTGCCTTCCGCCTCGCTGGAAAAAAAACAGGAAAAAAAGTGATTTTCCTGTTCCGTAGAGTCCAGCAGACTGGTAAGCAGATCGGCCGCCGCTCGTTCCGGGACTCCCTCCGGTGCCAGCAGCATCTGGTAAGTCCGCAGCCTGTCTGAGAGGACTTTCAGGCTTTCACGCTGGTTCCTGCCTGTACCATACACGGAGCAAAAGGGGGTGCCCCCGGGAATTGAAGTGCCGGGATAGGGAAGATCGGCACTTTCGGGGACTGCGAACAGGTCTCTCTGCATCTCCGGTAAAGGGATGTCGGGAGCACATCGATCCTGGCGGGCATACAGAATGCCTTTCGCGATCTGCGGAAAGGACTGTTTGATTGACTCCACAAGTTGATTCTGTAACTCTGCCGGCGAGCCATATCTGGTGGGGTCGCCATGAAAAGAACGGCAGGCACCCAGGTGCCAGGCGAGCAGAGGCAACCGGTATTGCAGCTCGAACAGTTCCGTCAGTGCTGTGTACCGAGGATTGACTTCGGTCAGCCAGAGCCGATCTCGCTCCGAGGAATGCCAGATCAGGTCACAGCCAAACAACCCCTGGATCCCGCACCCTTGAGCGAGGGTGGTTCCCAGGTCTTCCAGCGTGGATCGCAATCGGTCGGTGACCGGCGAGATGGTGACGCCGCCACAATATTGAAATCCGCGCGCTCCCAGAACCGGATTCCCGCAGAACTGGAGTGCCAGCCCGACAAGCACGACTGCTTCTGGAAACGCGATGAACAGTGCCGACAGCGGCTGCCCCGGTTGATACCGTTGCAGATAGCAGCCTTGAGCGTCTTGTGAGTCTGGTTGTGGGGAGTTCAGCAATCGAATTCCCAGGCCGGCAGCACTGCGGAGCGGCTTGCAGAGCCAGTTCTCAGGATCGGCGGGATGTGCATCAATGGGCAGGCAGGGGGCCATGCAGATCGGATGCCCGCTGATGAGCTGTTCCACAAAAAATGGATCACGCACGCGCTGCAGAGAGTCCGGACCACAGCCCCGCAGGCGATGCCGTTCGCTGATCTGAGAAATGAGTTCGCGCTGGTTCTCCATTCCGCCAGTGTAGATCCACTCCAGTGAACTGTAAGCTGCGAGCACGCGCAGCCATCCGTCGGGTTCAGAGGTCCGGGGGATGACAGCCGCGAGGGCATGCAGGTCCTGGTCGCCATACTGGTCGACACAGAGCGGACGGTAACCGGCGCGTCGCGCAGAGGCTGCTGCAGCGCGGGTACTGGCACCCACAATCAGCAGGTCAGGGGATTCAGATTGTGTCTGTGTGAGTCTGGTATTCATGAAATCAGGATCGGTGTGAAAGACATGATAATTTTATGAGGATTTAGACTGAATACCAGCGGTTTACTGGCAATCCGGTTCTCAAATTGTTATTACTTGATACAGGCTACGAATGATCCAAGGCGAACCTGACTTTCGCAGTTTGTTTCGCCGTCCGTTCAGGACTGCGGTATTCGTGATCCGTTTTCAAACTGTGCTTATAAGCATATCGAAGCGAACCTCATATGAAATGGAGAACGAAGAATGTCTATGTTTGTCGGTGAGTCACTTGTCGGTGAAGGTAATGAAGTTGCTCATATCGATCTGTTGATTGGTGACAAAAATGGTCCTGTCGGGGCTGCCTTTGCAAACGCCCTGTCCAGCCAGAAAATGGGTCACAGCAATCTGCTGGCTGTATTGACACCCAACCTGGCAGTTAAGCCCGCTACCGTGATGGTAACCAAAGTAACCATCAAAGGCGCCAAACAGGCCGTCCAGATGTTTGGTCCTGCTCAATACGCCGTTGCCAAAGCTGTTGCAGACAGCGTTGAAGCGGGCGTCATTCCTAAAGATCAGTGCGAAGACCTGGTCATCGTTTGTGGCGTTTTCATTCACTGGGAAGCCGATGACGACAAAAAGATCTTCGATTACAACTACGAAGCCACCAAGGAAGCCATTGCTCGTGCTATGAAGAATGAGCCTTCTGCAGATGAAATGATCGCCAAGAAGAGTGAAGCTTCTCACCCCTTCTATGCCGGCTGATCATTCCGCTTGAGGTGGAAAGATCGAATTCAGACCCCTGTTCGCATTGAACAGGGGTTTTTCCATTTGTCCGTTTCGCAGTTTTCGATTTGATCAGGTTGCAGAACTCTCATGAAAAAAATACTGATTCAACTGGATACCAGCCAGCATGCCAGTTCTTTCGATCGTGTTGTCGCCGTTGATGCCGGTGTCGATGAACTGATGAGCTATCACGAAGTGACCCCCGTCAATGTGGAATCGCTCGTGCATGGGGCCATGTTTACCCGCGGTCCCGCAGACCTCAAGAACACGGCCCTGTTTATCGGCGGCAGCGATGTGCACTCGGGAGAGAACCTGCTGCGGAAAGTTCAGGAAACATTCTTTGGCCCGGTGCGGGTCTCGGTCATGATGGATTCCAATGGCTCCAACACCACCGCAGCGGCAGCAGTGCTCGCCGCGGGCAAACATCTGGATTTTGCGGAAACCAAAGCCCTGATCCTGGGCGGCACCGGTCCGGTAGGTTTGCGGGCCGCACAATTACTCGCCCGCAGGGGGGCTTCGGTGGTCATCGCCTCCCGCTCGGAAGAACGGGCCCAGGCAGCCTGCGACGCGATTTCCGCTCTCGTCGAAGATGCGAAAGTTCAGCCGCTTTCGCTCAAAGATCATAAACAGCTCGAGGCAGCCAACCAGGATACCAGCCTGATCATCGCCGCCGGTGCCGCGGGCGTGAAGCTCATCCCGGCTGCCTGC
Source organism: Gimesia panareensis (assembly GCF_007748155.1). Classification (GTDB taxonomy): domain Bacteria; phylum Planctomycetota; class Planctomycetia; order Planctomycetales; family Planctomycetaceae; genus Gimesia; species Gimesia panareensis. Next base: position 1,401,969 of record NZ_CP037421.1, read on the forward strand.
TGGAAACCCCTCAAAGCACTGAAAGTCGTCATCGATCTGAATGCGGTTCCCCCCGCCGGCATCGAAGACGTCGATGTGATGGACAAGGCCACCGAACGGGACGGAAAACTCTGTTACGGTGCCATCGGGGTTGGCGGAACCAAAATGAAAATTCATAAAGCCGCAATCCGTAAGCTGTTCGAAGCGAACGATCTCGTCCTTGATACCGAAGAGATCTATCAGATCGGCGTTGATCTGCAATCTTGAAACAACGCCGTTTATGGTGATGTCTCGATAGTTCCGGTTGCATCTGATGAACTGTTACCGCTAAAATCGAACGTGTATTTCGGTAGGTTTTTTCTGCAGCCTTAAGCTGGTAACCCGAATTCCCATGAATCAGAAACTGGATGATGTAGCCATTATGAAGCGCGTCTGTGCAGGAGAATATCTCCTGTTCGATGAGCTCGTGTTGCGCTATCGTTCGCGCCTGTTACGGTTTGCCTGGAGTAAATACGGGAAACGCTGTGCTGCAGAAGATCTGGTGCAGGAAGCCTTTCTGGCCGCGTATGCAGCCCGGGAGACCTATAACCCTGCGTTCGCATTTTCAACCTGGCTCTGGACCATTTTCCTGAACCTCTGCCGGCGACACTACAAGCGGGAGATGAAGCAGCCCCGTGAAGTGGTCCATTCGTCACTGGGGAACAGCGATGAGACAAGGGTTCCGGAACCCAGTTCCAGCGAAACACCACTGCAGACGGCCTTAAGAACGGAACAGTTTGAGTTGCTGGTTGCCTATCTGGCTGAACTGCCGGAAGTCCAGGCCGATGCACTTCGCCTCCGTTTTTTTGGTGGTCTGAAATTTACTGAAATCGCCCTGACGATGGAATGCAGTCTTTCAGCGGCAAAAATACGTGTGAAAAATGGATTGCTTCAACTGGCTCAGCGTTTTTCTGAAGGAACACCTTCAGAAGGAGAAGGCTCATGAACTGTGACGAAGCGTTTGAATTGATTACCCATCCCACGGACCACAACTGTGACGAACTGCAGTGGCATCTGCAGATGTGTCCCCGTTGTCGGCAGATGCAGGAAACGCTTGCGCCCGCACTGACATCCTTTCAGCAACTGTCAGATGAGATTGCGCTTTCCGACGAGGAACTGGCGTTATTTGATGCCCATTTCACAAACGAGTCCGATCCGCAGCCGTCTTCAGGATACGCGCAGGGAGGCAAGCCCTTCCTTTCCCCGGAAGCGGTTCGGATTGCTGAACAGACGGCAACCCGCCTGAGTGCCGAGGCCGGGATCAGCAAACCGGCAACGCTATCTTCACCGGTCCCGGTTCAGCGCAAGCGATTGCTGCAGGCCGCCTTGATCCTGTTGGTCGGACTCGCCCTGGGGTGGGGCTTTTCGATGGAAGTTCCTGAGACTCCACTTCCGATCGGAGCTGCCAGTCCGTCAGGACAGCAACCCTGTCTCTGGATCGCCCAGCGGGACCAGAACACCACGACACCTCAGAAAACAGAACGCAGCTCGAAAGCCGCTGTCAACAGCGTGGTACTCTCCTGCGTCGCCTGCCACCTGCAGTCTTCCGCCGACTAAGCTCTGAGTCCGACTCGGGTTTGCCAGTTTATCCAGTTTCCTGTTTCAGCAGTTAAAACACCCTGTGCGCAGTGGTTTATCCCTTCTACTTTGTAATTCTTACACCGGTGACCGGCAGTCGTGCAATTTTTTTCGCTACGAACCCGGCAAATCTGAATGACGTAGAAAAACTCGTCTTGCGGCTGTTTTCGATTTCCGTTATTTCTACGCAACCCACTTTAATACAGAGGGTAACTTTCCTGTCCTACACTCCCTTTTCTCATATCCTCCCTGATTCACAGGGCCAATGAAAAAGTGAATTCCGACCTGTCACAAGAATGTGAACCTCATATCTTTTCTCGCAATAGTTACAATTGGATTTGACATGATAAGAGGTGTCTCGTCTGACACCAGATGCGGCAACGCATTGCGATGGGCGCTAAGCCTGATCCTGGTACAGATTATTATCTTAGGAGACTGCATCAACGGATTCGTTCCGCTGATTGAATCGGTTTGCGCGCAGGAAGCAGAAAAGCGTTCCATCAATCTGAAAGAGCCGATCTTTGATGTCCGCGTGGAAGGCAATGAGTCTATTCCCGCCCTTGCGATTCTGCAGAAGACAAAAATCCAACGTGGCCGCCCCGCCACACGTGACATGGTACTCGAAGATGTCCGCCTGCTGTTTGCCACCCGCTGGTTTTCCAGTGTTGTCCCCGTGTACCGTAAGACGGAACAGGGACTGGTGCTCGTTTATAAAGTCAAAGAACGACCGATCGTGGAAAAGGTCGAATTTCGCGGTTACAAAAAAATCAAACTCAAACGCCTGGAGGCCACCACCGGCCTGAAGGTGGGCTCTCCCTTTGATATCGCCGCCAACCAGGAATCCGTTAACCGCATCAAGCAGCTCTACGTCGAACGGGGCTACCGCTTTGCCGAAGTCAAACTTCTCAAAGGCGGAGACCCTGGAGATCGCCAGGTCATCTTTGAGATTAAAGAAGGTCCCAAGGTCGTTGTTTCCAAAATCAAATTCCGCGGCAACAAGTTTGTCAGTGATGGAGTTCTGAAAACCAAACTGCAGACCAAGAAAGCACCTCTGGGAATCAGCTTCCTGGGGGGGAAATTCGATCCAGCTACCATTCAGGACGATCTGCTCTCTCTCAAACAGTATTACAACGGCCTCGGATTCTTCGACGTCAAGATCGAAGAAAAGGTCGGCTACAACAACGATAAGTCCCGCGTACAGATCGAATATACGATCAACGAAGGCAAACGTTACAAAATTCGCGATATCATGATTGAAGGGAATCGCCTCTTTTCTGAAGACGAGATTCGCGAGGATATCAACCTGGTCGCCGGCGAATACTTCAACAGCCGTACGCTGGCGAAAGATGTCGATAAGCTGACCACCCGCTACGGCGAACTGGGGCACCTGTTTGCCAAAGTGACTCCGCAGCCCCGTTTTCTGGAAACCCCCGGCGAGGTGGACCTGGTTTACAGCATCAATGAAGATAAACCCTACCGCATCCGCAAAATTACCGCTCATATTTCCGGCGATAATCCGCGCACCAAAAGCTCAGTCCTGCTGAATCCGATGATGGTCGCCCCCGGCGACCTGGCCAATCAGAGGCTGATTGCCAAAAGTAAACGCCGCATCGAAGGAAATCAGGTTTTCATGAAAGGCCCCCAGGACGGACCGCGGATCAATGTGACACGCGTCGATCCCAACAAGGAAATGCTGGCCAGTCGTGAAAACGATGTTCTGCGGGGACAGAATGCGGATGAGCAGCCAACTCAGAAATTACGTCACCCGAATCTCCGCTATCGGAATAAAACCTATCGCCAGACTCCACCACAACGGAATCAGGATCTGTTTAAAGGACTCAAGACCGAGCCCGTTTCTTATGAATCACCTCAACCTCAACGGACCGGGCAAATCTTCCGCGGTCAGAACTACGATAACGGCATCCCTGAGCCATTGAACCCGCTGTTTGGTCAAAGCCCTCTCGGCGATCCGATGGGCACAGAGTTTCCCCAGCAGCAGCCTGGCTGGGTGGACCTCGACGTCTACGCCTCCGAGAGTCGTACCGGCCGACTGATGTTCGGCGTTGGTGTGAACAGTAACGCCGGTGTGGTCGGTTCGATCGTCCTGCAGGAAGAAAACTTTGATATTCTCAGACCGCCGCGCAGCATGGAAGACATTCTGGATGGAACTGCCTGGCGCGGTGGCGGACAGCGGTTCCGTGCCGAAGCGGTACCCGGTAACCAGGTCAGCCGCTATCTGGTCAATTGGACCGATCCCTATTTCCTGGATACCAACTTCAGCCTCGGGGTCAGCGGTTTCTACTTCACACGTTACTATACCGACTGGAACGAACAACGTGTCGGCGGCCGTTTCTCGCTGGGACGTCAGCTGACTCAGGAATGGTCAGTTAACACACAGTACCGTCTGGAAAGCGTGAAACTTTACAATCCCCGTTCTCCCACCCCGGCAATTGTGCAGGCTTCCGTGGGCGACAATATGTTGAACACATTTCGTATCTCGCTGAATCATGACACACGTGACGCTGCCTTCCTGCCCGCCGAAGGGCACCTGCTGGAATGGGCCGCTGAACAGGCTGTCGGCGAATATACCTACAGCCGCCTGGAAGCGAACGGCAGCCAGTACTTCACCTTGTACAAGCGGCCCGATGGTGGCGGACGTCACATCCTCTCTTTGAGTGCTCAACTGGGTTGGACTGACACCGATACCCCGGTCTTCGAACGATACTATGCCGGTGGTTTCCAGACCTTCCGCGGTTTCAGATTCCGTGGTGTAACTCCTCGCGAAAATGGCATCGCCATCGGTGGTCGCTGGAGCTTGCTGGGTAGTGCCCAGTACATGATGCCGATTACCGCTGACGAAATGATTCAGATGGTCTTCTTCAGTGACTTCGGTACCGTGGATGAAGATGTCTCTCTGGATCAGTTCCGTGTCTCTGTCGGTGCCGGTCTGCGACTGACTGTTCCCGCTATGGGTCCAGTACCCGTCGCACTGGACTTCTCTGTGCCGCTGGCCAAAGAATCTTTCGACCAGACACAGGTCTTCAGCTTCTACGTCGGATTCACTCGCTAGATTCTCCCCTCACCACACTGGTGTGACAATGCAATCGCAGCAGAGCTGCGCACGGTTTCCTGCAGCCACTGGTTTCCCCTCAGGCTGGTTCTGGACTATGATAGAAGCCTGTTAAGTAATTTCAGGTCCCAGGGGAAGGTAGTGGAAATGATTCTGGAAGGCATGGTCACCAGTCGAAATCAGGAGGGCGAGTATAACCTCGCGCCGATGGGGCCCCTCGTCGATCCCGAAATGACACACCTGGTGCTGCGTCCCTTCCAGACATCACGGACTTTCCAGAATCTCAAACAGACCCGTTGCGGCGTCTTTCATGTCGTCGACGATGTTCTGCTCCTGGCCAAAGCCGCCATTGGTCAAGTGGAAGAACTACCGGATACTTTCCCCGCAGAACAAATCGAGGGAGCCGTGCTGCAATCCGCCTGTCGCTGGTATGAATTCCAGATCGAATCGATCGATGAATCAGACATGCGGACCGTCATGCAGGCGCGGGTCGTGCATCAGGGCCGCATCCGTGACTACTTTGGTCTGAACCGCGCGAAGCATGCGGTGCTGGAAGCCGCTATTTTGGCCACGCGGACACATCTGATCCCACAGCAGGAGTTATCCCGGCAGTACGAAGCACTGGCAGAGATCGTACGAAAAACAGCCGGCTCCGCAGAAACAGAGGCCTTCCGTTTACTGGAAGAATACGTGGCCAGAGCGTATGCTGAATTGAAATCGTAAACCGTTTGCACCTGTCTCACACCAGCCCAGAAATCAGATTCGTCATGTCATCGGAAGTGATTCTCACCACTGGAAGCCGCCTGCATTGGGGACTGCTTTCACTTGCGCCCCGTACGGGCCGTGAATTTGGTGGCCTGGGCCTGATGATTGAGGAACCCCGGCTGGTACTTTCAATCAAACCTGCTACGACCGGACAGGATTGTATCACAGGCAATGCAGGCAGTTGTGAAAAAATCCGCACCGCACTCAATGCACTTCGTAATCATTCGGAAACAGTTCAGGATCACTGTTTTGAGATCACGCTGCAATCTGAAATTCCCCAGCATTGCGGTTTCGGTTCCGGGACACAGCTCAGTCTGGCGCTGGCACGCGGTGTTGCTGCGCTGGCTGGAGAATCAGAGCTCTCGTCGGTCGAACTGGCACACCACGTAGAACGGGGTGCACGCTCGGCGCTGGGCGTTCACGGCTTCGCCTCCGGAGGTTTTCTCATTGAAGCGGGCAAACAGGAATCTTCAGCCATCAGCCCCCTGGTCTTTCAGGCTCCCTTTCCAGCAGAGTGGCGGATTCTGTTGATCACACCTCAAGACGAGGCTGGCATCTCCGGTGCCGTCGAAGCCGATGCCATCCAGCGCCTGGGACCGATGCCGGTAGAGTTGACAGAAAAGCTCTGTCGCCTGGCCCTGATGCAGCTGGCACCTGCCGTACTGGAACAGAATTTCAGGGAGTTTGCGACCGGCCTGACCGAATTCGGACATACTGTCGGCGAATTCTTCCAACCTGCCCAGGGGGGCGTACTGGCACATCCCCGGATGAGGGAACTGGAGCAACTACTGAGCTCACAAGGAGTTGAGGGCATCGCTCAAACATCGTGGGGACCCACACTGTCGGTCGTCTGCCCAGGAAACGTGGCAGCGCAGGAAGTCTCAAGTCTTGTACAGCAAGCAGGTTACGGAGAGGACTGTTTGACGCGGATCGTCAAACCACTGAACCGGGGGGCTGCCATCGAACATTTGGAATCGGCTTGAACTTTCCATTTTGGCGGCGAAGTTTGAGAAACAGGTTGAATTCTCCGAGAGGATTTCTTCGACTATAGACGAGGGCTGGTATAATACCTCCACCCACTGACGATACATAATAGACTGTATTCAATAGAGTGAAAGACGTATGAACTCCAGGCAAAAACAATCGGAAGTTTCCCGGCGGGATTTTCTGCGGGTGGGCAGTTTGAGCTTTGTCGGTCTCTCCATGGCCGAGCGTGCCGCTCTTGCAGCATCACACAGTGATCGTTCAGAGAAAAACTGCATTCTGATCATGATGACCGGCGGCGCCAGCCAGCTGGAAACGTTTGACCCCAAACCCGAGGCTCCTTCCGAAATCCGGGGGCCGCTGAAAGCGATCTCCACCACCGTGCCTGGCCTGATGCTCAGCGAGGCCTTTCCACAGCTGGCCCAGCGCACCGGACAGTTCTCACTGATTCGTTCACTCTACCACGATGCCGCCCCGATTCATGAAACCGGTCATCAGTTAATTCAGACCGGACGCGTTTCACGGGCCTCGCTGAATTATCCCTGTTTCGGTTCCGTCGTTGCCCGTCAGTGGGGACCGCGCGGAGACGCACCACCGTTCGTGGTATTGCCCCGCCTGGTGAACTCCCTGGGAGTGAATACTTACCGCGGTCAGCAGCCCACCTTCCTCGGCGAAGACTATGCTCCCGCGACGACCATCGGTGCCAAGTCGGCTTCGACCGAATATGAAATCGAAATTGCCGGCGAATCTCCGGCCATTCAACAGCAGTACGGTAAGCATCGCTTCGGCAAACTGCTGCTGCAGTCACGTCAACTGGTCGAACGGGGCACGCGGTGTGTGGTTGTCAATCTGTTTGACGACCTGCATGAGCAGCTGACTTGGGACTGTCACGGCACCGGTGCAGGCACAGCTGGGAAAGTCTACGAATACCGTGATTCTCTCGGTCCCGCATTTGATAAAGCCCTGTCGACGCTGCTGGACGATCTCGCATCCCGCGGACTGCTTGACGATACTCTTGTTGTCGCCACCGGTGAGTTTGGTCGCACTCCGCAAATCAATACCTCAGGGGGACGCGATCACTGGCCGCATGTCTGGTCAGCACTCGTCGCCGGTGGTGCCACACCGGGCGGACAGGTGATTGGTGCCAGTGACTCCCGGGCCAGCAGTCCTGTCGAACGTCCCGTGCATGCTGCCGAACTGACGGCAAGTATCTATCAGCATCTGGGACTTAACCCGCAGAGCTGTCTGGCACGTCAGGACGATCAGCAGATCAGTCTGGTCGATGCCGCTCCGATTGCAGAATTATTCCAGGGCTGATCTGCAAATCTGTTGATTGATCCTCAGGCGGTTTCTGAATCGGGACGCGGGATGTCTTCTGCCAGAACTTTTTCAACGTCCTGGGGACTGCATTGAAAACAGTTACTGATTTCCTGCGCAGAAAAGCCGGCCTGATTCAGATAGACCATCATCAGCCGCTGCTCGGCACTCGCGGAGAGCCTCTTGCGTTCCTGCTCGTACACCAGAATGTCGGGACCTGAAGTTGATGAATCTGCAGTTGGCCCCTGTTGAGCCAGCGCCAGTTGCGTCCGCAGCCGGTTGATTTCCTGGTCGGCTTCCTGCAGTAACTCATCCAGCACCCGCAGGCGATCTTCACTGCGGGCTTCCACTTCTCTCCCAAAATCGTAGAGTTTGACCTCCAGCTGGTTCAGCCGGTTCATCTGGTTCTTCTCCAGATCAGAGAGCTCGCTGCGTGCCTCTGCGAGAGGATCCCGGTTGCGCGACTGGTGCTGGGCACGAAAGTTCCTGCGTAACGTCCAGGCAATCGCCAGCAGCAGCCCACCCGTCAGAATCACATTGGTATCATTCAGATTAAACATGCTCGAAAGTCATCCTTTACTTTCAGACACAATACCAGAGGGGAACGTATTCTGTTTCCGCGGACCATGATCTTCCTGATCACTGTCCCGCGTCGATTAATGATCGTGATCGTGATCGTGATCGTGATCGTGGTCGTGGTCGTGGTCGTGGTCGTGGTCGTGGTCGTGGTCGTGGTCGTGGTCGTGGTCGTGGTCGTGGTCGTGGTCGTGGTCGTGGTCGTGGGGCGCATGTGCACCCGATTCAAACGCGGTTTCTACAGATCCTTCGAGCAGAAATGCTGCTTCCGCAGCCCGGTACACAGTTCTTAAGGAAATCTGATGAGTTGCAGCCAGCTCTGCACAGGCTTCATATTCGGGAGTAAAAATCGACTGGTAGTTTGGTCCGAGTGACAGTTTCCCTGCCACCTCTCCCCAGGCGGTTGTCACCTGATGTGGTTTGCGGGCACGGATCGAACGCTGCAGTTGATGCCTGCGGATGCCCAGGGTTTCGGTCTCCTGGAACAGAATCGCTTCGAGCTGCTCTACTGATTCCGGTTTGCAGATCACACTCAACATGACCGCAGGACGATCTTTTTTCATCTGGATCGCCGTGCTGTAGACATCGAGGGCCCCCGCTGCGAGCAGCTTCTGTTTGGTGTGGCCGATGATCTCTCCGGAGATGTCATCCAGGTTGGTTTCCAGCAGGGTAACATAGTCGGTGTGGGCGGGTGTCGCCACTTCGCCGACGAACAGTCGCAACAGGTTCGCCCGCTCCGGGAAGTTCTTCGTCCCGGCACCGTAGCCAATCTCTTCGATGGTCATCGGGGGCAGCATGCAGAACCGATCGACGAGCGTCGAAACGATGGCGGCTCCGGTGGGCGTGGTCAGTTCCGCCTGGATCGGAATGTCTGCCAGCGGAATTCCTTTCAGCAACTCCGCAGTTCCCGGGGCAGGGACCGTGCAGATACCATGATCGATTTTGATCTGACCATAACCGGTGGGGACCGGGCTACAGAGCACCTGTTCTACGCCGAGCAGGTCGAAGCCGATCGCCACTCCGACGATATCCACGATCGAATCGATCGCCCCCACTTCGTGAAAGTGAACCTTGTCGATGGTCGAGCCGTGCACTTTTGCTTCCGCTCCTGCAATTGCAGAAAACAGCGAGAGGGCCAGCTCGTACTGACGGGGGGTGAGTTTGTCTGACTGCTTGAGAATGGTGACGATGTCGCTCAGATGCCGATGGGCGTGCTGCTCGGGATGTTCAATCGTGACGTAGGTCGCGTGAAAGCCTCCCTTGATCGTTGAGGAGAAAGTGAGCTTCACGCCGGGCAGGCCCAGCGAATCGATGCCGGCACAAATCTGATCCGGGTCCACGCCTGCATCCACGAGGGCGCCCAGGGTCATGTCGCCACTGATTCCGGTAGAACAGTCTAAGTAAGCAATCCGCACAGTCAGGTATCCAGGGAGAAAAGGTCAAAAACGGGAAGCGAATTTTAAAGATAACCGGCTGGTTCTCCAAGGTCAATTCGCCGTGATTCCACGTAGAGTGATCGAGGTAAGCTCTTATCTTACAGAAGGATATCGAAAGGCCTGTGATCGCTCAAGCAGACGAATCCCGGGTTTTTCCGGGAATTCACGGGCAGCGGTGTGGAAATAAATCGCGAAGCCTTACAGATCAGCGCTGATAGATGGGCAGGTACTGGTATTCGACCGCCAGGGCCAGCACTGCCAGCGATGTGGCGTAGACTTTGCCCGCTTCCTTCTCACTCCCTTTGGTGGCCAGCCAGCTGCCGTCATGTTTCTGCATTTCCAGCAGCTGGGGAACGATGGCATCCCGGGTCTTACGCCAGTATTCGCCCCCCATCTGAAACATGCCGACACTGCAGTAATAAGCACCGTAGAAGTAGTAGAACTCATCGGGATGCAGGGGCCGTTGTACAAGATAGTCGCCCGCTTCGAGGGCATCCTTGGTGTGATGCTGGCCGCAGATCTCCAGTGCGAGGATGCCGGTCCCCGTTCGCGTTGCACTGGGGGCGCCGCCGGGCTGGTAGGCGAATCCCACGTTATTGCGTCCGCGGCAGTGGCGGACATAGGCAACCGCTTTGTCGATCTGGTCTGCTGAGATATCACAGCCAATGTTCTTGGCAGCCCGCAGTGCCAGCAGCTGCCAGCCGGTCACACTCAGGTCGCTGTCTTTACTGGTCTGGTTATACCGCCAGCCCCCCGCGTTCCGTTTGTCTTTGGGGACGTTCTGCGCCGCGATGATCAGCTTGATCGCCCGCTCCAGCACTTCGCGGCATTTTTTCTCGCGCTCACCTTTCAGCATGCCGGCCACTTCAGCCAGCATCAGCGTACTGATTCCGTGGCTGTACATCGGGCCGTGACTTTTGTGGTGCACGACCAGTCCGTTATCCGCCTGATGTGCGAGCACCCAGTCGATCCCTCTGTTGATCTGGTCACCGTAGGGGCCCTCTTCGGGCACATAGCCGGCAGCCATGAACGCCATGATTGCCAGTGAGGTCGCTGCCGTTGATTCACCATACGAGTTGAACGACCACGCACCGGAAGGCTGCTGTGACTTCGACAGAAACTGAACCGCCTGCTGGATGCTGTCGTCGACCCTCTTCTTCTGTGCGTCCAGTTCCTGGGCCCGGCAGAGAGCAGGGGAGAGTAGCAGCAGCAATCCCAGCGTAGATGTGATCAACCTGCGTGACATTGATTCTTCCTGTGATTGAAATCAAATCCGTTGCTTATTCGCTGTCAGGCTTCGATTTGGCGATGGCTTCAAAATAGTGTTTGATCAGACGCGCGTATTCCGGATCAGTTCTGCTCCGCGAGCCCTGCAGAATTTCGGTATCCAGCTGGCCGGGCAGTTCACCCCAGTTGCGATTCGACATGGCCTTCAGTTGCATCTCCAGCTTGCTGAAGTCCACGTTCGTGCGGGCACCGCCCCCTTCGCTTTCCCCCTGGCCCTTACCGGGCGCCATATTGCGGGAAGCGGTCTGAGACTGTTGTCCCTTGCCGGGGTCAGAACCCTGCTGCGCTTTCGATTTCAGCTCGGTTGCTGCCTGGGACAGGGATTCCGCTGCCTGCTTAAGCGATTCGGCAGCCTGTTGTTGTGCAGACTGTTTGCCGGACTTTCCTGATTCAGACTGCTGACTCTGGCTTTTCCCATTCTGAGCGAGTTGATCTTCCATGGACTGACCATTCTTGCCCGATTGGGAATCTCCCTGAGATTGCTGCTGCTCGCCCGATTCGGTCGCCTGCTGTTTCTGATCAGCAGGATTGGACGAATCCGGTTTCTGTTCCCCCTGCTGATTACCCGACTGCTGTTTCTCATTTTGTGCCAGGAGCTGATCCAGGGCGCTCTTGAACTCGGGATTCTTCTCCAGCTGCTGTTGTGCCTGGCGGAGTTGCTGGGCAGCATCGGTGACCTGGTTGCCGACCTTTTCGGGAACCGGCGAATCATTGGCCTGCTGCGGACGGGACTGTTGTGCCTGTTGGGCTGCCGCCTGGAGTGCCTGGGCGGCCTGCTGGGCCTGTTGCGCTGCCTGTGCCAGATTCTCCTGTTGCAGGTCGTCGACCGCTTTTTGCATGGACTGGCCGGCCTGTTCGGTTTGCTTACGACTCTGATCTGCCTGCTGGCTCTCTTTTTCCAGTCCAATCGGATCGGTTTCCAGTTTGCGGGACGTTTCCGAAAACTGGCGTGTCAATTCCTGAGTCTGTTGTGCCAGCGTCTGCTGCGAATTTTTGATGGCTGCCTGCCGGTTCTCTTCCGAGTTGGAAGCTTCCGCCAGTTTGTCAGCCACTTTACTCTGTAGTTGAGCCATGCGTTCGGCTTCTTCCAGGAAGTTATCCCGCTCGGTCTGTTGTTCCTTTGCTTTTTGAGCCAGCTGTGCCTCCTTGATTTCGTCAGCGATTTGTGCGGCACGATTGGCAGCCTGACTGGCTTCGTGGAATCGGCCTGCGTTCGCCTGCTGTTCTGCCTGAATCGCTTCCCGTGCCATCTGGGCTGCCTGCTTCGTCGATTCCGATTCGGGACCAAATTTTTGTGCCGTCTCCAGCAGGAAGTTCGCGGCGGCATCTGCCAGGTTCTGTTGCTGCTGTTGCAGAGCTCGCATCGCTTCCTGAGCCGCTGCATTTGCCTTGGCCCGCGAAGGTTCGTTGCTCATATTTGCTTCTGCGGGCTGGCTGTTTTGGGCCGGCTGCGCGTTGGCTGCGGTTGTCGCTGCGTTCTGGGGCGCATCACTGTTGGCAGGCGGTGGTGCCTGAGCGGGAGCAGCAGCCTGCGCGGGTGCGGCATCGTTACCCTGAGGAGCCGCGGGTTCGGGGGCCTGTGCATCACGGGGCAGGGGGCGTCCTGCAGAGACCGGGGCCTGCTGCTGCATGGCTTCTGCCAGCTGCTGTTGCGGTTCGACCAGTTGCGACGCCTGGGTGACCAGCGAATCGAGTTGCTTCAACTGGAAGTTGCGGGCAGCATCCACCAGTTCCGGTCTCCGCTCCAGCAGGTCATCCAGATCTTTGGTGAGGCGGGACTGGCGGTGTTTCAGTTCGGCCTGTTCGTTGGACAGCTCCTGCTGCATTTCCGGAGTCAGTTTCAACTGCTGATGCGGATCGTTCTGTTTCTCGGGAGTTTTATTGTCCGCCTGCTGCGCGTCCTGTGGTTTCTGCATCTGCTGTTTGACGGATTCGACTTTCTCATTGAAGGCCAGCATGTCATTGGCCAGGTGGTCTGTCTCTTCTGCCAGGCGATCCAGATTATGCAGGTCGTTCTCCAGTTCCACCAGCTTTTCATACTGACGGACCAGATCGTCGATTTTCTTCTCGGTCTGATCCATGGCCGCCGGTACCGGTTTCAGTTCCTGTTGTGCCTGTGGCAGATTCTCGGCAGCAGCAGCGGATTTCAGCGTGTCATGATTTTTTACGAAGTCGGTCCGGGCGAGGTTCTGCGTCTGCTCTGCCAGTTTCTGATAGAGCGGCAGTTCCAGAAATTCATTGGCCACGGTTTCCAGCTGCTGGGCCAGCTTGCGTTCCTGCTTCGTCAGTTCCTGAAGGCTCTCCTGATCGGCGGGGGACAGTTCCTGTTTCTTTTTCTGTTCCTCCAGGGCGGCAATCTGTTTTTCCACCTGCGCGTGATGTGTCTTGAACTCCTGCTGAATCTTCCGCAACTCGTCCCGCAGTTTCTGCTGGCGGGCAATCACGCCTGCCGAGAGCTGCTGTTCTGCATTCTTATCGATGCCAAACACGCGTGGTGTCGACCAGACCACATTCGGCTCCGGTATCTCACGATTGTCCGCAGCCTTGATGCGATAGGTGTAAATATCTCCCTGATCGGCTTTCAGATCGGGTAGATTAATTTTGAATTCAAAGTCCACCGTGGAACTTCCCAGCTTTTCAGCGGGGACCTTGATCACGGTTTCTTTCTCATCCAGTTTCTGAATGTGTACTTCCAGTTCATTCACTGCATAGTCATCCAGAGCTTTAACGGGAATGGAAAGTGTCTCTTTCGGTTTAAAAAACTCCGGCTGATTGTAGAGCGAAAGTTCGATCTCCGGTGCCCGGTCCTGTGTGACTTTCACGAGGTGCTCAGATGTCTGATTTTTCAGCGCGCCTGCTTTGCTGTGAAATTCGATGTGGAAGACGAAACTGTTCTTCCCCACCGGTAGATCGAGTTGTGCGGTCAGCTGATCCTCACCGATGCTCAGGGGCAGCGTCTCAACGGGCGGACGTTCATTGGCCCCTGCACCGGACGTGTAATACTGGTAGAACAGTGTTGCTTCACCGATCGGTCGGTCAAAGGTCAGCTGCAGTGCGATCTGACTCTGCTCCAGCGCACGAATTTCACTGGGGAGGACCGTCATTTCCTCAGCAGCCTGTCCGGTATAGCGCGGCGGGGTGACCACCAGCTTTGTATCAATGATTGAGGGAGGCTCCGCGACCTGGATCGCATATTGTTTTGTGCGGCTGCGTCCGCTGGAAATCGAATAAGTAAATCCGCTCAGCAGGCGCGAAAACTGGGTTGTGTAGTGCCCCGCTTCCTGATCGAGATCCATGCGGCGGGTGAAAGGCTGTCCTTCCGCATCTTCCCAGGCGATCCAGACTTCATCGATGGTTCCCGGTTCTTTGGTATGCCAGTGCGGCGTGGCGATGATCTGCAGGTCTTCGCCCCGGGCTACGGTGGCATCTCCCGGCTCGACTTCGAAATACAGCGAACTGACCGTCGCGAAATTTCCCCAGGGAACCATACTGCGTGAAAGCAGCAGGCGATAGGCGTCCGGCCAGAACAGCAGCGGCGTCAGGAAAATGATCATCGCAATCCCGGCACTCATGATAAACCGCATGGCGCGGTCCGAGGGAACCGAGTCGGTGATGTTGAAGTTCGTCAGCGAAGCGATCGTTTCCCGTGCCAGGCGTTCCCGCATCACGACCGAACTGGTGTCGTCGTGGGCGACTGAAAGTTCCAGAACGGAGGTCAGCCGCTCGTTGAGAGAGGACTGAGATTCCTCCACAATCGCCGCCAGTTCAATAGGGGTTCGTTTGTGAAAGACCCGTCGCAGCATACCAAACCAGAGGCAGCCAATCAGCACCGTTAAGGAAAAAGAAGTCAGCGCGATGCGGGCCACATTGCTCAGCGAAAAGACGAAATCGAGACTGATCTGCATGGTCACCAGGCAAATCAGCACCAGAACCACAAAACCCAGTCCCCGCAGTAACGCCAGGGAGCGGATACGCCGGTCCAGTTGACCTAACTGCCGTTTGAGTTCATTGACGAATTGATCTAACTGTCCATCCATAGTCGTTCTCTGAGGGAAGTAATGATCTAGTCAGGGTTTGCGAACCGTCAGTGCCGCCCGGAAATCGATGACCCGGGTAGGGAACCGGATTTCAAGCGGGAACGGAACTCCTGATATTGTAACAAGAATTTCCCTGAAAGAGGGATGAAAAAAGGGGCGGAACCCCAAAATCTTTCAAGGCAGGCCGTTCAGCTTACGGATGGCCCATTCGACAGTCAGGACCCCCATGATCAGTACCAGAATCAGCCAGTGATCCCAGAGTGAGACTTCGTCCTGATTGGAGATCTCCTGGTTCAGGTTGGGGATCAGCTCCAGCAGCTCGTCGATGGTGCCAGGCGTGAGCAGTTTCCCCCCACTGGATTCGGCCATCTCGGTGAGTAATTGGGGATTGGACGCCAGATTGCCCAGTTCGATTGTTTTGACTTCATGTACGAACAGAGGCGTTACAATTTCCTTATCGCCCGGTTGTTGCGTGGACGGTTTCAACTTGAGTTCATATTCACCCGGATCCAGGGCCGGTAGATTTCCTTCCTGCAACTGGGGCTGGTTTTTCTGCGTCTGCAGTTCAAAGGAAGCAACCACCTGATCCGGCTCGGCAGCTCTGACGATCTCCACCGTCGATTTGACGTCCGGATTCTGCTGCAGATAGTCCTGGGTCCAGCGCGCTGTCGCAGTCGCGATTTCTCCCGCGTCGATATCCGTTTTATTCAGACTGAATTTGACGTACTCATTACCTGCTGAAGCTTTATTACGTGCCGCCCAGCGCGCCATTTGCCCCCAGAAGCGATGGTGGTAGCGATCACCCACCCGGAATCGCCAGCGCCAGGTACTGTCGATTCCGACCCAGATGACCTGCCCCGCACCATACTGCCGGTACACAATCACGCCATCCCGCTTTTCGTTCAATGGGGCGTCAAAGGGAGAAATTCCATACGCGAGCACAGACGCGCCCGGTTTCAACGTCCCCTGTAAAAACCAGAGGTGCCCGGGTAAGTGCTGCCAGATGTCTCGGTTGATATCCGGCGTCGCATCGAACTGGAACAACGGCTCCAGTTCACCCTCGGGGGTCAGAGCCAGGTGCATCCCCCGCTCGCCGGGGGGCACTTTGAAATTCGCCTGGTTCCAGTCGACAGCTTCCAGATCCTTCACCGGCAGTAATTCGTCGAGGGTTTTCGATCGATGCTTCAGCGGCATATATTGTTTTCCCGCCAGCAGGACCAGGGTTCCTCCCTGATCGCCGACGAAGGTCTGGATCTGTTTCCAGAGATCTTCCTTGACATGTTCGGGAGAGACGTCGCCAATGATAATCAGGTCTTTGTCCGCGAACGGTTTCGGTTTTTCCTTGTTCTCGGCAGCTGCCTGGTTTTCGTTCTGTTTTGCCTGCGGCGCATTGATCGGGAGTTGATTCGGGAAGAAGGGTCGCGGCAGCAGACCCATGTAAGGCTGCTCAAACAGGACCTGCTGCAGGTCAATCCGCTTGTCCCGTTCCAGTGCGTTGTGCAGGAAACGGAATTCCCAGCGTGCGGTTTCTTCCACCAGCAGAACATGTGATTTGTCATCGACGAAGTTGATCGCGAATGTTTTTTCGTTGTTATCCTCGCGCGTTTCACCCGGGAGAATGTCCGTCTCCAGCCGGTATTCCTGGCGGCCCTGTTGATCAGACTCGATTTCGAATTCCAGTAATTTACTCACTCCGGTCGACTTGAAACGTTTGACCGCCAGTTCCTGGTCTCCCTGCATCAAGGCGACACGGACCTCCTGGCTATCATAACCACTGGTGCCGATCCGGGCTTTGAGTAACGGCTTGTCCTCTTTGAATGCGGTCTGCGGATAATCGAGGGCTGAGACCGAGATGTCTTTGGGTTGATTGGCCGATCCCAGCAGCACCGGATAGACGGGGACTTTCATCTGTCCCAGTTGTTCCGCGGTGGAGACCGGATCCAACTGGCTGTTGTCGCGGCCGTCGGTGAGCAGGACGTAACCCGAGATGGGGGAAGTTCCGGTTTCCGATCCACTGCCGGCTGCTTTTAATGCCTGCGACAGATTAGACAGTTCCATATGGACCTGATCGGGGACTTCCGTCAGAGGTTCCTCGAGCGTCGTCTGTTCCGCAGGTACCGCATCGCCGGCAAACAGGACCAGGTCAATATCACCCCGCTCTTTCAGCTTTTCCAGAATCGGATTCGCCGGATTCGTCAACAGTTTTTGGGCAATCTCTTTACGTGACATCTGGTCGATTTCTTCGAAAATCGTTTCCAGATTCTGCTTTCGACTCTCCGCCAGCTGCGCCCGTTTTTCCGGGTTCGCCGTTTCGCTCTCTTCGACCCATGCCGGTTCTTCACCGGCCGCATATGCGGCTTCCCAGCGGTCCAGCCGCGCGTTGATCTGGTCGTTGCCGATCATTTTCAACGCCCGCGCCAGTTGCAGTTTTTCCAGTTTGCTCGCATGCCGGTCCTGTGTATTCATACTGTCCGAGACGTCCAGAGCGACAATCAGCCGCCCCGTCTTTTCCGTATTGAATGACCAGGTGAGAACCGGCTCCAGGAAGGTGAGCAGAATCAGCACCAGGGCCGTCACGCGGAGGGCGATCAGGACATTGCCGATCTTGTGCGAGACCAGTCGTCGCTCGTAGCGGAACAGCAGAATGATGCTGACCAGTACGATCAGCACCGCGCAGACGCTGACCACGGTCCACCCGCTCCATTCGAGACTGTTGAACTGGAAATGCTTTTCCATCATTACGGCAACGTTCCACTCAGCAGAAAACAGGACATCATTTATTCTCTTCAGGGAGTGACACATGCCCCCCCTGAACCAGGCGACGGGTCAGAAACAGTTCTCCGACCATCAGCAACAGAAAGATCAGTAACAGAAAACGCCAGAACTCGGTCTCAGACACGTCGGAAAACATGCCCTGTTTGAGTTCGTCCAGCGTTTTGAAAAAAGTAAAATGATACGTTTCCGTCAGTGATTTCTGCTCCGCCTCTGAAAGCGGGGTCAGGTTCGATTCACTGCGGTCAAAGTTCACCACAAACCGATCGGGTCTGAGCTCGGGATTCTTGTCTGATTTCGGATTCAACTGATAGATGCCAGGCAGGGACGTATTGGTGCATTGAAACGTCGCGCCATTGACTGCCGGATCAATCGTGCCTACTGCCGGTTTTTCATTGGGATCCAGAAACGTAAACTGTTCGATGGTCGTTCCGGCTGGTACGGGGACCACGATCGGTTCATCCAGTTGCAGGTTCCGGAAGACGCGACCCGAGGACAGCTCAAACACCGCTTCATGCAGGAAGGGAACATAATCGGGTTTGCTGGGCAGATTGTTCCAGTCGGCATCAAGGGAAGAGGTCATCAAGAGCACACGTCCCCGCTGGTGATTCATCATCACCAGCAGAGGTTTCTGGTTGGTGAGCTTTGCGATTTCCTGTGGTGCTATCGGGGCAGGCACATCCGATTCCGCTGCCCCGTCTTTCTCATCCGCAGGCGGAGCCTCGGTTTCAAGAAGCATGATATCCCACCAGCGATTAAACCGGGCTGCCGTCAATCCGTTGGCGTATTCGCCTCGAAACCGATTCAGCCAGGGACTCTGCAGACTGTCTGAGTCGATTTGAGTCACGTTGCCGAATTCCAGTCCCTGACTGGCTTCCTGTGCCTTCAACTCAACGGGAATCAGCCCCTGGGGTTGAAACAGCACCTTCTGGTATTCTTGCGGATTGACCTGATCACCCAGCGCGATCATGACGCCGCCCCCCTGCAGATTGACGAAATCAATCAGCGCCCCCGCCTGAACCTCGGTCAGGGAGTCGACGTTCGCCAGAATGACGACCGCCTGGTTTTTCAGGAGGTCTGCTGTCAGCTGATCCTTTTCAATGACGGTGGTTTGTATCCAGGGAGTCCGGTTGGTCGGTGCTGTCAGCGCCAGATTGGCGAAGAAGACCTCGCTGCGGGTCGGGTCAAAACTGGGAGTGCCATCCACCAGCAGCACAGGCAGGGCGCTGGTGACTTGCAGCGCTGCATCCGAGCGGTCGTCCCCCGGCAGATCATCCGGATCCAGGACGACGCTGATCACGTGTGTCCCCTCCTGATCGAAGCGATGTTGAAATTCGACCGCAGCTTCGCCGTGATTCTCAATCTTGACCGACTGTGTTTTCTCTTTAATGCGTTGACCGTCGATTTCGAAATAGACGGGGCAGATCAGATTCGGCTCGGGACCGTCGTAGCGGATCGTCGTCGAGATTTTGACAGGCAGATTTTTCACGCAGACTTCCCGCGATAATGTGAGCTGGTCGACCCGCAGGTTGGATTGCAGGCCTTCATTTTTCTCACCAGCGACATTCGTCGCCCAGAGGTCAATCGGAACCGCGGACTGTTGCATCAGATCATTGACCTGGTCCCAGAGCAGTGTATCCTGTGGCGTCCAGCCGAACGCCTGATCGTCGGTCAGAACGATAATCTCGCGTTCCAGGTTGGACGTTTTCCCCAGAATCTGGACCGCCTTACTGACCGCATTCGCCAGATTCGATTCACCCGCAGGGGGAGGCAGCTGATTCAGCTTCTCACGGACCAGGGAAAAGTTACTGGTCGGGTTGTCGGTGACTACGCGCGGCTGATGACGGGCATCGATGATCGAAATCGTGTCTCCCGGGTTCAGCTCTTCCAGAAAGCGATGCACCCACTGGATCGCGTCTGCGTGAGGCGTGGTGGTGTCACCCTCCCAGCCCATGCTGTAGGAACCATCAATGACAAAAACAACATCGCGTGACTGGGTCGAAATAAACTGGGACAGAAAGCCCCCTGAAATCCAGGGGCGGGCCAGGGCAAAGGTGATCAACGCGATCAGCAGCATGCGAATGGCCAGCAGCAGCCAGCCCTCCATCCGAATCCGCCTGCGGGTTCGTCGTCCGAGTTCCAGGAACTGCATCGCCCCCCACTGGACCACGTCATATTTCTTGCGACTCAGTAAGTGCACCAGGATGGGCAGCGATAATCCCAGCAGGCCGAGAAGCATCATCGGATTAAGGAAATCAAATGTCATGACTGCCTGCTGAGAATGGTTGGTCGGATGGAATAGGGCACGCGGATGGTTTCAATTGGAAGACAGGCCGTATTATATGCTGAAATCGTTGTAAATGGTATCGCCTGTCTGATTTACATTTTCAGGGAGACTTCAGTACAGATTTGTATTGAACTGGTTGGGAATTCCCAGTCCACCGATTATGATGGACTTGACGGGCCTCTGTAAACATGTCCGCCCCATTAAATTTTGATTCGCCCCTCCTGAGAGACCAACGAGGCTGATTCCATGCTGTCTGTTTCTACGAAATATTTCCCCCTGCTGTTAGTCACCATTTCGCTGTTCTGCCGTTTTGAACCGGTACAGGCACAGGAAATTAAACCGGATCAGCTGAAGTCCAGCTATGATGTCGTCATTTACGGCGGTACTTCGGGAGGCATCGCGGCTGCACTCCAGGCACAGCGGATGGGGAAAACCGCACTGCTGATTGAGCCGGGAACGCATCTGGGCGGTCTCTCTTCCGGCGGATTGGGAGCAACCGACATCGGCAACAAAGCAGCCATCGGCGGCGTCGCCCGTGAATTCTATCGACGGCTGGGCACGTACTACAGCCAAGCGGATTCCTGGGTCTATCAGAAACGCAGCGATTACAAAAGTCGGCGGAAAAACAGCTCGGAAACGGAAATGTGGACATTCGAGCCGCACGTAGCGGAAGCCACGTTTGAAAAAATGCTGATCGCCGATCAGGTTCCCTGGGTCAAAAAACAGCGACTGGATCTGAAACAGGGCGTACAGAAAAAGCAGGGGCGCATCAGCGCGATCAAAATGGAAAGCGGTCTGGTCGTCAAAGGGAAAGTCTTCATCGACGCCACTTATGAAGGCGATCTGATGGCGGTGGCAGGAGTCTCCTATCATGTGGGACGCGAGTCCAATGCGACCTATGGCGAAACATTAAACGGTATTCAAACCCGCAATGCCGTCTTCCACCAGTTCATCAAACCCGTCGATCCTTATCTCGTCCCCGGTGACCCGAAAAGCGGCCTGCTGCCGGGAGTGCAGCAGGAAGGTCCCGGCGGGAAAGACGGGGAGGGGGATCACCGCGTGCAAGCCTACTGCTTCCGCATGTGTACCACCGACGTCCCCGAGAACCAGCGGGAATGGGTCAAACCGGAAAATTATGATCCCCAGCGGTATGAACTGCTGTTGCGCAACTTTGAAGCAGGCGACCACCGCGTCCCCTGGGCTCCGACTCTGATGCCCAATCGCAAGACCGATACGAATAATAATTTCGCAATCTCTACCGATAACATCGGTATGAACTATGAATATCCCGACGCCGACTATGAGAAACGCGAACAGATTTTTCAGGAGCACCTGACTTACCAGCAGGGCTTGATGTGGACTCTGGCCAACAGCCCCCGCGTCCCTCCCGCTGTTCAGAAACAGTTCCACAAATGGAAACCGGCCAAAGACGAGTTTCAGGATACGGAAGGCTGGCCGTTTCAGTTGTATGTACGCGAAGCACGGCGGATGATCTCTGAGTATGTCATGACCGAGAAAAACTGCACCTCGGAGCTCATTGCCGAAGACAGTATCGGCCTGGCCGCCTATACGATGGACTCGCACAACCAGCAGCGGTATGCCATCGATGGAAAGGCTCTGAACGAAGGGGATGTGCAGGTCGGCGTGCCCAATCCTTATCCGATTGCCTATCGTTCGATCCGGCCCCGCAAGTCTGAATGCCAGAACCTGCTCGTGCCCGTTGCGATGGCGGCTTCGCATATCGCCTACGGATCGATTCGGATGGAGCCCGTGTTTATGGTGTTGGGACAATCGGCGGCAACCGCTGCCAGCCAGGCCATTGATGCCGGCACCGCGGTCCAGGACATCGATTATTCCACGTTACGCAAACAGCTGCTCAAAGACAAACAGATTCTGATCTGGACCGGCCCACGCAAGGAACCGCCGATTCGCGTCAAATCGCTGTCAGGCATCGTTGTTGACGACACCGACGCCCGGAGTTCACTCGGCTGGAAAAAGAGTTCGTCGATCACTCCTTACGTCGGGCAGGGCTATCAGCATGATGGCGACGCCGACAAGGGGAAACGCGAGATTGTTTTTACAGCAGAGATCCCACAGGACGGTCTGTATGAAGTGCGTGTGTACTATGTTCCGTCATCGAACCGCGCCACCAATGTTCCTTATGAGCTACGGACTGCCGAGGGGCCAGTGACCGTACGCGTCAACCAGCGGAAAAAACCCAATCAGGGTCAATATCAGTTACTCGGGACATTCCTGTTCAAATCAGGAAAACAGAAAATTCTCACGGTTTCGAACCAGGGGACCGACGGGCATGTCATTGTGGATGCCCTGCAACTGGTTCCCGTCAAATCGAATTAAGAAACGACATAGCAGGCACTCGATGAAAAAGCAGGCACAGCGATTTTCATTCAGCATTACTGTGTACTAGAGGTAGTTTCAAAACCCTAAATTACGTGAACAGTTTGGTATAGTATTTGTAGGAGTACCTCCCCAGAAAGGAGGTCTCATTATGACCATGACCCGCGTGTCACGACCTGCCACAGGTCGCAACATTACCGGGTCCAGGACGGAACCAAAACCACAACTCTCGGACGAGCAATGGCTTCTGATCAAAGATCTGTTTCCAGAACCACCGGCAAACGCAGCCGGAGGGCGGCCCAGAGTGGCTCCCCGCGAGTGTCTCGAAGGAATCCTTTGGGTATTAAGGACCGGTGCCCGATGGAAAGATTTACCAACATTTTTACCATCTCCCAGCACTTGCTGGCGTCGTTTCAAGGAATGGACCGAAGACGGTGTCTTCCTGGAAGCATGGCAGCGATTGCTCGAACATTTCGACCGACGGAAGCTGGTAGTCTGGTCGGAAGCATTCGGGGATGGCACATTCTGCCCCGCAAAAAAAGGGGCGCCGATGTCGGAAAGACAAAACGGGGAAAGGGAACCAAGCTTATGCTGCTGGTCGACGGAAACGGGCTCCCTCTCGCTTTGGATCGTGCCAGTGCCTCTCCGGCAGAGGTGAAGCTGATTGAATCCCTGCTGGACCAGCGAGTTTTGCCACGCGACCCCGATCGCCTGATTTATGATCGTGCGGCCGACAGCGATCCCCTGCGCACAGAGCTGGCGGAACGGCAGATAGAGCTGATCTGTCCGCATCGCAAGAACCGTGTGAAACCAGCGACGCAAGACGGGCGTGCTCTGCGGCGATATCGACGCCGCTGGAAAGTCGAACGCACCATCAGCTGGCTGTTCAACTTTCGTCGTCTGGTAATACGATATGAACGATACAGTCATTTGTTTTTAGGATTCGCACAACTCGCGTGCGTGTTCACCTTACTTAATAAGTTATGAAACCACTTCTAGAAGGTTTCTCATGCGACAGCTCTGTTCCCGATTCTCTGTTTACCTGCTTTTGATGGTCTTAGCTCACTCACTGTCCGCACTCGAGCTCCGCGCGGATCTGTTTACTTACGTCAACGAAGAGGGAGCCACCATCACGGAAGAAGCGGCACTCTACGGCTCCGGCAAACGCGGAGGCGAGATGCTGCACGCGCTGCTCAAAGCGGATGGCTCTCTGACGCTGGTGCCTCAGGGGAAAATTCAGAAGCGGGAGCTCAAAGCCGCCCCGCAGCCACTGACCGTGAAACAGCTGGCAAACAATCTGCAGAAAAAATTTGGAGCCGACAAGTTTCGTTTTTTTCTCGAGAAACCGTTTGTGATCGGGATTGTGCTGGCAGCGCCACTCGATGGCTCGGATCGTACGGAAGTCCGGGTGCAATCGTTTATGAAAAAAGCGGGACGCTTCATGCATAACGTGGATGTCATCTTTGAAACGTATGCAAAGAAGATGGGCATCGAACTGCAGGATTACGAATTTCCGATGGCGATGCTGGTCTTCGAATCGGATGACGACTTCGAAGCGTATGCGAAAGAAACAACCGGGCTGGGGGACGGCGCTTCGAATGTGCTGGCTTACTATTCCGGCCTGTCTAACAACCTGATCCTGCGGATGAGCGAATGCAGTTCATTTGATACACCCCTGCACGAAGCGATCCACCTGCAAACAACGAATCGCGGCGTTGTGAAACGGCTGGCCCCGATTCCCACCTGGTTCATGGAAGGTATCGCCACTGGCTTTGAAGGGGATGGCGATCGGATCAATGTCAGCCCGGATCGAATCAATACGCATTATGCTCTGATGTCCGGCATTGCCAAACTCCTCGACTGGGGGGAAGTGGTGGCGCTGAATGGCGTCTTTCGGGGAAGTATCCTTTCGGGAGATGCCTACGTACATGCCTGGGGGCTGCACTGGATGCTGGTCACGAAACATCCTGATGCGTATCTCAAATATGTCCAGCATCTCTCGACCAAAGAACCGTTTGAAGAATCGTCACCCAAAGAACGCTACGAAGAATTCGTGAAAATTCTGAAAGTTCCGCCTGAATCACTGCAGCTCCGGTTTAAAATTGAACTGATCCAGGCCATTTTAAAGCAGAAAATCAAACTGCCTCCTCTGGATGATCGGACGGTCCACCTGGAGAAGCATAAGCAGGAGATGGCCATCGTGAAGGTAACCGCCACCTCCTACTCGCGCGGGGCGCCACCCCGGATTGAAGGCTGGTTGCAGAATATCTCCCCCTTCCGTCCGATGACGTTTCACGTCACGGTGCAGACCGATGCCGGCACCTATGCCGAATGGTATCTGCCCGAAGTCGGGATTCGCCGGAAACTCAAGTTAAACCCGCAGACGGCCAACAAGCTGATGCGGGGCGGGGAGGGAGGCAGCTGGAAGACCTACCACGTGGAAGTGGAAGCTGCCTATCCCGGTAGTGAAACGGCCCAGGCCTGGGCGAAAGGTGATCTGCCGGTACCTGTCATGACGCGTCGCGTTCGGATTGACCCCGGAAATTAATGGAAACTGGACTGTTTAAAGGACGAACGATGAAACTCTCCCTCTCGGTGCGGATCGCGGAAGCGGCCTGCAAGACTAAATTAAATATCCCTTTTGCCGACCTGGCTCAGATGGCGGCGGATCTGGGTTACCAGGCACTCTGCATGCGGGCCAGCGTCGTGGGAGTACAGAGTTCCGACGAGGAACTTCAGCAGGTCCGGTCGATCGTCGATCAGGCGGGGTTAGTGGTGTCCATGATCACTGCCGACATGAACATCCCCCAGAATAACGATCAGTCTCCCCAGGCGCTGCAGGACTTCGGTCCGACATTGCATGTGGCCGAGATGCTGGGGAGCCGGCTGATCCGGGTCTGCCTTAAACAGGAATCCGACATTCCGCATGCTCAGAGGGCCTGCGATCAGGCGGCCGAGCAGGGGATTCAGCTCGTGCATCAGTTTCATCCTGCCTGTCTGTTTGAAGAGTTGGAACGGTCGATCGCAGTTTTAAAACAGATCGATCGTCCCAACTTCGGTGTGATTTACGAACCGGCCAGCCTGCTGATGTGTGGCCAGCCTTACGACGAACCTGTCCTGCGAGAGATTCTGCCCTGGTTGAAAAATGTGTATGTGCAGAACCTGGTCATTACCGAGGATGGCCCCGATCATCTGGAGACCTGGTGTCTGGGAGACCGTCCATTTCAGTTACTCCCCTACTGGGATGAGAGTGGACGCGGAATCGATTTCCGGCAGGTGCTGGCGGGTTTAAATGCGGTCGACTATGATGGCTTCTTTACCATCCATCAGGCGGAAGGGATCGTCACTGCCGACGATGCCCGTAATTACGCCGCCCGTTGCAAAGAGTGGGTGGATTCGCTGGACTCCTGACAGACACTGCCATCAGAATGAAGAAAGCTTTTGTAGTCAGTTTCGAACAGCTCCCCGCGTTCCTGCTGGGCTGTTACGGACATCAATGGATTGAAACTCCCAATTTCGATCGCCTGGCGTCAATGTCAGTGGTCTTTGATCAACATTTCGCCAATGATCTCACTACGCGCAAAAACTCATTTCCCTGGTGGACCGGTCAGACCATTCCTGGTACAGGTGGCTCAGATGCAAATGAGTCAGCGTGTTTTGTCTCACGTTTGAAAACCCGGAATGTCAAAACGACCCTGCTGCTCGAAACAGAAGCCGCTACCGGGCGTACCGCTGACATGCGTGCGCAGGAACCTTTCTTCGCCGCCTTTGATCAGGTGGAAACGGTCACGGGAAAGAATGGATTTGAAGTCAGCGAAGTAGAAACGCCCTTTGCGCGGCTGATGCAGACGACTCTGGAGCAGCTACCCGACTGGATGGCGCAGCCCGAGGATCAGCTGGTCTGGATTCGTTCCGAGGGAGTACCTCAAACCCCGCTGGTACCCGAATTCTATGCGACGCTCTATCTGGACGAAGTCCTCGATCAGGGAGACGAAGCCGAGCCTGAGGAAACGCTCACAGACGAACTGCCCGTAGAGCCGGTACTCACGGATGAGGATCTGGATGAGTTTGAAGACGAGCTCGATCTCGCAGAGGAAGAAGACTGGGAAGAACTGATCCGAGCTGTTGTGGCGCTGTTTCAAAGCCCTGAGGAGTGGGCCGAACTCGATGATGACGAGCGTCGGATGGCGCGGGCCGTCTATGCGGGATATGTAACGCTGCTCGATCAGTGGCTGGGGCGTTTCCTGGATCAATTGCTGGAGTATGCAGAACAGCAGTCGGTCCTGTTGATCGTCACCGCGGCACGGGGCAGCAGTGAACTGCTCGGCCCTGTGCGTGATGTCGAAAACTGGGGACTGTTTGAAGAGACTACTCACGTTCCTTTGCTGATCTTTGATTCTGAGAATGACCAGCAGGGGAATCGAAGGCAGTTTCTCTCTCAATCTGCAGACCTCCCGGCGACCCTCTCCGCCTGGTGGGGAATCGCTGCTGAAGAATCAAGCTGTGGGGGCACAGATCTACTGGCTTTGATCGCAGATCAGGGTGGATTCAAAGAGCCGGTGCTCAGCGCAGCCAGTGATCAGGCGATTGCAATTCGCACCTCGGAATTTTATTATCTGAAACGCAGAGAAGAGCAGCAGCCCTCCACTGCGGAAGAGGCACTTCCCCTGCAGGAAGAAACCGCCGAACAGCTCTATCAGAAACCGACCGACCGCTGGGACGTCTATGAACAGCATTCACAGCACCCGGAGACGGTGGCTGCGTTAAGAGAGCTGCTGGAAGAAAAACAGACCGGAACCACATCATGAAAATTTACCATAATCCCCGTTGTGGCAAGAGCCGCCAGACACTCGCGTTAATCGAAGCTGCCGGCATTGAGCCGGAAGTCATTGAATATCTGAAAACTCCCCCCACGGCAGAAGAACTGGATGCCATCCTGAAGAAACTCAAACTGGAGCCTCAGGATTTGATGCGAAAAGGGGAAGAGATCTATAAAGAGCTCAAACTGGCAGAGCAGGAGCTGACCCGCGAGGAAGCGATCGCCGTTATGCTGGAACATCCCAAACTGATCGAACGACCGATCGTCGTTCAGGGACGCAAAGCTGTGCTGGGACGCCCGCCGGAAAACGTCAACGAACTGCTCTAAGAGATTCGGCTACAGGTTGCGACCGACCAGCAGACCGATCGAAAAAGTCAGGGCACCGAACATCAGCAGGATGATCACCCAGGTTCCAGTGGGCAATTCAAAGCGGGCACTGCGTTTCAGGCGTCCTTTTTTCTTTTCGGCCAGAACGTTCGAAGCCCGTTTCTGCGCGAGGCTGGCCAGATGAGACAGCTCTTCCTCGTGATTGACATCGGTAGCGTCAGACACGGCCACATTTTTCTGGCTGACTGGTGTCGCAGGAGTTTCTGGAACAGGATGTGACGAGGGGGGCTCGACCGGTTCCGGAGCAGTGAGCGGTTCAACCGACTTGACCGGAATTGCTTTGAAAGCTTCTTCTGGGACGGCCAGACGTTCCTGTGGCGAGGCTGTCGCAGCCTGGCTTTGCAGCTCACGCTGTTTTTTCTCGAGTGTCTGATTGGAACCCAGGGCAGCCAGCTCATCCAGGGCATTGGCCAGCTCTGCATCTTTGAGATTCAGCCTGGGTTTGGGCAGGGGGGCGACTTCTCCATCCAGGCCGGGGACGCGGACCGACATTCCACAAGTCGGACAGTCCACAACATCACCCGCTTTGGAACGGGAAATCCCCATGAGTTGATCACAGTGCTGGCATCGAAATTTGATCGGCATCTTCAAATGTTTTTCAGTATCTCTATCGTAGAATAGACAGCGGCCCTTTCATCGGGCTTAATCTCACCAAATTTGCCCCGTTCAGGTCCGACATCCCCTGTTACAAACTGTATAACCCAGCCTGTAAAATCGGATGTGAAAGGAGTTTATGACAGAATTCCAGCATCTCACCCCTGGTAGAGGATATTAAATGCTTACTATTCTGTTATAATCATAGACAGAGTGGAGTACAGAAGAAATCCATGATCTCAAACAAATTCCAAAGTTCTGAACTCTCTGGGAGTTAACGTAAGAGGTTTTATTGTGGATGTAGAAGAATTTCTGAAACGGGACGTCAACCGAAGACAGTTTCTGGATCGTAGTGCACGCAATGCCGCCGGGATGGCTGCTGGTGTCGTCGGTCTGGCCAGCAACATGGCCTTGGCAGACTCTGCACCGAATGAACGCGTCGTGCTGGCCGGTATCGGTATGCGGGGGCAGGGAAAATTCCTGACCTCCAGTATGGCCTCTTTTCCCGACGTGCAGATCAAAACGATCTGTGATGTCGACGAAGCTGTACTTCCGGCTGCTGTGAAATCGATCGAAAAAGAGCAGGGGACCGCCCCCGGATTTGTCAGCGACTTTCGCAAGGTGCTCGACGATCCGGAGATCGACGGCGTCGTGATCGCCACCCCGGATCACTGGCACGCATTGATGGCCATCATGGCCTGCCAGGCCGGTAAAGACGTGTATGTGGAGAAGCCGGTCTCGCATAATCTGAATGAAGGCATCAAAATCATCGAGGCGGCCCGTAAGTATCAACGCGTGGTGCAGTCGGGCATTCATCAGCGGAGTGGTGCGCATTTTCAATCGGCTGTCGAATTTGTCCAGAGCGGAAAACTGGGTGAGGTCAAACTGGCCAAAGCCTGGATCATTCATCGCCGCAAATCGATTGGCAAAAAGAAAAACACAGCCGTTCCTCCCGGTGTCAATTATGATCTCTGGCTGGGACCCGCCGCCAGTCGTCCCTTTAATCCGAACCGCTTTCATTACAACTGGCACTGGTTCTGGGATTACGGCACCGGGGAGATGGGGAACTGGGGCGTGCATATGCTGGACATCGCCCGCTGGGGACTGGGCGTTGATCTGCCCGAACGAATCTCTGCTTCCGGGGGCAATTATTTCTTCAACGACGATCAGGAAACGCCGGACACCCAGGTGGTGCAGTACCACTATCCCGGTAAAACACTCGTCTGGGAGCATCGGCTCTGGAGTGTGCATGGCATGGAAGGACGCAACGCCGCGGCTGCCTTCTATGGCGATAAGGGAACGCTGGTCGTCGATCGGGGGGGCTGGAAAGTCTACGATCAGAAAGACGCAGCGACTTCCGGCACCAGCGATCAGGCAACAACACATCACCGGAATTTCATCGACTGCATCAAGACCCGTAACAAGCCGACGTCAGATATTGAAATCGGTCATGTCTCCAGTGCACTCTGTCATCTGGGGAACGTGGCCTACCGGGCCGGACAGGAGATTGAATTCGATCCGCAGCAGAACCGGGTCATCGGCAATGAACAGGCGCAGGTGTTCCTGGGGCGGGAATATCGTTCGAAATGGGAACTGCCCCAGATCTGATTCCACAGGCGTCCCCACAGGCAACTCAAATAAAAACAGCTTCCCGACAGACCACTCCGTCAGGAAGCTGTTTTTGAATCCACCAGAAGCGAACTGGTTTATTGTTGCGTTCCCACCTGCTGGAACAGGTCGGTCGTGCTGTTCAGACTGTCTCTGCCTCCGGAGTGGAAGAAGTCAGACAGTTCCACGATCGCCGGGCCGAGCAGAAAGATGTAAATTGCCGGCATCAGACAGAACACGGTCGGGAACAGCAGTTTGAATGTGGCTTTGTTGGCTTTCTCATCTGCACGCTGCTGCAGACTTTCACGCATGTTATCACTGTATTCCTGCAGCGCCGAAGTCACGTCGGTACCCATCTGGTCGGTCTGGATCAGCAGGGCGGAAAAGGAGTGCACTTCCGGCACATCGATTCGTTTACTGAAATTGGACAGTGCCTGAGTGAATGTGCCGATCGAGGCCTGCTCCATGACGATTTTCAGTTCCTGAGCGAGAGCCGGATACACTTTGCCCAGTTCGCCGATAATTTTCTTCAATGCGTGTGGCACGGTCATCCCCTGTGACACACACATATTGAGCATGTCCAGCATGTCCGGGATCCCCTGTTCAATTTCACTGCGACGGTCAGAAGCCTGACCACTGACGAACAGGAAGGGAACCGCCCAGACCAGGATCGGCACGAGCAGCATCCCCAGCAGAATCGGGATTTCGAACCGCTCGGGAGAGATGATCAGCAGCACGCCGAAAAACAGCAGTGTGCCCAGAATGGAGACATATCGAATCGCAGAAAAGTTCTGCAGGGCATGAGGTTGATAGTAACCAGCGGCCTGAAGTTCTTTTTTCGTCTGTGCCCGTCGCCCTTCCGATTCTGGCATCATCTCTGACAGGGCAGGAGTCGCGGAACCGAAGACATAGTCATCAGTCCCCATGGAAGGGACTTCGCCCGCTTCGATGTGAGGCAGGTTCTGCTCCGCGCCTTCCAGTTCCTTGCTGTCTGTTCTGAACAGCTGACGGTGTTCCCAGGTCGCGGGAGTCGTACTGGTTGAGGCAGCCGAGGGAGAATAGCTTTCCTTTTCAGGAGTGGCTACTACCTCTTCAGGCTGTTGCTCGACACTCTGATTATTCCGTCGTTTGCGGATAATACGGACCAGCATCCAGAGAATGATGGCACCACAGAGTGCGTAAAAAATTGTAATGGTTGTTGGTGTAAACATATTCTTACCCTCGCCAGTAATTGGCAGGACGCAATTGTATCAAATCAGGTACGTTGACTGGTTTTCAGGATACGCAAGACCCACAGTGAGCCGACGACCTGCAACCCGATAGCGGTAAAGGTGGCACCACGTCCCCAGGAGGACGCCATCAAGGTCGTCAGATAAGTCGGGTCGCGTAAGACGAAGAACCCGAGGATCAGTGGAGGTAACGAAATCATCAGAACCGCTGTGGCACGGCTACCCGCAGTGGCGGTCTTCAAGCGTCCCAGGAACAGCATACGGTCGCGAATCGTTCGAGCCAGTCGTTCGAGAACTTTCACCAGGTCACCCCCGGTTTCCTGATGCACGATCAGAGCCATCGAAAGAATGTTCAGACTGGCAACTCCGGTCCGTTCATACAGACCATCCAGGGCCGCTTTCATCGAAACTCCCATCTGTAGTCGACGGGAGGCTTCTTTGAGTTCGGTTCCCAGGGGAGCCGGTGTTTTTTCAGACACGTTGACAAAACAGTGAGTCAGGCTCCGCCCCGTTTTCGCGGCACGAGCCAACTCGTCGATCATGTCGGACAGCTGTTCGTTGATCTGTGTCTGACGTCGACCTCGCCGGAAGTAAAGATAGCCGATCGGAGCCAGTCCACCCGCCATAAAGGCGATGGAAGTCGACAGGAAGTTTTCCTGAATGATATAGATCAGTCCGCCAAACAGGACTGAACTCAACAGACAGAAAAACAGGATCACTGCCGGGTTTGCTTCCACTCCGGAGTGCACGATCAATTCGTCAAAACTGCCGTTCAGCCGGTTGCTGAGCTGGGTGGAATCCGGGACGGCGTAGCGGTCCCGGTCGCGGAGAATGTCCGTGAAGTCGGCTGCAGATGGATTGGGGTTCATTGTGGCATCAGTGGCCATGATTAACTCTCCTGTTCATTCTGCTGGTCCGTTTGATTTTCAGACAGGGGCAGTTCCCGGGCATGGAACAGATCGGCATTTTCATTGAAGTTGGTCTGGGTGAGCCAGTTCATGGCCACAGGCTGGTGCCCAGTGGCATAGAAGTTGCCGTGTACGGTTCCATCGGGATCTACGTTGGTAATGCGGTAGACAAACAGGTCTTCCACCATGTATTCGCCGTTCTGGTAACCGATGAGTTCCGAAATACGCATCACCTTACGTTCCCCGTTGGGGAGACGGGTGATGTGCACGAGCAGGTGGACCGCGGAGGCGATGTACCGTCGGGCAATCGCGTTCGGAAGTTCTGCACCGGACAACGCGATCATCAACTCGAGACGGTCCAGTGCGTCGCGTGTATCGTTAGCGTGGACGGTACTCATCGAACCATCGTGACCGGTATTCATCGCCTGCAGCATTTCCAGAACTTCCCCGCCGCGCGATTCGCCGACGATAATTCGGTCAGGACGCATTCGCAGAGAGTTCTTCAACAGTTCACGCTGGTTGATTTCTCCTTGGCCTTCAATGTTGGAAGGCCGGGCTTCCAGGGAAACCACGTCGGGTTGCTGCA
The DNA here is from genome assembly GCF_007748155.1 of Gimesia panareensis. Lineage (GTDB taxonomy): Bacteria > Planctomycetota > Planctomycetia > Planctomycetales > Planctomycetaceae > Gimesia > Gimesia panareensis. The sequence continues at coordinate 1,434,585 of NZ_CP037421.1, forward strand.
ACTGAAGTTCGGATGTCTGTTCGATGGTCACAATACGTTCGCGATCGGTGATGTAGCGACTCAGGTTATTCAGCAAAGTCGTTTTACCGGCACCGGTACCACCACTGATCAGAATGTTCAATCGTCCTTGCACTGCCATTTCCAGGAACTTCGCCATATCCGGAGCCAGTGATCCCATCTGGACCATGTCATCGAACAGCAGCGCCTGGGTTCGGAAACGACGAATGGAAAGTGTCGGGCCTTTCAGAGCCAGTGGCGGAATCACCGCGTTCAGACGGGAACCGTCCGGCAGTTTGGCGTCGACCATGGGAGAGACTTCGTCGATACGACGTCCTGCCCGGCCCACGAGACGGTGAATCAGCTGCAGCAGATGTTCGTCATCGGCGAAGCTGATATCGGTTTCTTCCAGCAGACCCCGGCGTTCCACGAAGACCCGGTCTGCTCCGTTGACCAGCACGTCGCTGACATCCGGATCGCTCATCAGTGGTTCCAGCGGACCGAAACCGTAAATTTCGTCCAGGATCTCACGAACCATGATGTCGCGGTTCTTCTGATCCAGCGCGATATCCTGCTGCATACACAGGTGTTCGGCCAGCCCGCGCAGTTTCTGTCGCAAGTCGGCTTCCGGTAACTCACCGGCTTTGGAAAAGTCGATCGCATCCACCATCTGCCGATGCAGTTTGGTTTTCAGCCGCTGAAAGGCTTTGCGGGCATCCGTCGTTGGACTTGTGAGAGGTGCTTCACTTTGTAAAACCATGAGTAATCTCCGCCCTTACTGGGTCAGAAAAAGCTTGTAAATGTATTTGTTTTGATGTGGTTTCTTCAGACCAGCGGTCTGTCCTGCCTGATTCACAGTCTGTTTGATCTGTTGTACTGGCTGGTTGAGGTTTGCGCTGTCTTCAGGGACTGCCAGGACCACAGCACGCGAGGACAGCACACCCGGTTGCAGAATAATTTCACACGCCTGATTCTCCAGTCGTTGCACCGACATGATGCGACCTCCCACCAGATTGGTGCACAGAGCGGTCCCTTCATACGAGCCCGACTGCGTTTCCAACTGGTCGTACAGGAAACAGATCCGGCACTGACCGATCATTTCCTGGAAGGCATCCTGCTCACCATTTTCGATGTTGGGACTGCATTTCACGGGAAGCGGACCGGCGTCGAAGAGTAACTCGCCCTGAAAGTGTTTCAGGTTTTTACGGGTCAGCCCGGTCAGGATCTGTCGGGTGACAATGTTGGTTTTAAACCGGGAACCAAAATTCAGGATCTGCATGTTGGCATCGCTGATATCGCCCCGACGCGGTTTACCCGTGAGAATGATCTCAGGGATCCCGTCCGGACCTTTGGAAACAGTCTTGGTTTTCGGATCGTAGCGGTATTCGTCTTTGCCCTGTTTTTGATCGATCTGCAGTTCCCAGGTCTGTGTATGTTTGCCTGTTGGATCATTTTTCAGAATCCCCAGGGGGTATGCCGGGACCGCTACGTTTTCAAAGGGACGAACCCCGCGCACATGATTGTCGAGCGTCGCCTGAATCTGAGGACCCGCTGATCCCGCATGGGAACGGGTCAGGTCAGACAGGAACTCGGCGACCGGATTTGCGATCCGGCCCGGAGATTTCGTTTGAATCTGAATACTGGTCGGTTCATGATCGGTCTGCAGGAAACGTCGGATCCCGGTTTCGACAACGGGAACCGATTTTCCAAACAGCAGATTCTCACCTTTGGTCAACTTGATGCCGACTTGCTGCCCCGCGACGGAATTCAGTTTCAGTGCCTGATTGGCGGAACGTTCAGCCCGCTGCATCAGGCTCTGGTAATCCGGTTTTTCCTTGAGCAGCTCGTCGGAAACCATCTCGTGACCGGCGGCCAGGGCCGCGGTCTCCACACAAGTGGTCACTTCCAGCGAAGCCGCATCCAGCCAGAGCCGATTGACGATCAGCGCAATCCCCGCCATGACGACCAGCAGCACGAGTGCCGCCAGAGGGGTGATCACCCCTCGTCGGTTACGGGCAGTTCTGATTGTCTGGTGGCGTTGCATGGGACACAGTTATATTCAAAGGGGACAGGTTTAAATCTTCGTCAAGACGATCGTTCGGTTATCGTCCTACAGCGGGGTTCTGCGGATAGACACTACGAGCGTAAGATCCCTGCTGCTGCATAGAACCACCCGGGTAATTCGCAGGGGGCTGTTGCCCCTGCTGGGCAGTTGGTCCATATCCATTCGGTGCAGTGGGGGCCTGCTGACGCCGGGGCGTACTGATGGAATCGGTGTCCGTATCAGTGCCGGAACCGCCGCCCCAGTAGGGATCCAGGTAACCACCGGAGTTGAAGGCACGGCCGCCTCCCCGGTTGTGGGAGTCATAGTCGCCGATCCGCTGACCGTCTTTGTCGAACCGGTTCACACTGCGACTGGAGCCATAATAGCCTTCGACCACAAAGGGTTGGGGCGGTTCTTTTTCTTTGGGTTTCTCCGGGGTTTTCAGTCCCAGGATTTCATACAGTGTTGCTTTGTCGGCATTACTGACCGCGACTCCGCCATCCCCTTTGCCTTCGGGGGTGTAGCTCATCGTGATCGCCCCGCGATCGCGGGCCAGGATCATGATATTGGCCTGCTCCGGAGTCAGTTCCAGAGTGACGTTCGTCCCACGACGGCTGTTGTTGATCTGGGTATAACTGCGGTTAATCGCAATGACCCGCACCCCTTTAAACAGGGTCAGTGTCATACCGCCGTTCATGCGTCGGTCGTTATTCAAACCACTGGGGGTCATGTGGACATCGACATATTCACCTGGCTTGATCAGACCGTCGACCAGATCGACCGAGGATTCCAGCGGTACGGAAATCGCCCGCATGCCCGGTTCTACCTTCAGCGGCGGTGTCTCACCAGCGGGATAGAGCTGACCAGTGGAAATCGGGGTTGCCGCCGGAATACGTTCCTTGACGATACGCCCGACGATAACTTTGTTCGAAGTCATCATTTCCGGCTTCAGGTTCTTGATGGCGATGGGACCCAGACCGAGGTGTTCTTCGGTGACCAGGGTACCCGGCTCCAGTTCACTGATCGCCATGGGAATGTTTCGAGTTGCAACTGGCGGGGCTTCCTCTTTTCCTGCCAACAGTCTTTTACCGATATAGGCTGCAATCAGGACACCGAAGACGCCAAACATCAACAGAGTCACTTTTGCAGGGGTCAGGCTTTTCACCGGATCAGTCTCCCGTATTTTAAATCAGCAAGGCAACCGCCTGGCTTCCAACTTTCCCTCCCGTTACATCGTCGGAGGGTTTTACGAATCGTTCCAATGTGTAAGTTCAAAGCAGATTCCCCGGGGGAGTCTACTCTTTGATCATTCTTGTTTCCGAGTACAGGTTCTGTCCCTTCAGGTCGTAACCCACGGGCCAGAGCAGGTTGGGAGCAGCCAGCGACATGGGGATACTCACTCCTACCATAACGACATCTCCCGAATGTTTTCCGATCTGTGTTTGAATCACGGCACCCTGTCCCAACTGCGGAGGCAGGACTTTCTTCACTTCCTGTTCCACGTTCTGCTGAGTGATGCCGGGCATAGTTGCCAGGCGGGCGCCAATCCGACTGGCTTCGACCACATCCGCCCGCGCGTAAAACAGGAGCGTAAACTCCAGCAGCGCGAACAGCACGATCGCGAAGATCGGCAGGACCAGAGCCAGTTCCATGCTCAAAAATCCCCGCCGTTTCGTCTGTCTGCATTTGTGTTGTTTGCGTTTGACTTTCATAGCAGAATTGCTTTCCTCAATTTCTTCTGGCTATGTGTATGATGTCCGGGAACTTACAGTACAGCTGCTTTAATAATCATCCAGGTCGTGACGCTCCAGGTTGCCAGAACCACAGGCAACGCGAACGGCATCAGGCCGCGTTCCAGCTTCTGTTTTTCCGTTTCCGGTTTATATTTCTTTTTCTTACCTTTTAACTGCTTGCCGGTGGCCAGATACTTCTCTTTCGTTTTGCGCGCTCCCTTGGTGACGACACTCCAGAACAGCACGGCAAACGAACCCACTACGACAAACACGGTTCCGATAATCATGACAGCAAGCGTGGCCTTGAATCCCAGCCACATTGCCAGTGCCCCCATCATTTTCACGTCACCAGCTGCACCACTGCCCGCCATCCAGATCAGGAAAAACGCACCAAATCCGGCAGCAAAACCGAGGAATCCATACAGCAGCCCTTCCCAGCCATTGAAAGCCAGCTGATAAATAATCCCGAGCCCGAAGAAAGGGACTGTCAGTACGTTATAGATCTTACGTGCCTTGTAGTCGGTAATGGCGGCGATGATCGTGAAGATCCCTACGCTGATCGCCATGACGTACAGTGATAGTTGTGTGAGCTCAAAATCCATCGGTCATCTTTTCAATCGAGTGGTCTGGTTGGGGATTTCTGCCTGTACAGGCAGCTCAAATACCTATTAATTCTATTCTGTCACCTGACAGCAGGTGTTGAAAATATACCTCACGTTTCCCTCCTGAAACTTTCAATCTGAAAAAAATCTACAGCTTGTCTGCTCTGTCTGTTTTTAAAAAGCAACACCAATCCGTGAAATCGATTTCATCACCAGGATCGCTCTTATTGCTGTGATCGTGAGAATCCATCCAACCAGACCGTGCTGCAGATCAGACCAGGGCATTCACGGACTGACATCGTTACTGTACTCGTGTTTGCGCGGGATCCCTTTGCTGCAAACCGTTGCGAGTCCTGTACCTTGCACTCGCAGAATTCGTACGGATCGAGTGATGCGAAGTTTTCGTGAAGAGGACAAAGAATTGCGAATTCGCAATCCTGAAGGTTCGCGCTGGGCGATACGATCCATAAAATAGGAAAAACCCGGTTCTCTGGTAGAATCCGCATGATCGGACCGAATCTGCAGGTTTTTCTCTGCAAACTGACCATGCCAGACGGAATCGGTGTCTGAGAACACGTCACTTACTCAGAACGCAAAGTTAAAAATGTGTTTCATGGAAGGATCAACAGTGCATTCCACTGAATTGCTTGAGGTGGCAGAGACCGCAGCCCGACTTGGGGCGAAATGTCTGCAGGACTGGGTGAATGAATTTCGCGTTTCGGAAAAAGGACGTGCCGATCTGGTGACCGATGCCGACTTTGCATCGCAGAAAGCGATCGTCGAACACATCACCGCCCACTTTCCCGACCATAAGCTGCTGGGAGAAGAAGGTTTGACCAGGCACGATGGTGACTCGGAGTACCGCTGGGTCATCGATCCTCTGGACGGGACTTCCAATTATGTGCACGGTTTCCCTTACTACTGTGTCTCCATTGGATTGGAATACCAGGGGGAGCTGGTTCTGGGAGTCGTCTACGATCCCAATCGGGATGAACTCTTTTCCGCTCTGCAGGGGCAGGGGGCCAAGCTGAACGGAACTTTAATCTCTCCCTCCCGTATCCCCTCCATGGATCAGGCAATGCTGGTTGCCAGTCTGCCCGTCGGCACCAATGGCCGTGATATCGCCATCGATCGATTTCTGCGAGTGCTGCCGGTAGCACAAACATTACAGCGTACCGGATCTGCGGCTTTGAATCTTTGTTATGTTTCTGCCGGTCGAATCGAAGGTTACTGGTCCAGTAACCTCAAGCCCTGGGACATGGCGGCGGGAGTTCTGATCTGCCGGGAAGCCGGAGGCCTGGTGACGTCAATCGAGGATGGGAGCTTCACAATAGAAACCCCCAGTCTCTTAGCGACAAATGGAACAAATATTCATTCTGATCTGCAAACGTTGCTCACGACATAGGTTTTTTGGGGAGCTTTGAGATTCCTTCTTTAATGTCCCCAAAAGACGACGTATGATAATAAGGGTCAACAGCATATCTGAAAAATACTATATACATCTGATTACGGGTCCTGGTTTCGAGGCTGGCCAGCCCGAATTCGGTCAGAAAATGCGGAAGGAACCGCCTTTTGTCGAATTGATTCAGAGGTTTTCTGCTCCCGGAGTGGGGGATCAATTGACGATCATGTCGCATCTGAAACGTTTCATCTTACTCGCTGCAGGTCTGTTCGGATTCTGCATGCTGGCTTTCCCGGAGAGTGTGCATGCACAATCTCCAGGGAACAGTGGAACTGCGCCGATGGAACGTCCAGGCTCCTCCGGTTTTGACAAGCAACCGGGGAATTCCAAACTGCCGATGCAGACAGACAGCAAGTCAGGTACAGCTTCCCCCACGGCAGAACCAACAGACAAACCAGCTGCCAGCGAGCAGGCACCTCAACAGGGGCTATATATTCGTGGCGCGGATGGTCAGTATTTACCCCTGCCGAACCTCAAGCTGGATCAGATCCTGGAATACCTGAAACAGAAACAGTCCCGTCAGTCTGTTCCATCACCGGATTATGCCGTCTCTTCCATTTCATTGCAGGGAACGATTAAAGACGACCGTGCGATTCTCGATGCCCGCATCGTGGTCCTGCTCAATGAACCCGATCAATGGATTCGCGTTCCCCTGAAACTGAATGAATCGATTTTCCTGAAAACCAGCTACAGCGGTGCCGGGGAATCGAGCCCGGGCGGTTTTAACCGGACGGATGGTTATCTCTGGTGGTTTAAAGGCAAAGGGACACATGAGCTCAACCTGACGCTCAGTGTATCGCTCAAGCAGCAGTTGCCTTCCCGGCGTCTGCAACTGGTGCTGCCGCAAACCGCTGTCAGCAATCTGAAGCTCACCGTTCCACTTCCGCAAATCAGCCTGGAAGTCCCCACGGGAGTGGCGGTTTCCAGGAAATCTCTGGACAACGATCAGAGTCAGATTGAACTGTTTGGCCTGGGCGAACAACTGGACCTCTCCTGGCAGCCGATACCCGATGAAAAGAAAGTGGATACGGTACTGCAGGCCGAGACGCTGCTGACCACTGACTTCACTACCGATTCGGTGCTGTTGAATGCGACACAGTCCATCAAAGCCCTCACGGGTAGTTTTCAGAATGTGCAGGTCAAACTCCCGGAATCATTTCGACTGCTGGATGTGAAATGCGACGGGTATAAAAGTCATAAAACACTGAAAGACAACCTCGTGGAAGTCTCCCTGATCGAGCCTACGGTCGGACCGATTGAACTGCAGTGGACTTTAGAGACTGACTTCCCGGAAGAGAGTGGAAAATTTCTGATCGATGGATTTGAAGTCAGCCGCGCCAAGCGACAGACCGGCTTGATCGATATCCAGACACTCGATGGATATCGCATTTTCCGCACGGAAGGACAGAACCGGTCTGTCTATCAGATCAAAGCCAATCAGAAAGATCTGGACAGTTCCTATCGCTTCCTGAAGCAGCCGTTTCAGTTGCCTTTGAATATTGAACGGGTCAAACCCTATTTCTCAGCGAAACCATTTTACCTCGTGCAGATGTTCGGCAACCGGGCTGAACTGGAAGCGCGGGTGCAGATCAATGTCTTTCAGGGAGCCCTGGACCAGGTTTCGCTCAACTGGCCGAATCGGACCGAGGAAGGCTGGGAACTGGAACTGATGCAGGAGCCTTCTTTGACTGAAGCGATCGTCATTGATCAGTCTCAGCCCAACCGGGTCAATATTAACCTGTTGAAACGATCCAAAGGCACGTTTGAAATTACGTTTCGCGCCCGGCGCCCGGTAATCGCAGACCGCGAACCTTTCAGTTTCACGCTCCCCGAAATCAAAGCCCCCAGCCTGTCTGCCACATCACTCGTGGTCGCCAATGATACCAATGTGGTGACAGACCTGACGCCCGCTCCCAAAACGCAGGTGATTTCATCTCCGTCAGCCCAGCTCCAGCAGTTCAGTCTACCGGCAGAAGTGCAGCCTCTGCGAAAAACCGAATATCAGATCCAGCCGGGCCCCAATGAGTTCTCTGCCATCGTCTCGATCCACAATCAGCAGATCACGGCTAACAGTAATGCCCTGCTGGAACTGGATGGATCAGAGATTCGTGTTGAGCAGGAAATTCAGTACCAGATCGAATATGAACCACTGTCCGAAGTTCGTCTCCGCGTGCCGCTGGCTCTCAAGAACCGTGTCAATTTCTATCTGGATAACGAACAGAACCCCCTGGTGCCGACCTGGACCTCAGATGATTCCGATCCGGTTCAGAATGCCCGGCTTTCACTGCGCAGTAAACAACTGGGACCGGTCAAAATCACGGCCGTCTATCTTTTACCTCAGGACTCTCAAGCCGAGCTCAATGTGCCGTTGATCCGTTCTGACGATGTTCCCTTTACCGAAAGCCAGTTCGAACTCGCACTGGCGAATGAAGAAGATACACAATATCTGGAAGTTTCCAGCCTGAATGATGCCTGGCAACAGCAACTGGGTATGAATAATATTGCGTTCTGGCGTGCCGTCGATCCTCAGGCGGATATCAGCCTTAAATTGAAGAAAAGCGATACCGGTTCCTTATTCTCTTACTCAATCAGCCAGGCCTGGATTGATTGCAGCCTGGATGCTGCCGGATCCTATCTCGCCCGGGCGCAGTATCAGTTCCCTGTTTCACCCCGCTCACTCGCATTCCGTCTTCCGGAAAATGCCGGGATCAAAATCGAAGCGGTCTGGTGGAACAATCAGCGGATCACCGAAAACCTGGTGCAACAGGGCCAGTCAGCGGAATTCCAGCTGCTGCTCCCTGCTCCTAAAGAGAAAGCCAGTTCTTCAAATGTGTTAACCATCGATTATGGCTCAACCCGGCATCAGCGCGATTCGCAGTTCAGCCCTCTGTCAGTCGTGGCCCCCGAATTCGTCAATAATCTCTGGGTGGAAAAAACGTTCTGGAAAATCAGTCTGCCCGGCAATGATCATCTTTTTACCATCCCCCGCGGTTACACTCCCCAGTTCAACTGGGTCCATCAGGGAGTCTTCTGGTCGCGCGCGTTTGCGGGTGAAGATGAAATTCCAGTGAAACTGAATAATACGCCACCTCCGCGACAGGATTTTCTGGGTGTCAATCATTATCAGTTTTATCGCCTGGGACCTGCCACCAGCCTGCAGTTTCAGGCCTTGTCTCGCTCGATGATTGTCTTCATTGGTGCCGGGACAGCCCTGCTGCTTGGATTTATTTTGATGAGCATCTCTGCCTTGCGGAGCATGCTGGTGTTGCTGGTCATGACCACCGCGGTTTCTGCTGTGGCCCTGTGGTATACCGCACCCGTGGAAGTATTACTGCAACCTGCCGTGTTCGGCCTGCTGCTGGCGATCGTCGCTGCACTCATCAATGGCACGTCACGAAAACGCAGAGAATCGAAGCTGCTCACGATGTCGGCACCCAGCGACTTTATTCCGCCGCCTTCCTACTCCGAACGGATTCATCCATCTGAAGTCGATCCGGAAGACATTACTGCAGTCCGGCCTGGTTCGGAAGTTGTGGAAAAACCGGTCTCTTCTTCTGAAGCCGGAGCGAACCGATGACGGTGGTTCGACCTGTTTTCAACACACACAGTCTGCTCTTGAATCGGTTCTGGATGTGGTTGATCGCCTTCTGCTGTGGAGCTCCATTGAATTTGCTCCCTGCCGCAGAACCACAGACCGTGGACCTTGCGCCGGTGGCCCGGATAAAAGAAGTCACCGTACCCGGTCAGGATCCATCGCGCTGGCCGGAAGGGAACTGGTATCCGGTACCACTCAAAAAGTACGAAGCACTTAAGGCGGCAGCGCTGTTAAAAAAAAACACCCCGCCTAATTCCTGGATTCAGGAAGCGACTTACTCAGCCACACTCGACGGGGATCATCTGGTCGAAGGACAGCTGACGTGGGTGATGCACTGTTCCCGCAATGAGCCTGGATTCATTGATCTATCCAAGCTGAATCTGGCCGTGCATGAATTGAAATGGGGGGCTCAGAATGCCGTCTGGGGGCTGGCTCCTGATCAACGGACGTTACTGCTCGTGGATCATTTCAGCGAAAATCTGACCGGCCACTGGAGTCTCAAAGGCAGGCAGCAGCCATTGCGGACGGAATTTCAGTTTGAACTGCCAGAGACCGTCGTGTCACAGGTTTATCTGAAAGTTCCCCGAGGCAGGGTTCTGACGACCTCGGTCGGTTATGTGACCGGACCACTGAAATCAGATGATCCTGCATACGATCTGTGGCAGATCGAACTGGGGGGGCAGTCCCGCTTTCAGGTGATCGTTCACCAGGCGGAAAAACCACAAAATGCCCCTCAGCAGATTCTGTATCACCAGTTTGCCCAGGTGGGGGTGCGCGAAGACGGTTTGCGATTGCGGGAAGATTTTCAGATTGAAGTTCTGAATGCTCCTGTCCAAAAACTCGAATTTGAAGCACCCGCTGAATATGAAATTTATTCAGTTACCCTGGGCAACGATCTCTCTCTGCCTTTTGAAGTCAAAAAACATCAGGGAAAACAGCTGGTCATTGTGGACCTGATTGATCCGCTGCTGGGAATCAGCCGTCCTTTGTCAGTGCGTGCTTTGAGCTCACCTTCACTGGAGAGCGAAATAGAAATCCCACGGTTGAAATTACGCCAGGCGCATTATCTGGGGGGAACCGTGCATCTGGATATCTCTTCCCCATTGGAGACGCATTCGATTAAATCATCAGATTTGCGTCAGACGGGCGTGCTGATTCAGGAAGAGCAGGGGGAAGCCTACGATTTCAAACAGTATTCGCCCGATGCCCGTCTCTCGTATCAGCTCGCACTGCCCGATTTGAACCTGTCCGCCAAAGTGCACAGCCTGGTACAGATCGAAGAAAAGAACTGGAGATTGAAATCGCGGATTCACTGGTCCTCGGCTGCCGGTTCCACCTATCGCCTGGAAGCGATGATTCCCGCAGGCTGGGAGATCACCCAGGTCAGCAGCCCCGCCGAATCCAGTTCCGGAAACCTGGTCTGGGATGTGGAACAAAGTGGGAAACAACAGAAATTAAGTGTCAGGCTTCCTGTATCCGTTTCGCCGGAAGCCCCCTATACGCTGGAAATCCAGGCGCGACGTCTGGTGCCGGTGGCCAGTCGCAACATGAATCTGTTCGGTGTGAAACCCCTGGGGTGTTACAGCGTGGATCGCATCCTGGAAATTTCTGCTCCCGAACAGGTAGCACTCCTGTTTCAGCCGGATCAGGAAGTGCAGGAACTTACCCCGGGTGAATTGCCTGCTAACTGGAAATTCCCGATTGTCAACTCGGGGGAGTCGCGGTACTTTCATCTTTCTCCCTATTCCGGCACACACTGGGGCAGTCTGAAACGCTCCGACCTGGAACAGAAATTTGAAGTGGTCGCCAGTTCTTACATCGCATTGAACGATAAGTCGATTCAGGAAAATTTTATTCTGAACTGTCTGCCTCCAGTCGGAGGAATTCAACGGGTGCTGGTCTATCTGTCCGAAACGGGGCCTCCCGTCGAGTGGACCCTGCCCGCCAGCAGCGGCCTGCAATCAAAGCTGTCCATCAAAAAGTTACCGGTTTCCGCACATCAGAAATGGTATCTTCCCAACCTGGGTGAACTCTGGGAGCTCTCATTCAGCGCTCCGGTTTTCAAAGAAATCGAAATCCGGGGCGAGCGGCAGCGTCCTTTTGGGAAAAACGTGCGTGCCTCCCTGGTCTTTGCACCGCAGGCACAACCGTTTCAGGGTGTTGTCAGAGTTTTGAATTCCAACGAACTGAATTTACGCATGAAAACGGAAGGGCTCCTGCTGCCCCCCGATTCGCAGGAGCGACCCGGTAATCAGCGCAATCAGCGAAATTATGAATGGAACTATGAGCAACCACTGGGCTCGTTGACGATAGCTCGATCATCAGAGTTACCGGAAAATACACTGGAACAGGGGACAGCCACTCTGGTGGTGGAATCCCGGTTTGGACATGGGAATGGCGAACCGGATGTGCACGAGGCGACGATCACGCTCGATCTGTCCAAGACCTTCGAAGATAAATTCCTGTTCCGTTTTCCGGCAGCGGTCAAATTGATTTCCACTTCAGTCAATAATCGGCGTATCACACCGATTGAGGCCGAAGGGCAGTTTCTGGTTCCGTTGTTCGATCAACTGGACACTTATCGGATCACCATTCACTATCAGACCAAAGCCCCGGAAAATCAGTTGACCGCAGTGCGACAGATTCCGTTTCCTCAGATTAATCAGCGCGTGCTGGAAACGGACTGGGATTTCACTCTGCCCCAGGGAATCAGACTCCTCAGTGGTCCGGCTGACATGGTTCTTCAGGAACCACTGCCGGAAGAATCTCTGACACGCCGTTTTCTGGGGGTGCTGGGTCGGGTATCAACGCCAAAGCACAACGGAGAGACCGAGTGGAACGCCCTGGTGTTGTTCCCGGTCGAATTCGGTACCCTGGAGACAACCAATATCAGTCAGTCAGGCATTTTGTCCTGGATTGTATTATTGACCACGTTGTTTTGTGGACTGTTACTGCGCATCTTCGGCATCGGACTGCGTGATAAAATCTGCATCGTCGTCGCTTTAATTGCCCTGTTGCTCTCCTGGAATCTCTCTTATCCGCTGGCTCAGATTTCAGGAAGCTGTTTCACCGGGTTGTTGATTGTCATGCTGATCCCCCGGCGGTTCCTCAGGCAGGAAGTGAAAACACCGATTGAAGATCAGAGTACCAAAGCCTATGAACAGCCACTGTCATCGTTGTATTCCGCAGCACGCCTGTTGCTGTTCGCCGTGCTGGGGAGTTCGGTAGTCACTGGTTATGCCCAGACCGATTCAGCAGTCAAGGATCGGAACAGGGTCTCAACGACTCCTTTGAACGAATTGGTACTGCTTCCTGAATCTGCCGGCTCTACTATCGAGTCGTACGCCTATCTGAGTCCGCACCTTCTGCAGACACTGGAAGCCTATGTCAGCGAACCAGCGCAGCCGGAATACCTGCTGTCCGCGGCGCATTATCAGGGAGCAATTCAGGACAATCAGTTATTAACACTCAAAGCGCGCTATACTGTTGAAATTCCCGCAGGACGGTCCGATGTTACGATTCAACTGCCTATGCACGGAGGGAATCTGAGCGGTCCGGAGTCGTGCCGCGTTGATGGAAAGGCGGTCCCCGTCCTGCTCGATGCTGCGGGACAGAGCATTCTGATCACCGTCAATAATGAAACCCGGTCTGAGTTAAAACCGGCTTCAACGAAGGATGGACCCCTGGAAGCCTCCAAACCGGTCCTCCCCTTTTCGTATCAACAGCATGAGATTGAATTGACTCTGCACCCGGCTGTCAGGCTCAGCGCCACCGGCGGACAGTTTGAACTGGCAATTCCCCCAGTGGCGACGAATAACTTTGTCTGTTCGTTCCATGAACCCGTTCAACTCGTGGAACTATTCGAATCAACGGGAATATCCCGGTACCACCTGGGTGGAAAAAAACAGTTTTCGACTTTCTTCAAAGAGAATTCGCTACTCAAACTGAAGTGGTTCAGCAACCGGGATTCAGATGTCAGTCCCCTGAATCTCTCGGCATCGGTGATGACCAATGCTGAGATTTCTCCCTCGCTGATCAAAATGGATGTGCAGGTGAAATACAATGTGTTGAACGGCAAGGTCGATTACCTGTTCTGGAAACTGCCTGCAGGAACCATTGTACGTAGTGTCAAATCGGCGGGGATGTCAGTCACACCCGCGATCAGCAGGTCTGAAGATGGCCGGCAGGAAGACTTACTTCTTGAATTATCAGAATCAAAAGAAGGGGAGTTCGTCGTCGATGCGATCCTGGAATTACCTGTGAATTATACGTTGGACGTAATCACTCTTCCCGCACTCGATTTCAGCTCTGGCAAACTGGATTCACAGGCCGTCACAATCAAGATCAATTCCTGGCAGGTCGGTGTTCGGACCGGCCCCGAGTTTGAACTGGAACAGGCGGGGGCACTACCCGAAGGTGTGCTCTCCATTTCAGCCAAGACTCCCAGCAAGCAGATTGAAAGCAGCATTCTGAAATCGTCCGCACTTCTGTTCCAACTCAATCAGCCTGCTCAAATCGGGGTGATGTTGAAGCCGAAGAACCCGGATCGCTCTGCCCGAATCAACCAGTCACTGGTCATCAATCAGAAGAACATCGACTGGACCTTTACCGCGGAATTACGTGTCAGCCAGGCTCCCGCCTTCCGACACACTTTGATCGTTCCCGAGGCACTGCGGATTGAATCTCTGTCTGTGAAAGAAGAGGATGTTGAGCGACTGGCGCACTGGCACCGTATCGGTAATCGCATCACGCTGTTTCTGAAGAATAAAACGTCCGGTCTGCAGGATCTGACGCTCAAAGGCTGGCTGCCTGTGCGGAAAATGGGAAGCATGACAATTCCCAACATTCAGATTGCGGACGTGACCATCGAGGACTCAATCCTGACGCTGTTCAAAAAACCTCAGATTGATGTGAAGTTGATTTCGCCCAGTTATCGCACGTTGCAGGATGATACAGTGCAACCTGCATCTGCGGAGCATTCCACTCTGGTGGGACGTTATCAGATGCTGAATTCCGATCCGGGAACGATACAACTGTCTTTGAAACCCCGTAATTCGGTCACGACAGTTGATTCGCTGACCATTGTGGATGCCCTGGAAGATCACAGACTGGAACTGACGCAAACACTGCGATTTGTTCAGCCGGTTGGAGAAATGCAGAAACCGATGCTCCTGATCCCTGCCGAGTATGGTGAAGAATTTTCACTGGATGGCATGCCCTTTGAACTATTGGAAAAAATGGCCGATGGACTCCAACGTGTGGAATTGGATCCTGGCAGCAGCGGAACCCGGGAAAAAACAGTTACGGTCAGAGCCACGATCGTGAAACCCCTGGGAGAACTGGGTATTCCCCCGGTGATCCTGGAAAATGCACAGAGCGAGAATCACTATCTCCTCCTGTCTGATAATCAGGAATTTCAACTGGCTGACAAAAAACTGCGTAAACCATTAGCCGCAGATCAGGTTCCCGTCTGGGTTCAGGCTCGCTGTGACTCGGCACCTCATTTTGACTGTGATCGGGTCTTTTTCAGTTCACAACTTCCCTGGAGACTGACACCCGCATCTCAGAATGCAGGAATTGCGAATGAGGAATCGATTCCCTTCATGGAAACGGAAATCATCTTAAGTCATCAGGATTTTGTGCACGGGCTGACGCATATCAGGCTGTTTAACCAGACGAGTCGGGCACTCACACTGAACTGGCCGGGGAAAACCAAGTTGATGGCGGTGCTGATTAATGGAGAAAACGACACCACAATCAAACAGGAAACGGGAACTCTGGAAATTCCTCTCAACGGAGGACCGCAGTTTTACAATATCACACTGTTCTGGGAATCGTATCAGATCGATCATGAATATTTTGTCGATCATGTCTGGCTGGAGACCCCGCGTCCTGACAATTTCCCAGTCGATCAAAATCTGATCAAAATCGTGACAGCGGAAAACTACCGCACATTCCTGACGGATTATGTGAGCCCGTTTACTTATTATGCCGACAAACTCGAAGCCCAACTCAAGATCGCGGGCATCGAACTGGAACTGTCAGAGGACGGCTTCATCTCTCCTGCAACCTGGGAGGCGATCTCGCGTGAATACAATGAACTTGAGACCATCACAACAGATTCCCGGCAGGAACGGGATGAAGTCAGTGCAGAGTTGAACCGGTTCGCAGAATTGCGGGAACGGGTCTTCTTCATCAGGCAATACGTGGATCCTGACAAGAAAGTCGAGACCGAGACGGCCTCATTCGTCAGCCGGTTCCATCAGAAACTGGATCCGGTATCCGCACGCAAAATTCGTTTTTACGCCGGACCGTTGAATAGTGGATCGGAAGCGGTCCCCCTGTCTGCCTGGGTGATTCCAAATCTGTATCTCAATCTCGTGGTGGGAAGCCTGGGGCTGCTCATCCTGTTGCCGATACTGGGGCGGTGTGTGCAGTCGCGTTCTGCTGACTGGCTGAATCTGCATCCCGCCGTTGCCTTACTGACGCTCGGGATTATCTGGCTGCTGTTCCTCACCCCCGTTTATCTGGGGCTGGCTTTTGTTGTACTGGGAATGCTGATCGCCATTAAAAGCAGAAAGTCTGAGACACCGGAATCCAGTCATTCCGTTGCCAGTACCTCTGGGGTTCCCGGGATTTCGGAATAAACGCCGCTAAATCCGGTCCAGGCTGTCGGCCCAGCGTCCGATCTCTTCCAGAAACGGTTTCTCAGGATACTCACCCGGCTGCTGGTCATTTTTAATCAGCTGGAACACAGTCGGATAATTCATTTCCCGAATCAGGTCCAGCCGTGGCTGCAGCATCTGGTTCAGCGGATTGTGGGCATTCAACGCAAAGTACAAGCTGAGAGGGTAATCAGGATCCGTTTCCGGCGGTCTGCTTTTGAGGGACGCTTCTGTTACGGCCACGCCTCGGAACAGCTCTCGATATTTGAATGCCAGATCAAAGGCGAAATCGGCTCCGTCGCCATGGCTTAACAGAAAGATCCGGGTTGGATCGATGGCATAGCGCTGCTGCATCGCTTTGACAACCGCTTCCACAAAGTCGGCTTCGTCCCGGTTCCAGCGAATGACATCCTGAGCCGCGGGAGCCACGATAATAATTCCCCGTTGCTCACAGATGCTTTTCCATTCGTTGAAGATGGTCGATTCCATCGTATTTCCAGGGGGATGAATCCAGACCATCAATCCAGACTCATAGTCGGGATGATAATTTTCCGGCACATAAGCCCAGAAGCTGGAATCACTGCCGGGAAGCTTTTCTTTGTAATGGCCCACTTTAATTTTCTGTGCTTTATTTTCCTGAGCGGTACGCGACGGAATCGCCTGCGTAGGCAGTTCTGCGGGGACAGCCTCAGGAGTCTTCTGTAGTTTGACTTCCAGTTTGACCGGTTTCTGATCGCGGGAAATCAGGAGCGATGCAGCATCTCCGGGACGCAGATGGTTGACCAGAAAAGCCAGCATTTCAGGGCTGGTTACTTTTTGCTGATTGAATTCGAGAATCTGATCCTTGGGCTTCAGACCTGCTTTGGCAGCTGCAGAATCAGGGATCACATATCGGACACCGACGCCGGATGTTGTCTGATTTTTCGATTCTCTGACAGGCAGGATTCCCAGAAAGCCGGATTCGAACGGCACCAGCTTGTCCGTGAGCGTCACTTTGAATGTTAACGGTTCTTTGGCTCCTTCCCGAGACACGGTCAGGCTGACGGTATCTCCCGCATACAGGCTCATCAGGACTGATTTGACTTCGGAGTGCAATGTGACCGGACGACCGTTCAACTTTGTCAGTGTATCGCCTGTTTTCACTCCCGCTTCCTGAGCCGGGCTGCCATAACGGACGCGATCCAGTTTCATCTCGCTCGAGAGATCCCCTTTGCCACTCAGCGTAATCCCCAGCAGTCCCGGATAGAGATCCTTACCGGTATTCAGTCGCGGAATCACTTTCAGGACGTCCGACATGGGAATGGCAAAGCCGATCCCGGAGTCATACCACTCGACGCCCGCAGTCTCACCCGTCGCGCCAGGTGAAAGGGGTACCAGAATGCCCATCAGCCGTCCCTGAATATCCACCAGGGGGCCACCATAATTGATGGGAGAAATCTTGGCGTCGGTCTGAATCGCTTTGCCCCAGATTCGCTCCAGGGCACTGACGATGCCCACAGAAATACTGGGCTGGTCCAGTTCAAAAGTCCGTCCCAGCGCAATGGACCACATGCCAACCTGCAGATCTTTTTCCGGAACCGCGGTCGGAACCGGTAAATTTTCCGCTCCAATTTTGAGGAGCGTCAGCATCCGCAAATGATCTGTGGCGACAACCACTGCAGGAAAGCGACGGCCATCAGGCAGTGTCACCAGGATCGAAGAAGGTTTGCCAATAAAATTAAATGCGCTGGAAATAATCAGTCCATCCCGGCTCACGATGACACCCGAGGTCGGACCAGTTCCAGTGATCAGTTTCCCTACACGGTCCTGTCCGCCCACGGTTTCGACGCGTACGATGGAAGGGTTCACCAGTGCTGCCGCCTGTTTGAAGGCACGTTCTTCCAGTGTTTCCAGATCCGTGGCAGGTGCCTGCGCCCGCAGGGGGGAGACTCCCAGGCAGAACACGGTCAAAATCAGCAGTGACAGGATCGTATATCTTCTCATAACGGCGATGGTATTCTCTTATTTTTTTTCGGGCGGGACCTGGAGTTCGACGGCAACCAGTTGGTTCTCGCGTCGCACGACCAGTCTGACGGTATCACCGGCTTCCAGTTTTCCCAGTTCGGTTTTCAAAGTTTTGCAGGACTTGATCAGTTCATCATTAACGAAGACCACCAGGTCATCCGGTTTGAGACCTGCCTGGGCAACCTGCGAACCGGGCAGGACACTGTCGATAAAAGCAGGAGTCCGATACAGCACATCGGGCACCATCACCAGGCCGAAGTCGATGGGCCGGTAACGTTGAATGATCGAGGGTTCCGGTTCTTTCTGATCCTCACTGGACTCGAATTTACCGGTGATGATCTGCCGGATGCTTTTACTCAGCACATCGATGGGCAGGGAATAATTGACCCAGGTATTCGTTTTGGCGTTGCGCACTTGTTTGCCGATCATCCCCAGCAGCTTGCCGTCATAGGTCATGATCACCCCTCCCGCGGCTCCGGGGTTGTTGGTGATCGCATCCACCACATACACGTCTCCCGTGTAGGAAAGTTCGAACGCACCTCTCCGCCGGGGGAGATCAGTACGGGCCTCAATCACACCATGCAGCACTGAGACGGGTTCGTCTCCCGTCGCCACGCGAAACATGTTACTGAATCCCAGAATCCGCGTGCCTGCACCAGCAGTCGCTTTTTCCTCATAATTGAAGTAAGGCAGGTTCAGTTCGCGTTCGGACTTCAGTTTGATGATGGCCAGATCCAGATGTGGTTCGGCCCCCAATACTTCCGCTTCAAAACGTCGCCCGTCATGCAGCACGACGGACAGTCGGTCTGTATCCAGGACTGGACTCCAGATGGTGGCGATATGCCCCTGCGGTGAAACCAGAAAACCAGTACTGTAGCCATATAGATTTTTGACACCTCCCGCACCAAAGATTTTAACCAGTCGCGGCAGTGCGTACTGAATCGTCGATCGCGAAGAAGCTTCTGAACTGTGCGCGGGAACGAGCAATGCTCCCAGCAGGCAGAGGCAGATCAGAACTGATTTAAAAGAGTTCACTTGATTCACGGAGAAGTTACCTTCATCTCATTAGGTGTCTATTTGTTGTCGGGGTCTGCTGCTTCCAGTTTCAGACGTTCTATTTTCATTTTCATGACAGGGCGGTTTTCATACTGAATATCCAGCTCACCCGGGAACTTCTGTCCGTTGAGTGTGCGAAACTGTTCAAACCGGATGGAGCAGGGTTCTGAATTCTCCGTCAGGTAGAAATCAAAGCCCCTCAGCGAAAGATCGGTTTTATTGAAGTACCAGCGGGAAATAGTCCCGGTCTGTGTGGCCACCAGGACGTCAACCATCTCATTTTTTCCATCCAGAGGCTCGCTGCCCAGATAGTAGAAATCGGTAAAACGATCTGATTGACCGGAGAGTAACAGGCGGAAATGGTGCAATGCTGCCAGCAGCCCCCCCGTACCAGGCGGTTCATCGATCGGCATGCCTGTTTCCAGAGATTGCAGAAAAATGTCTTTGCCCGACTCCAGGCCAATACCTTTATCAGCCAGAGTCAGCGTGAAGTCGGCACCATTATCCAGTTTGCCGGTCAGCGTCCAGTTACCTTTGCGGTCTGAAAAATTACTGTGAGCGTGCAGAGCCTGTACGAGGCGGTCCTGCTGCTGTTGATTGAAGTAGTAATTGGTGAATCCGGTTTTGGGCACATACAGGTGTTTGTATTTTTCCGGTGGTGCAGGGGGCGCCGGATGCCCGTGCGGCATGGGGATTGGCATTCGTGGTTTTTTGGGGTCATCCTGATCTGGTTTCTCATCCGGAATGCCGTTGGGCGAACTGATGTGTTTCTGCAGTTCCGCGGCGGTATGCAGGGACTGCAGGCGAACGTAGATTTTCGTTTTCTGTTCATCACGACGATAGACCAGGGGCAGAGTCCAGCCTGCCGGATAGATTCCCAGGATGTTCTTGAACTGATTGACGCTGCGGATCGGGCGACCTGCAAAAGAGACGATTTCATCTCCCAGTCGCAGCCCCTTGCGATACGCGTCAGAATCTTCCAGGATCTCAGCAACATCCACTTTGGCATCGAATCCGGTCGCTACAGTGGCCCCCAGTGATGCATGATCGACAATCCGCCCACTTTTGAGATGATCCCAGAAATGTTTGATCTGGTTGATCGAAATGGCGTAGCCGGCCCCTGAATTCACACGACCCCGTTTTTCAAATGAGCCGCGACCGTTGATGCCGATCAGCTCGCCGTCAGCGTTGAACAGAGGACCGCCCGAGTTCCCCGGGTTGATGGAAGAGTCTACCTGAATGCAGTCGGTATATTCGAGGAACGTACCTGCCGGGTACTGGTAGCGATGTACGCCACTGACGATCCCGTAAGTGATCGTGGGCTGGAAATCGGTCGCCAGCAGGAACGGGTTGCCCATCGCATAAGCCCAGTCACCCACCTGCACAGAGTCACTGTTTCCCAGTTTCGCGACCGGAAAGTTATTACGACCGAGCAGTTTGATCAAAGCGACATCGCCTGTCGGATCGATGGAGACGATCACTGCGTCATACAGTTTCCCATCATTCAGGCCGCACTTCATGAAGTTGCCGGCTCCGGAAACCACATGGAAGTTGGTCAGTGCGTAGCCATCGGGCGTCACCAGCACCCCCGAACCTCCCCCGTCTCCCGCGCTGCCGAAAATGGCGACCACGGAGGGAGAGACCGCTTTAATGACATCAATGCGCTGTTTCTGAGCCGCCAGAACAGCCGGGGCCACATTCGAATTCTCTCCGAACAGGGGCGCGTGAAACAGCAGGCTGATGATGAACAGCGCACAGAAGAAAACGTTCTGCATTGATTTCCCTTATCTTGAAGGACAACGGAAGCCAGAGGAAATATCCGGTTCCGATTCCAGTTTATTTAATCAGGCGGGCATTACACAGATCCAGATGATCGCAGATTTCCAGGTTATCACCAAAATCAACCAGGATCTCCAGATCACGGACGCCGCTGACATCCAGATCTAAATCAACAGGTGGGTCTGAACTTTTCACATTGCCGGAGTAGAGCGTCCTGCCATTGCCTTTAATTTCGACGTAAACAAAACCGATTCCGGGGACTGAGTCGTCAATGCCCATGATGGCCCGGAAGTGGCGGTATTCATTTTTCAAGCGGTATTTCAGGAGTGTTTTAGAGTGGATATAGAGCCCACGGGAATATTCTTTGCCACCGACCCGCAGAGGCCCGCCGTCGCGATGCTTGTCGCGGCGGTATTTCCACACAGTATCAAAAAAGGGCGTGTATTCGATATCGCGCGGTTCCAGATCCGACAGATAGCGGACTTTTCCCTGGCTGAAATCGAGATTCGCGATGACAGAGGGGGAAAGACGTGTCCGTGCACCACTCTGCAGTGTCGCCTCAAATTGAGTGCCATTATAGGAAATGTTAGAAGCCTGCAGGAGACCTTCGTCAGTCAACTTAATCGAACAGAAGGGCGTTGTTTCCGTAGTCTGCGGGCGGAAGTAAATGATACCAAACACGCGCTCTCGATTGACGGCGACTTCATCTTCTCCCGCAAAGAACTGAATCCGGTCTTCGGTGATATTGCCGACCACTCCATCGATATAGTCGAGCACGTTCTCTTTCTGAACCACCAGCAGGTCTTTACTGTGTTTGCTGTTGAGCAGCTTGTCCCACGATTTCTCGAGATCAGAATTCAGGGTACCAAAACGAACAGAGGTGACCGCTTTCGTGGGAACAGTCAGCGTCCCCGTCTGTTCTCCCTGCAGTGCGGTCTGCTGTTCAGTACTCTTCAGATTCTGCACTGGGAACCGCGAGCCGTCAGCCAGTCTCACTATCAGGGGAGATTCGAGTGTGCGCTGAAAACGATTTTGGGGAAACCGGACGTTGAGCACGCCTGCCAGGGGGTATTGCTGGTCGCCCTGTCCCTGTTTCAACTGGATTGCTCCCTGGTTTAACGACTGCAGCTGACCGGAAACAGTCGTGCCCGTTAAGGAAGTCACTTCGACTCCGGGGGAGGCAGACAGCATGAGGGTCAGGGTGGCACAAAACAGGGAATGCATAGAATTCTCCAGAAACACGTTCAATTCGAAGGCGGGGACAGTCAGGTTTTCCTGTTACCTGCTGGAATTCGCTTTCTCGGTTGCCAGCTTCTTAAAGTACTTTTCGATGGCCTTACGATAATGGGAAGGGAAATTACGATTGATAATATTTTTAGCAGAGGCCTGCTTTTTGGGAGGCAGCGTCCCCCAGCCTCCATTATTCGCCAGTTTTTTCTTGTCGACTTCACCCGGGGCAGTCGAACCTTTGATGCGACTCTCTTCCGCACCCTGCTCAGGCGAACCGGAACTGCCCGAACCGGAGCCGGAAGAAGGGCTGTTCTTGGACTGGTCTTCCATTTTCTTGATCATCTTGTCCAGGGCGGCGATAATTTCATCTTCAACCTTCTGGGTGTTTTTGTCCGACTTACCCAGGTCGAGTCGGCGTTCAACATCACTCATCTTGCGGGAAATCTCATCGAGGCTGTCCTCCTTGAGTGAGGCCAGGTCTGCCTGCATCAGCGTGGCCAGCTGACGATAGCGTTCGGGCAGATCCTGCGTCCGATCGAGCAGTTGTTTCAGGGTTTCTTCACAGGCCTCTTTCTGCAGCAGGTGATGTTCACAGGCCGCTTTGTAAAACAGGTAACCCGCAGGGTCGACCAGGGTGTCCGGCTGGATGGTATTGAAAATCACCAGGGCCTGGTCAACCATCCGGAATTGAGTCAGATTCCGGGCCACGTAATACCGCAGGTTGGCCAGGTAAAAATCGTTCGCTTTTCCTTCTATCAGTAAAGGGGGGCTGGAGAACTCAGGATATTGATCAGACAGTTGATATGCCCGGGCAACCTCACGGGCTTCCGGCTTGACTTCAGTGAAGACCTGCATGGTCAGATTCAGTTTTTCTTCCGCGCTCAGGCTGGGATTTAACCTGGCCAGCTGGACCGCTACGCGTTTCAGCAGCGCTGGATCTTTGACTTTCTGTTCCGCGGTCCACGTCTCCAGCTGAATTTTCAAGTCGACAGCTGAGGGGGCTGCGTAGACCACCGTCTTTTCTTCGTCCGATTTTTTTTCTGCTGTCTTCAGTTGGCGGGCATCTATTTCTGAAATCTGACCATAGACCGCCAGCGCAGGAACATTCCACAGGAGAAAAAGTACTCCCAGCTTGAGCAGACTTTGATTGCCTGTTTGCTTTTGACCTTGTTGTAACTGCTGTTTCATATTGGTCGGTTACCTTTGTTTAAAACAGGTACGCTGCTATTTGTTTTTTCCCGTGGCCAGAATGTAGGTAGCATTCTGGATCCGCGTCTGGCGATCGGCTAAATTCTGTAACTGCTCGAGCAGGTCGGCCCGGTTGGCGTCTTTTTCCTGTGCCAGCTTTTCAATACGTCGGGTCCGGTTATTGACGCGCAGTTGCATGGACCGCAGCATTTTGATTTCGGCCAGCATGTCGACCAGCGATTTATCTTTGGGAGCGCCCTGCTGTTGCTGCTGCTGTTGTTGTTTTTTCTTTTCGTCTTCCGATTTTTCCATCTCTTTCTGAAGCGCTTCAATCATCTCTTCCAGTGCGCTGATGATATCCTGCTCAATTTCCTGCGTCAGTGTACCAACCTTGGTCTGGTTGAGCCGATAGGATACCGACAGCACATCCTCCCGGACCTCGGTGAGTGCTTCTCCAAAGGCGACTGAAGAACCTTCGTCTTTGATCATCAGGACAGCTTTATCGACTTCTGTGCCGATTAAAGTCTCTTCCCGCGAGAGCTGTACCGCCCGTGCCGTATGCCGACTGGTGCGTTCTTTTTCCGGTACCTGATCAATCGACAATGTGCCGGCGTAGACGCGTTTCTGCTGGGCGAGAATCTTCTGCAGCCGGGCCTCCATCGCCGCCAGCTTCAGCTCACGCTCCTCTTCCCGCAGCTGACGCAGCATTTCTTCCAGCTTCTCTTTGGCTTCAGTCAGCTTGCGGATGGCTTCGTCCTGGTGTTTGGAAGCATTTTCTTTCTGCTTCTTTTCCAGTTCTTCGATCGCTTTTTCCATCTCCTGGCGGGCTTTTTCAAGTTGTTCCCGTCCGGGAGTTTTCTGCTGTTGCTGCTCCTGCTGCTGGCTTTCAGACTGCTGCGACTGATTTTGCTGTCCCTGCTGCGATTGTTGCTGCTGTGACTGCTGTTGTTGAGATTGCTGCTGCTGGGACTGTTGCCCCTGTTGAGGTGATTTCTCCTGGGGAGAACCTTTCTGGCTCTCGGCCGATTTTCCCTGTTGCGGGGATTTGCCTTTTGAGTCAGACCCTTTCGATTGCTCGGACTTCTTGTCCGACTCTGATTTATTGTTTTTGGAATCCGATTCCTTCTGCTCTCCCTCAGACTTTTTATCCGATTCTTTCTGTTTCTGTTCGCTGTCGGATTTCTGTGACTCGTTATTTTTTTCGGCGTCCTGCTGATCAATTTTTGCTTCGAGTTTTTTGGCGTTGTCAGCAGTCTTCTGCTGTTTGTCTTTCAGGTCTGCCGGGTTGCCCCCCCGTTCGGTCGCTGCGCGGACATCCCGTTCCTGGCCGATCAGTCGATTGACATCTTTGAGCAGATTCTGCAATCGCTGTTTTTCTTTCTCCACCTCGCTCATGCGGTCTTCACTTTGAAGCAGAGCGAGCAGCGCCTGCATGTTCTTGAGCAGATTCTCCTGGCGTTCAACGGCATCACCCAGCTGCCCTTCCTGCAGCATCTGCAGTACCCGCTGCATTTCAACGGTCATCTGATTCTGCTTACTCTGACCGAAGGCACGAAACAGAAGATCGGCCCGTGCAGGGTCCGTCTTTTTCATATACTCGCCCAGATCATGTAACGTTGATTCGAAACGCTTGAACTGCTGCGAGATGGCTTCCTGTTTGTCTGAAAGATCACGTTTTCCACCGGAAGCGCTTACGTCAGAGCCAGTCTCCTGGGCGAAGCTGGAAGGGGCACTCAACAGAACACCGGTGATCGCAAACAGCAGACAGGCGATGCGGGGGCGATTCAACATGAGAGGTGCTCCTGCCAGAATTTTCATAGTGATCTCAGAAACGAAAGGGAGGGAAACGTAAGGTTAGTGCTTTTCTCAACATAACGAGCGCGCTGAGAGAAAACACAGCGATTTATTATATCATGTTGGGGACCATGTTCGAAGCATGTTTTTGTGTCCAGTGTAAAGCTGCCGGGAAATTATAATTCAGGAGGAATTTCCATTGCCGGCAGATTATTCCAGTCCCAACCCTTTTAGACGATCGAGCAGCTTGTTTTTGCGATATTTTTTCGTCTCTTCGGTCAATTCTTTTTCTCTTTCAATCAGCGTTTTCAACATTTCGATCGCTTCATGAAATTCCAGCAGGTCCTGCATTTCGTCGAGAACACCCTGCATCCGGGTCAGCATTGCATTCAGAAGTTCAATACTGGTCTGCATTTCCGGCAAGGGGTCGCTGTCCTTTTCAATCGCCAGCCGGAACAGCCCCAGATGTTGATCGACGTCCGGGAAGTCCTGTTCGTGGATCAGCGTCAGGGGTTTCAGGATTTTGTCATCGATTCGCCCCAGAATCTGTGCAGTGGCCACACCGTTGTTCACGAGCTCTTCGCGGATGTCATAAAATGATTCGACGATCGAAGCCGTTTCCGTCGCATTTTTGCGGGTCCCATACAGACTGCGGTCGGCTGAGACCGCAACGGCGGACTGGGTTTCCAATAGCGTGCTGTTCCAGTTGGGGTCGGTTTGCCCCTGCTTCTGCTTCGCTTTGATTACTTCCGCCTGTTTGAGTTGCTCAATCCGTTCGGTCAGTTCATCCCGGGTCTGTGCGACCTCTTTAAAAATCTGCTCAAACCGTTTCCGCAGATTCAGCTCCTTGGAATACAGTTGAGAGAGCAGTTCTTCATCAGTGACGATTTCAAAGTGATAGGTTTCGCCGTGCACCTGATGCGGGCCACTCAGATTGTCCGCATCTTCTGCATGGACCGTCAGGCTGATTTTCTGCCCGACTTTCAAATCCAGCGGGAGGACTTCAAAGCGTTCCCATTTTTCCTTGTCATTCCGCTGCAGAGTGAAATCCCGGGGGCGTTCGCTCGGCTTGTTACGGAAGGGCCGCGGACGGAAACTTTTATCTTCATCAACCAGGAAGTCGAACCAGGCCGACTGAATCCCATAATCGTCGGTGATCGTTCCCTGCACGGGGATCATGGCTTTACGAGTAATCGATTTCCCGATCCCTTTGAGCTGAGTATCAATTTTCGGAGGTTGATCGACAATCCCGTTGACGCTTAAACGAATCGGCTCAGTGACCAGCAATCCGTCTGCATCTTCGAGATAGATGCGAATGGACTCATCGGCGACGAGCGGAATGTGATCGGGCAGAGCGGCACTCTGTGTCTTCGGCTTCTGCTCACTCTCTGAGACCAGTCTGAACGGAATCCGGAACTGGAGCCGGTCTGAGCCACACATCTGCTCGAGCTGCGGTCCGGAAACGTCTGCCTGTGCGATGATTTCTCCCTGCGGATTTTTCCAGGCCAGATAGCTTTCTGTCTCATGGTTATCCTGCGGGGGTTCCAGTTGCAGTTTCAGGCGATCCGTTTCAAACAGGTAACGGGTGATCGGTTTATTGGCAGTCGAGATCAGATCAAATTGAGTATTGACGGGAATGGAAATCTGTGTTCCCTGGACAGTCAATGGGTCTGACACCGGTTTCCCGCTGGATCGGTCGATCAGATTCAGGCCCATATATCCCGGGTAAACACAATCCAGCTGGATCTGGTCCAGGACAGGAGTTTCGACAATCTTGACGGTGTAGGGCTCAGGGTTCGTATAATCATTTCCCGAGACCCAGATCTGGATATCTTCCAGCAGATCGGTGATCGTGTGTTTGAAACGGCCTTCTCCCATGCGGGACATGACGGTCCGACCACCGCCGCGACCACTCTGCATCCGGTAGGTCAGTTGCACTCGTTCGGGGGCTTTCTTGCCGTCCACAGTTTCAACCAGCAGGGTCAGATCGTTCCCCAGTCCATGTTTGTAGACCTGGTTCTGAAATTCTTTGATCCGGTCGCCAGGCTGGGCGATGACTTTGACCACCAGCCCAGTTTCCCGATTCCAGTAGTCCGTACGGAGTTCCAGATAGCCTTTGGCCCAGCGGGCCATGGCAGGTTGATTGAACAGGGCCAGTGTCAGAATGGAAATACACAATGCCAGCGCGCAGAAAAAAGCACGCCGCAGGGGGCGCTTGTCGAACACATCTTCCAGCGGAAGTTGTCTGCTCCCTTCGGCCACTTCGTGCACGGTCCGTTCCAGCATGGCACGGGTCAGAGCGTTCTGCGGCTCGTGGGTGTCGTGCAATTCAATCGCGGTAGCCAGACGGTCGTTCAATTCAGGAAAGCGTCGTTCCAGCACCAGGGCCAGGGCTTTCCGTCGCATTTTTTTCATCAGGCGGA
Organism: Gimesia panareensis; assembly: GCF_007748155.1. Lineage (GTDB taxonomy): Bacteria > Planctomycetota > Planctomycetia > Planctomycetales > Planctomycetaceae > Gimesia > Gimesia panareensis. The sequence goes on from NZ_CP037421.1 coordinate 1,462,157, forward strand.
ACAGCAGCAGGCTGACCGTGAGAACGAGAATCACCGTAACTGAAATCAAAACCAGCGAAGCACGAAACCAGACGGGCAGTTCAAAATGGCTGAGTTGAAAGTAACCCCAGTCGACCAGGAAACTGGCCCAGAAGATGAGACCAACCACTGCGAGGAGACGGGCGGCTCCTTCCAGCAGAATGTATCTGCGGATTTTTCCCCGCAACCGATTGAGGAGATCGGTGATTTCCTGAGGCAGCTTGATTTGGGACGGTTCGTTCATAGGTTCGCTTTACACTGACATGGGACGTCAATCTGGTTTCCTAAGTTCCCTGATTTTATCTTCATTCTCATTTGTCAGGACAGTTTGAATAATTTACGCGTGAGCCACTCGGTTGCCAGCAGACCTGCGATCAGGAAGAAGACCCAGGCCTGATCCCAGAGTGTTTTCAACCGTTCGTCGACCAGAAATTCTTCACCCTGGTCGGGTAATAGCGCTGGGATTGTGTCTGCTTCTTCTAATGTGAGGTAACTGCCCCCCGTATCGCGGGCGAGCTCTTTGAGCCCTTTGACGTTCTGGCTCAATGATTCATCCTCCAGGCGGGGCAGCAGTACATTCAGGCTGCCTTCGACAACCTGCCCCTTGGAATTCGGAACAGTCACATTGAATCGATATTTTCCAGGCAGGCTGGCCCGGAAACTGGCCGTGTATTCTCCGGGACGGTTTCGGTCCTGCATTAATAACAGGTTCGGAACCAGAGGCCGACCGCGTGGATCGATCACTTCCATGGGCACCGACTCCTGAACCAGCGGCTGGAATTCGGGATCCAGCAATCGTACCCGTACAGAGACTGTCTGACCCAGTACGTATTCATCCCGTTCAAGGATCAGGGTCCCCCTTTTGGTTCCCCGTCGGGTACGTCCCTGACCGACATTGCGAATCAGCTTGGTCCAGAAACGGTCATAGTAATCTTCATCCACTGAGCGGAGCCGCCACATTTCAGGACTGCCCAGATAGAAACAGCGGCCTTCTCCGTAGTACTGGGAAGCCATCAAAATCGAAAAACCATGTTCGGTTTGTGTTTTGGGATCGGGAAAGTGAGCATAGACCGTGGCTGCGGCCTTGGCGCCATTGGAGGGATAACAGCGATACAGGCCCGGAAATGTTTCCCAGAGTTCTTTGGAAGTGGCCGGATCATCGGTCAACATCAGGAAACCGGCATCCAGGCCTGCCTGGGGCCATTCGATGCGGCGGATCTGGGTTGCCTCCTGGTCCAGGTAATCCCGTACGAAGGAATTGATGAAGACCGGATACAGTTCCAGGATCGGCTGGAATTTGTCACTTTCCTGGGACAGCCTCGGCGTAAAGACATCGCCGGCGACCATCACGATGCCGCCTCCACCCGAAGAGACCCATTCATTCAGATTCAGCATCTGTTCGTCGGTCAACAGGCTCCAGTTCACATCGAACGCCAGCACGACGTCATACTCAAACAGATCGGCCCGTGCGGGAAATTCATACAGCAGCTGGTCTGCATCCTGTGAGACACCCGGCGGTGCCGACTGCAGCCAGACATCGGACTTGATCGAAGGGTGACGGAACAGCATGGTCCGGGCGAAGCGGTAGTCACGCATCGGCCCTCCCGCAATCACCAGCACCCGGGTCGGACGACTGAAAACATTCACCGTATGTTCCAGTTCGTTGTCCATCGCATTGGCATCCTGTGCCAGCTGATTTCCACGAACCCGGATCACGTAGTTGATCTCGCCCTCTTCGGCTGGTGTGCGTTCGAATTTGATATCCAGTGGCAGGCCGTCTTCGGTGGGCAACAGAATTTCGCGGGAGTCGACCACAGTCGGTTCCGCATCTCCCGGGAGCTTTTTCAACAGTTCCAGCGTAATGTTCTTACCAGGCATGCCAACCGCCTGGAGCAGGGCCGTGATTTCGAAGGCATCGCCGAACTGTACATCGGTGGGAGCGATGATCTTGGATACCTGCAGGTTCGCCGGGCGGGTCGGGCTGCCTACTCCCAGAGTAATCAGCCGGACTTTGGCTTCCTTCGCTGCTTCATTGGCAGAGAGCAGGTCGGTGCCGGCATTGGAAGCCCCGTCGGTGGCGACAATAATCCCCGAGAGCGTCGAACCATTGATCTCCCGAATGAGCTGTCCCAGCAGTTCTCCTAATCTGGTCTCCAGCCCCTGAGGCTGCAGCAGGGTGTTCCAGTCAACCTCGGCTTCCGCTTTGGCAGTCTCACCGTCTGCTGTTTTGTCAGGGGGGGCCGTTCCTGTTTTCGCTTCCCGCTGGTAAACGTGATGCGGTCCCTTGAGGGCCTGGTCGAAGGTGTAGATGCTCACCTGATGTTTCTTCTGCAGATCGGCAATCAGGGGCGAGTCAGCGAGCAGCTTCTCAATCGCTTCCATCCGACTGGGCACATTTCGACTGGCCGGCGAGCTCGCATTCGCGGGAACGAGTTGGTTGGGATGCCGCATCGAAAGGGATGTGTCTACCAGCACTGCGACCCGGGAGGGACGGAACGACATCTTCTGTGTGCGTTCATGCGGGTTGAAAACGATGACGATCAGCGCGATCAGCACGGCCAGACGTAAACCGGTCAGCCAGCAGCGCCAGAACAACGGCAGCTGAAATGCGTCCTTCCAGATTGTGCGGATGGAAAGTGCCAGCACCAGTGCCAGTCCACCCAGCAGCAGCAGCCAGCCCCAGCCGGTATCGGGCGTATCGTATTCGATCGAACGAAACGCCGTGGTTTCGTCGGCAGCCAGCATCATGAATTGGGAGACAGTGCTCAATATGTTCATGCGGCGGCACTCGCAGTCTGGGGATGGTAGCTCAGGCGGTAGGCCAGCAGCTGTTCACAAAGCAATAACACAAACAGGATGATCAGAATCGTATTGGTGATTTCCCGTCCCGCTTCCTGACCCTGAATCCACTGGAATTGACCTGGCTCCTGAATTTGAATCGTCGGGGAATTTCCCAGCTCATTACTGAGTTCATCTGAGGTCGCCAGCTCCAGGTTGCTTTCGGAAACCGGGAAATTAAAAGCATACATCTGGGACTCGACTGTCTGGTCCTGCCGTTTCAATTGCACTGTATAGACACCCGGCTGGTCGGTTTCCCGAAACGTCGTGACCAGCTGCAGCTCCCCGTTTTGTGCTGCTTTCTCATCCTGTTGGGGAGTGGCTTTGAGTCGTACCGTTCGACCTCCGGCTGTAACGGGGGTCTGTATTTCAATTTCGTCTGTATAGGAAGCCGCATCCAGTGAGAAAGCGATCGGATCGCCGGAGGTCTCGGCCTGTTCGTGGGAACGGGACTGGACCAGATACTTCTGCAGCTCCAGTTGGAAGACGATGTAACTTGGATTCAAAGCCCACGAGTTCCAGGGCTCACCTGCACTGGTCTGTACCGGACCAGCGGAGGTCAGGCAGGTGATGATGCGTCCCTTGCCCAGGCGGTGTTCCAGAATCAGCGGATCCTGATTCCGCAGCTTCGCGATGATATTCACGCCCGAGGCAGTCGCAGCTTTGGTTTGCAGCCACTGCGCCGAAATCGGGAAGTAACGCGCGATCGAAACCGCTTCAATCAGGGGGTTGTCCTGACCGGCAAAGACCGAAAACAGCGGGTGATCGCTGACCTCCAGGTCGACCAGCGTGTTTGTGTCCCGGGCAGGCAGGTCACGGGGGGCGTTTTCCAGCGGAGCCGGGAACAGGCCGTTCCCTTCGTTGTAAAGCTTGTCGTTATAGAACGCGGGTTGAATCGAAGGGCCGGCGAACCAGATCAGACCACCCCCGTTTTTGACGAAGGTTTCCAGTGCATCGATGGCATCCAGGGGAAGTTCCGCCACGTTGAGCAGATAGATGTTCTTAAACTGATCCAGCGGGTGTCGACGCAGGTAGTCTACGTTTTCTACCGACGGGGCAAATCCGGTGATGGCAGCATCCGGGGCGATCGCGGTCTGGACGTACATCCATTCGTTGCCCGAGGGATTACCGTCCACAATCAATACCGGATTTGACTGTTTGACATTGATGGCCAGGAAGCGTTCGTTGTCGCTGTTCAGGGCATCGTTGGTCAGGCTGACGTTGATCTGATGCAGGTTCGGTTTATTGAAAACCACGTCGAAGTCCTGTGAAACTTCGCTGCCCGCTTCGATCTTATCGAACACGATGCTCATCGGCAGCTTGTTCTGATCGACGAAGGCGGAAACGCGGACATCCTGGGCCACTTTGTCGCCAAAATTCTTGACGCTGACTCGCAGTCGCAGCGGCACGTCAACCGCAGCGACTTCTGTGGCTCCAGACAGTTCCGTGATGGCCAGATTAGGCTGCGAATCGGGAACTGTTTTGACCAGATTGATCGTTGTGTCGTTTTTACTCAGCTTCTCAATGGTCGTAGCGACGGATTTCTTTTCCTGCCAGTCCGCTTTGCGGAAATCTGAGATCAGGTGTAGCGTTTTAATGACCGCCCGATCCTCATTCAGCAGATCAGCAGCGGCTTCGAGGCCCTGGTTCAGATCCAGGCTCTGATGCGAACAGGTCAGGTTACTGAGCTTGGCATCCAGTTCGTTGATTAACTCCTCGTTGATGTCGCGCTGCAGGAACAGCGGGGCGTCGGAGCGGGAGAGCAGAATCAGGGAGAACTTTTCCGTGTTGGGACGACTGGTCCCTTCCGCTGCAATTTTACGGACGACTTGCAGACCTTCCTGGAAGGCGGACTGCTCGCCCCAGATGTCCTGCATGGACCCGCTGTCGTCCAGCACAATCACATGATGTGATTTCGCGCCGTGGAACATGGAGAGTTGTTCCGGATCAAGAATCAATCGCGCAATCAGCAGCAACAGGCAGAGGATTAACAGAATTCGCAATAACAGCAGCAGCAGCTGTTCGAAGAGCACCCGCCGCTGATTGGTCTGCTGGCTCTGCAGCAGGAATTCCATCGCGGCAAACCGTACGCGTTTGTACTGGAAGCGGTTAATCAGATGGATGATGATCGGCGCAGCCACCATCGCAACACCGGTATAAACCAGTGCTGAGTTCACAAAATGTTGTGTTAACCAGGCTTCCATAGACGAATAATCAGTAGGGTTTTTTGAGGTTGGTTAATTCGTTGCTTATTGTCTGATCGACTGCTGCATGCCGATCCGGTGATTCAGGTAGTGCGCCAGGGCGGCATCGAGATACTCGCTGGTGCGGATGGTCTGGTAGTCAAATTTGTTGCGGGCACAGCGCCGTTTAATATCTTGTAGAAACTCCTGCATGGCTTTGAGATAGCCCTCTCTCAGGGAGCGGGGATCACAGACCAGTTCGCCGGTTTCCTCCATCCCTTCAAACCGGGTGGTGCCGGCATAGTCAAAGTCGAGTTCCTGATCGTCCAGAATATGTAGAAGCATCAGGTCGTGTCCGCGATATTGCAGCAGACGCAGACCTTTGAACAGGCTTTCACGGTTAACGAATAAGTCGGATATGAGGATAATCGTGCCCTTTTGTGATCGCGTTTCGGCCACTTCTTTCAGTACGTCATAAATGTCCGTTTTTTGAGCAGGTTTTTCCGCAGCCAGGGCACTCAACAACGAATTCAGGTGGGTCCGCTTGCTTAACGCCGGTACGCGGGAGCGGATGGCGTCATCAAATGTCACCAGTCCTACAGCGTCCTGCTGTTTGAGGAGCAGGTAAGCCAGCGCTGCTGCTGCCGTACAGCCATATTCATATTTACTCAACGGTCCTGTACCGAACTGCATGGACTCGCTGACGTCGACCAGCAGGGTGGTGCGGAGGTTCGTATCTTCTTCGTACTGCTTGATGTAGTACTTGTCGGTTTTCGACCAGACTTTCCAGTCGATGTTGCGGACATCGTCCCCCGGGGCGTACTCACGGTGTTGCGCGAATTCCACCGACTGGCCAAAGAAAGGACTACGGTGCAACCCGGACAGAAAGCCTTCGACGATCGAGCGTGCCCGAATTTCCAGCCGCGAAATGCGGGAAATTGCTTCAGGCAGCAAAAATTTTCTGTAATCTTGGGTCACTGGTCAGTTCGCCTTCCTTAGACGGTGTCTCTTGAATCAAACGCTCAATGACGTGGTCGGAGGTGATTCCTTCCGATTCGGCAGAGAAGTTCGTCACGATACGATGCCGCAATACCGGGGCGGCCAGTGCGCTGATATCTTCCGTTGAGACGTGAGCGTTCCCGTTCAACAGAGCGCGTGTTTTTCCGCCGAGCAACAGGTTCTGTACCGCACGGGGACCGGCACCCCAGCTGAGCCACTCGTTGATGAAATCAGGGGACCCCGGTTCGTTGATCCGGGTCTGTCTGACCAGTGCGAGAGCATAATCAATCACGTGGTCCGAGATGGGAACCTGCCGCACGATTTTCTGGATCTCGAGCACATCGACTGCTGTCAGCACTTGCACAATTTTCTCGTTGGTATCAGACGTAGTCCGGCGGGCGATCTGGCGCTCTTCCTGGAAGGACGGATACTTCACATACACTTTAAACATGAAGCGGTCCTGCTGGGCTTCGGGCAGGGAGTACGTTCCTTCCTGCTCGATCGGGTTCTGAGTCGCCAGCACGAAGAATGGATCACTGAGCAGGTGCCGCGTCTGGCCTACGCTGACCTGGTGTTCCTGCATCGCTTCCAGCAACGCGGCCTGTGTTTTGGGAGGCGTTCGGTTGATTTCGTCAGCAAGGACCACATTGTGAAACAGCGGTCCGGGAATGAAACGAAATTCACGTTCGCCGGTTTCACGATTTTCCTGGAGTACGTCGGTCCCGGTAATGTCGGCAGGCATCAGGTCGGGAGTGAACTGAATACGGCTAAAGGACATTGACAGTGTCTGGGCCAGCGAACTGATCATCAGGGTCTTGGCCAGTCCGGGTACCCCTTCCAGCAGACAGTGCCCCCGGCTGAACAGGGCAATCAGCAATTGCTCGATTACGTCATCCTGACCGACAATCACTTTCGACATCTCACCATGGATCTGCTGATAGGCAGAACTCAGTTTATTGATCGACTCCTGAGTGATTTCCAGCTCGGGAGAACCTGACTCATCATTTTGTACGTCCGACATCCGTTTAAACACCTTTCTACAAAGGTAAACACTGCTTGCAGCAGAATGTTCCGTAAGAACTATCGTAATGCCTGAGAATAGACTTTGCGACCATAAACCGAGAAATTACAGGGGTTTCCCGTCAATCTGGTCGTCTGGAAATTTCCGTACAGATCTAAGTTGGTCATCAGAAATCCATTTTCAGACGTCTGTGTTTATTTTACTCGAACCGGCTCTCCGGGGAAGCAAATAATCTGGGCGAACGGGGGAGTTCTCAGAAAAGACATGCGCAAGCGCAGGCAGTCATCTGCAAGAAATTGATTCAGAGAAAACGTCCATGTTAAGCCAGCATCAGTCCCAGGCGAGCGGATTTTTCCAGGCGGATTTGAGCTCATCCAGACTGGCGTTAATCACGTTGTTTCCAGAGGTCCCCTTAATGGTGAATTGACGATTCCCGATCACTTCTCCAATTTCTACCAGTGGCAGTTCGCCAAAGCAGAGTTGCAGCGCGGGGATTTTATCGGGAGCGACTTCAATCAGGAAGCGGGTGTTGCTTTCCGAGAAAAGCAGGCTCGCGGTAGACAGTTCCAGGGCTTCGGGCAGCCGGGTTGGGTCCAGTTTCATTCCGTAACCGCCTGCAAACGCCATCTCCGCTGCCGCGACCGCCAGCCCCCCTTCGCTCAGGTCATGACAGCTGCGGACCAGCTGTTGCTGTATCGCGGAGTGCAGCGCCTTGAAGATCAGCGGGGCGTCTTCCTTATCGACTTGTGGAACCTGTCCCCCTTCGAGGTCATTGACCAGTGCATAGTGGCTGCCACCCAGTTCGTTATGGGTTGCGCCAACCAGAAAGATCCGGTTGCCGGGAGTTTTGAGGTCCATCGTGATCGCTCTGCTGACGTCCGGGATCTGGCCGATGGCACTGATCAGCAGAGAAGGGGGAATCGCAACGGTCTCTTTTTCTCCCTGCTCGTTTTCGTAGGAGAACTCATTATACAGACTGTCTTTGCCACTGATGAACGGCGAACCAAAGGCGATGGAGAATTCCTGACAGGCTAAAGCCGCTGCAACCAGGCTGCCCAGGGTTTCCGGGCGATCGGTGTTACCCCAGCAAAAGTTATCGAGGATGGCAATCTTGTTGGGATTCGCTCCGACCGCGACACAGTTACGGATGGCTTCATCAATCGCAGAAGCCGCCATCCAGTGTGTACTCAGGTCACCATATCGTGGATTCATGCCGCAGGAAATGACCAGCCCCCGCGGCGAAGTCAGGTCAGGGCGTACGACCGCAGCATCAGAGGGACCATCGTTCTGAACGCCAACCAGGGGCTTGACGACACTACCCGCCTGCACTTCCTGGTCATACTGACGAATGATCCATTCTTTGCTGCAGACATTCAGCGAGCTCAGAATGGCAAGCAGGTCTTTATTGTAATCTTCCTTCTGTGTCGGAATCAGCGGGGTGAAGGCAGGTGCTTTGTAGATCGCATCCCGTACGATCGGTGGACGACCATCGTGTAGAAACTCCATTTCCAGATCAGCCACAACCTGATCCTGGTATTTCAGCACGAGATGTTTCGTATCTGTGAACTCACCGATCACAGAGGCCTCGACCCCTTCGCTGGCACACAGCTTCTCGAAGGCCTCCCAGTTTTCCGGAGGTACAGCCAGTACCATCCGTTCCTGCGCTTCGGAGATCCAGATTTCGGTATAAGACAGGCCTGCGTATTTGAGCGGGCACTTATCCAGCCAGACTTCCGCGCCCGTCTTTTCTCCCATCTCGCCGACCGCACTACTGAATCCGCCGGCACCGCAGTCGGTGATCGCGGAGAACAGTTCTTTGTCACGTGCTTCGAGGATCACGTCCATCGTCATTTTTTCTGTGATCGCATTGCCGATCTGCACAGCGCCACCGGAGAGGGATTCGCTTTCTGAAGTCAGTTCTGCAGATGAGAAGGTGGCTCCGTGGATGCCATCCCGACCAGTTCGGCCACCGACCGCGACAATATAATGCCCTGGTTGCGCCTGCTGTTTTGCTGATTTTCCGACGGGGAGCATGGCGACATTACCACAGTAAACCAGCGGGTTGCCCAGGTAGCGTTCGTCAAAATAGACCGCACCGTTGACCGTGGGGATGCCCATCCTGTTGCCATAATCGCGGACGCCCGAGACCACTCCGGTCGCGACCGCCTTGGGATGCAGCACGCCCGCGGGCAGGTCATCGTAGGAAATATCCGGGGGCGCGAAGCAGAATACATCAGTGTTACAGACCGGCTTACCACCCAGTCCGGTTCCCAGCGGATCGCGGATCACTCCACCCAGCCCGGTATTAGCACCGCCGTACGGTTCCAGCGCGGAAGGGTGATTGTGGGTTTCCACTTTGAAACAGACGTCCTGCTTGTCGTCGAAGGTGATCACCCCCGCGTTGTCGGCAAACACGCTCACACACCAGTCCTTGTCACCCAGCGATTTCCGGATTTCGGTTGTCGCAGCGAAGATGGTTTCTTTGAGCATGTTTTCAAAGTGTAGATCCCGTTCGCCGTCACGGAAGTGAATTCGGCCGGCCAGCGTTTTGTGCGAGCAGTGTTCGCTCCAGGTCTGGGCGACACTTTCCAGCTCAACATCAGTCGGGTCTTTTTTCTGATCGACATAATAGTCTTTGATCGTCCGCATCTCGGCCAGATTGAGATACAGCTGTCCTTCGCGGCTCAGTGTCTCCAACTGACGATCATTCATATCGCGAATCGGCACGGTCACCAGTTCGAACGTGTACTCGCTGCCCAGCCGGATGCTGTCCATCAGTAGAGGGCCACGGACGACGTATTCAATGGCGTCGTTGGAGAGAACTTTGGATGCCATCCGATCAATTTCATCGCTGTCTGCATCAGAATTCACCCAGTACTTGCGGCAGGTAGCGACGTTCTCAATGGCGAGTCCCAGGTCGGCAATCGCGTCCCGGGCACTGTTGGCCACATTATCAGTGACGCCAGGTTTGAACATGACATTCAGCAGAGGATCGGTCGAACCGCTCTCAGCGGACTTGCTGGAGAGCGTGCGGATTTCGAATGTTTCCACCACCGGATCCGCCAGCAGCGAACGGGCAATCTGTTCCAGACCGGCCTGGTCCAGGTTTCCTTCCAGCAGGAAAGAATGGGCCGTCTGTACAGAACGGATAGAGCTCGCGCCCAGTACCTGGCATTCTTTGAGAATCCGGGCTCCTTCACGGTCAATCTGATTCTCGGCTGGTTTAATTTCGACTTCGCAAAGCATAATGAGTTCCGTTACAGTTGATTTGAGTCAGGACAGGCTGAGTTTGGGGATGATCGATCAGACCGGTTTCCACTTATGGTGCTGAATTTAATGCATCGTGATTCTTTTTGCCATCTTCCAGCAACTGACGCAGCCGTTTTTCGTCATGGTTGACGATGGCCTCCCTCAACTGGCTGAGAGACTGGGTATATTTGTCAATGCTTTCTACGATGGCATCGCTGTTGCTGAGCAGAATCTCGATCCAGAGCGCGGGATCACCGCCGGCAATACGGGTCGTGTCACGAAAGCCGGTGGAAGTAAACTGGCGATTTTCTTCAGACAGGGTCATCGCCAGTGCAGAAGAAACAACATGGGGTAGATGACTGGTCTCCGCCAGGATCTGATCATGTTTCTCAGGAGAGGTCTGCAGGACATGCATCCCCAGGGCTTCCCAGAAACCCTTGACCCGTTCGACCGCTTCTGCGGGAGTAGTCTCATCCGGAGTGACGACACAGGGGCGACCGGCAAACAGTTCCGGGTCGGCAAATTCAAATCCGGCCTTTTCAGAGCCCGCCAGGGGGTGCGAAGCCACAAAGGTGACCCCTTCCGGCAGGCTGCCGTACAGTTCGGAGCAGATTTTCTGCTTGGTGCTTCCCACATCCGTAATGACCGTTCCCGGGCGGCTATGCTGGGCCACCACACGAATGAACTGCACGATATGATTGACGGGAGTGCAGACGATCACTAGGTCTGACTGAGCCGCCGTTTCCGCGATATTGGTAGATCCCCGATCCAGCAGACCGGACTGCTGGGCGGCCCGCATCCGTGAAGGATTACGCCCCGCCCCCAGAATGGTTTCCGCCAGCTGCCGCTGTCGCGCTGCAGCGGCAATAGAACCTCCCAGCAGACCGACGCCAATGACGCCGATTGTGTTGAAGAGGTGCGAATTTTGTGTCGATGATTCAGTCATGCTCCGTATTGTAGCGCTCCTGAATCGGGATTTCCAGCGGGTCGACCGTGGTATCAACGAGCTACGGCAAAGTCGTCTGTTGATGTAAGTGATTTCAGCAAAATCGCTTCTGTTTAATTCTATTACTGCTCAGCGATTCGGTAGAGATAGCCGTTGGTGCGCAGGTAAATACTGCCTTCGCTGACCGCCGGTGAAGCGTTAAACAGGTCCTCATCGGTCTTAATTTCATTCCGGGCCAGTTCAATGTATTCCGGTGCCGCCTTGAGGACGACCACGCCATTATCCCGCGTCGTCACATACAGCTTGTCATCTGCCAGTATAATGGAAGCATAGAGCCGGGCTTTGGTGGGCAGCCGGTTCTTGTAGACCACTTCTCCGTTTTTTGCATCCAGGCAGAAGGCGATGCCCCGGTCGCTGGCCCAGTAGAGGTGCCCGTTATAAAAGACGGGTGAGGTCACGTTGGCACCCACATTGACTTCCCAGAGCTTATGGGTCTTGGTGACATCCCCTCGACCTCCGGGACGTACGGCAATACTGCGATTACTGCGGCCTCCCAGGCAGTAGAGAATGCCATCGTTTTGAATAACGACCGGGACGACATAGTCTTGAATCCCTTCGCAGGTCCAGAGTTGTTTGCCGGTATCCGGATCGAAGCCCATGATCTGATTTTTCTGATTGACCACCAGTTCCTGTTTCCCTCCCGGTACTTCGACAATGGAAGGGGTCGTCCAGGCGCGGACAATGTTCTCCGCCTTCCAGGCGACTTTACCGGTCGCTTTCTCCAGCGCGTAGACCGCCTCACTTTCAATGCTGGCATTGATGATCACAAAGTCTTTATAGAGGATCGGGGAGGAAGCCGAACCAAAGCCCGCAGTTTTATCGCCGACATTCGCCTGCCATTTCAGATTCCCTTTCAGGTCATAGGCAACGACACCCGAGGTACCGAAAAATGCATAGACTCCGGTTTCGTCACAGGCGGGCGTACCGCTGGCGTAACCATGATCGACAATTCGCTTAGTAATTTTCTGCACCTTGTTCACCGGGGCTACGGATTTGTCCCACATGATATTACCGTCTTCCCGATTGATCGAGATTACATGCAGTCGCAAATCAGCAGGATTGCCCTGATCCTCGGCTGTCAGACCATAATCCGTATAAGCAGTCAGAAAGATCTGGTTTCCGAACAGGACCGGGCTGGAGGAGCCGTGCCCGGGGAGTTTGGTTTTCCAGAGAATGTTTTTCTCGGCACTCCATTCGGTGGGCAGCCCTGTCGAGTCAGAGATTCCGTTACCAGAGGGACCACGAAACTGAGACCAGTCGGCCGCCTGGCTGAGGTTGCCAGTAGAAAGACAGAATCCAACAGACAGAATGAACAGGGGAAGCATACGCTGCATGATCAAATTCCATGAGCTACAGGAATGAAGGAAAGCGGTTTGAGACAGAAAACTGATGCGCGCAGGCGATCGTTTATTTCCTCAAATTAGAATCTTTCCTGCTCTCAGGCAAGTATTTTCCCCATTTCCCGTGAAATTCTTTCGCTGTACAGGCGGGAGCCGGCAATGTGGATTCAGATCAGTTTCTGAATCGGCGTTCCATCGCTGAGTGCCAGTGGGCGACCAATGGGAGAGATCAGTTCTTTGGTATAGTCGATCTTGAGCGTCTGCAGAATCGTGGCATACAGGTCCTGAATCCGCACCGGTTCAGTCGGCTTTTTCTTTTTCCCGGTCGGATCGGTTTCGCCGATGATCACATCTCCCTTCAATCCGCCTCCACCAACGATGCAGGAGAATCCAGAGGGCCAGTGATCTCGTCCGTCGAGCGGGTTGATCTTGGGAGTCCGCCCGAATTCGCCGATGCAGAGGACAATCGTTGAATCGAGCAGGTCCCGTTCTTTGAGTTCTGTGAGTAGAGTCGCAAAGGCAGGGTCCAGAATCTTCGATTGCGTCTGATGGCCGGTGTAATTATTGGCGTGACTGTCCCAGCCGTTCAGATTGACTTCAATTGCGTGCACACCCTGCTCGATAAGACGCCGGGCGACCAGGCAACCCCGGCCGAAAGGGGAGTCGCCATAGGCGGCGCGGACGGCAGCGGGTTCTTTTTCAATCTCGAACGCCTGCAGTTGTTCGGAACTCATCATGGTCAACGCGCGATCGATGGTCGACTGATGCAGTGTTTTTTTCGTCTGGGTTGTGCGCCCCCTGCGAAACGCCTGTGAGACGACATTCAGATTTTCCAGTCGACGTTCCTGTCGTGGATCCCCGACGCGCGCCCGCATGTTGCCGATATTCTTTCCCGGATCGGGCACGCGGAAGGCATCCAGGTGTGCTCCCAGGTAGCCGCCCCGTGCGGGGAACTGAGTATTGCCCATCGAAATGTGTTGCGGAATTTCCAGGCCTTTGTCGGGCGCTTCGTGAGCAATGATGGCACCCAGGGCTGGATAGACGGTCGTCGGTTCAGGGCGGTAGCCGGTTTTGAGGTATTTCGTGCCTCGTTCGTGGTCACCCTCTTTGGAGACCATGGAACGAATGACCGACATTCCGCTCAATTGTTCTGCCAGCAGCGGATACATATCGGAAATCTGTAATCCGGGTACAACAGTCGAGATTGCTTTTCCCGGTCCGCCGATCTTCGTTCCCGGGTGGGGATCCCAGGTTTCCAACTGGCTGGGACCGCCCCCCATCCAGAGTGTAATCACGGATTTCCGGCGTTCCGGTCCCCGTTTCTGTGCCGCCTGCAGATCGAAGCCGGGCAGCATGAACGACAGTGTCCCGCCTACAGCAACTTTGCAGAGATCCCGGCGGCTCAGCGATTGTGAATACAGAGGAAAGTCAAACATGGCTCAATGATTCCAGGAAAATTCGGGTGAATTGTAGAGTGCCCAGAACAGGTCTTCGGTGATTTTCTCACGTTGTTTCTGATTGGAAGCCGTTTCATACTGCTTGATAAAGTGAGTCAGTTCCTCCGGCGTGGGGATTCGCGACAGACAAACGAGGAAACAGGTCTCGACCCGTTTTGCATTCGAGATATCAAGCGAAGAAATCCGGCCGACGGAATTGAACGGGGAGGCACTGCCGTTATCTTTGGCAAACTGGCCGTTCATCCGGAGCAGGGCCTGTGGGATCGTCCCCGGAAAATCATTCAGTTCGTCACTGCCCAGGTCACCATACTCGCGGACAAAATCGATCTCCGAGAAAAAGCGGCGGCCCCGCATGAACAGATTTGAATTCTGGTCGATGGTTTTCAGTGAAGAGGCCTGCAGCATCGAACCAATGATCTGCTCCGGACGCAGTCGAACCAGGGGGAACAGGGCCCATTCACTGGTGGCCCGTTCAATCTCTTCGGCATTTTCATTGTCCGTTGATGATGAGAGCCCAAACGGTTTCGACGCCACGATGATCTGAATCAGGCGTTTGATATCATAGCCGTTCTCACGAAAATCCTGACCGAGGATGTCGAGCAGATCAGGAGGCTCCTGAGCAAGATCAGTCGGAGCGGGCAGATCATCCACCGGATTGATATAGGGCACCCCGAACAGCAGTCCCCAGATCCGGTTGGCTGATGCGCGTTCGAAACGACGATTATCAGGATGGGTTACCCAGGCGGCCAGTCGCTCACGCAGAGTACCTTTCTCAGGCAGGCACTCATTCAGGAAAGGAACCTGCGGAGCAACAGTCCGTTTTTCCAGTGTATTTCGATCTTCGACTTCGTACTTTAAGTTATCGTTCTGACGCACGCCGAGCAGCTGCACTTCAACCTGACCATAAAAGGCAGTCAGACCTTCGAAGTCAGCCTGTTTCCAGTGATCGAAGGGATGATCGTGACATTGTGCGCAATCGATCCGCTGGCCCAGGAAGGCACGCACCGTGCTGCCCGTCAGTTTGTTGCGGTCCAGATTGCCATCCGCGACGGCAGCGGTAATGTAATTGGTTTCCGGGTCGCCGGTCCAGATCCCTTCGCCGGCAATTAACTTCCTGACCAGTTCATCGTAAGGCGTGTTGGCCTGAATCTGTTCGCTGAGCCAGGCTTTGAATCGATCGCGCCGGAACACGATAAACTGGCCCTGGGCGACTCCGACAAAGGCACGCGTAAAACGTTCAGAAAAATAATCGGCGAAGCGGCGGTCTTCAAGCAGTTTTACAGTCCAGCGTTCCAGCCGGTCTTCCCCTGACATCGCCTGAAATTCGCGAATCTCTTCCAGCGAGGGGATCGTTCCGTGCAGAGCCAGCGAAAGTCGCCGCATCTGAGTCAGTTCGTCTGCCTGCTCCGCGGGGATGAGTTCCCTGTCTTTCCACTGCTCCTCGAATAACTGATTCACCTGTCTGACCGTGCGCGTCAGAGAATCTTCATTCACCACAACCGGAATCGGTGTTGTCTTTTTCAGGGGGCTGCTCGATGCCCAGGCCACCAGCGAAACCACCAGCGCGACCACGCCCACAGGGAGGCAGGCCAGGATCCAGTTGCGGGTGGAAGCAGGCATGGGATTGATCCTGAACAAGAATAAATCGGCGGATAGGAACCCTTCGCGATCAGCATTAAGAGATCATCGCAGGGGGACTGCCCTATCATACCAGATGCGTGATTCGAAAGTTTCAGGCATTTCTTGAAACTTCCCGCTTTTTTCCGGGTACCACTTTGAGCGTTCCGGCATTAACGCAGGGCGTGTTTTGAGGGGTGATTCAAAAAATCAGATATACATTGGACTTACCTACAGGCAGGTGGTACCTTGAAAACGCATGCTGAAACCGGGAATACATTGAACGTTCCTCCAACGGCTCATTTCTCAAGAGGCGAGGCAGAGCAGACCGTGAGTGAACAGGCGACGCACAACAGTGATTCGGACGGGACAGGGCAGGGAGCGTCCGCCCTGACAGAAGCGCTCGAGGGCTCCGCAGTCGGTACCTCTGCAGACAATACTACAACTGAGATTGATCAGTTCTACCCGGATGAAGTGGTGGGAAACATCCCCCCGTTTCCACATCTGCTGAAGCATCCCATCAAGGCGACGTTCTGGACCATTCGGATGCTGTTTGGCATCGTTTGTCTGGTATTGTTTCTGGCAGTCATCGCAGCGATTCCTCTCGTTAATTTTATTGCTCTGGGATACCTGCTCGATGTGGAAGGCCGCGTGGCCCGCACCGGAAAAATTCGCCTGGCCTTTCCTCTTCTGGATATTGCACCTCGCCTGGGGACAATCGTCATCGGAACCGGGCTCTGGCTGATACCTCTGTTCCTGCTCGCGGGAGCTGCCGCTGATGCGCATCTGGTCGATCCGGGGGGCACCAGTGATCAGACCCTTCATTTTCTGAATCGACTGGTCTCAATTTTCATCGCCATGCATCTGTGCCTGGCGCTGGCGCGTGGGGGAACCTTTTCCTGCTACCTGCGTCCCTTGAAGAATGCAATCTGGCTCTTCAAACAACTCCGTGCTGGTGGCTACTGGGAACGGGCGGCGAATAACGTCCGGGAGTTTGTTTCCTCACTCAAACTGGGACAGAATTTTTCACTGGGGCTCCGTGGCTTTCTGGGGGCCTTTGCCTGGCTGTTGATTCCTTCGCTGATGTTTGCCGCTGCCAGTTCGCCGGATGGCGGTAAGGGCGGACCGGTCTTCATTACTCTCTTGGGTGGTTTGAGTCTGGTGATTGTCCTCGGCTGGCTGCCGCTGCTCCAGGCACATTTCGCCGCTGAGAACCGCTTGCGGGCCATGTTCGAGTTACGTACTGTCCGGAGAAAATTCAAACGGACACCGATTGCCTGGCTGTTGACTTTGATCGTCGTCTATGTGCTCTCTCTGCCGCTCTACCTGTTTAAGGTGGCGGCTCTGCCACGGGATGCGATGTGGGGGATTACGCTGATTTTTGTTGCGACTATTTATCCCACCAAGATTTTGTTGGGCTGGGTCTATTATCGTGCCTCTACGAAGACCCGGAATGCCTGGTTTGGCTGGCGCTGGTTAAGCCGTACTCTGATTCTCCCTCTGCTGGCAGTCTATGTATTCCTGCTCTTCTTTACCCAGTTTATTGGCATGCATGGCAATCGCGTGTTGCTCGAACATCATGTCTTTCTGTTACCTGTGCCCTTCTAACTGGATCCTGTTTGCACGTTAACTTCAGTGGGGCAGGCTGCTTACTGGAGCCAGACAGATTCAGCTTTCGAGAGTCTCTCGAGCCCTGAGTCAACGTCATTTTCAGATTTACTGTGACCCGGCTGAAAATTCTGAAAATCCTTTCGCCTTTTGAATTCCAGAAGGATATGATTTTAGTAGCGGAATCGCGCTTGATCCGCTAGATCAACTGCCTTTCCGTCGTCATCAATCGCCGAATTGATCCGGCTTTCCGCAGGGAATCCGGTTTAAGGATATGCAGGGGAAACGTTCTGTTTTCCCGGCACACGTTCGCATCATTTCCTGGCTATGCGTGTTGCCTTTTATTTGGAACGGAAGACAATAGCGCCTGGCCAATTTCTCGAAAAGGCAGGACGAGCGATGAACGATTATAAGGTAAACGACGTTAGGAATGTGGCATTGGTCGGCCACGGGGCTGTTGGCAAAACAACTGTAGCCGATCTTTTACTTTTTCAATCTGGTGTGACTCCCCGACTCGGGTCTGTGGATGAGGGCACCAGCCTGCTGGATACTGATGAAGAAGAAATCAACCATCGGATATCTATCGCTTCGACCCTGGTTCACTTCGACCATGCCGGTCACCATATCAACCTGATAGACACTCCCGGTTATCCTGATTTCATCGGGCAGGTCTCCGGCGCTCTGCGTGCTGTCGAGACCGCTCTGATTCTGCTCAACGCCGGACATGGCGTGGAGATCAATGCCCTGCGTGTTTCCCAGATGTCACAGGAAGCCGGCATTGCCCGAATGATCGTGTTCAATAAATGCGATACAGAAAATATTGACTATGATTCCCTGATCGAATCCGTCCGAGAAACTTTTGGTTCCCACTGTGTCCCCATCAACCTGCCTGTGGGGCTGGGAGCCGATTTCAAAGCGGTTTGTGATCTGGTGAATTATTCCGAACCACCGCCCACAGGAACGCTGGGCGATCCGGAGTCAACCCGCCAGTCATTGATTGAAGCGATCGTGGAATCGAATGAAGGCCTGCTGGAACGGTTCTTTGAAGGCGAAGAACTCAGTGCAGCGGAACTGTCTGCGAATATTCCCAAAGCAATGGCAGCTGGCACACTGATTCCCGTCCTGTTCATGAGTGCCAAAACCGGCGTGGGCGTCAGTGAGTTTATGGATGCGATGTCCAACTACACTCTCTGCCCCCAGGATATTCAGCGGATGGAAGAGACCAGAGATGGTCGTTCGGTGATGATCGATCCTTCTCCCGACCAGCCGTTTGTGGCCCAGGTGATTAAGACCCGCATTGATCCCTTCATTTCCAAGATGAGCTATCTCCGCGTTTTCTCCGGGAAGCTGGATAAGGATTCTTCGGTGGTCAATGTGCGGACAGGCAAACCGGTGCGCATCAATCAGTTGCTTGATGTCCAGGGCGGTAAGCAGGAACCCGTCGACTCCGTTTCCGTCGGTGATATATTTGCTGTCGCCAAGGTCGATGACCTGCAGCCCGGCGATACTCTGACCGCGGATGCGAACGGCGATGGTCTTTCGCTGCCGGAAATCAAGTATCCCCATCCGGTGGTCGGCCTGGCTGTGGAGCCCAAAAGCCAGAACGATCAGCAGAAAATCTCCGGGGCCCTGCACAAGCTGGAAGAAGAAGACCAGACCTTCCACGTGGTCCACGATGAAGAGACGCATGAAATGGTCATGCAGGGCATGAGCGAGCTGCATTTGAAAATCATGGAGGAAAAACTGCTGCATCGCGATAAGGTGGAAGTGATTACTCATCAACCCAAAGTACCGTATCGCGAAACCATCATGGGAACTGCGGAAGGCAGCTATCGGCACAAGAAACAGTCCGGTGGTGCAGGGCAGTTTGCCGAAGTTCATTTGCGGGTCTCACCGATGCCTGCAGAGGTCGATCCTGAGGCGTATTTCACCAAAGAGAATTTCGACCATCTGAGAACTTACCACTACGACCCGGAACTGAATTTTGCCTTCGTAGACCGGATTTCCGGAGGCTCAATTCCCAATCAGTTTATTCCGGCAGTGGAGAAAGGCGTGCGCGAACGGATGAAGCAGGGCGTCATTTCCGGCTGCCAGGTGCAGGATCTGGTTTGCGAAGTCTTTTTTGGTAAAGACCACCCGGTCGACAGTAACGAAACGGCATTCAAAATTGCAGGGAGTAAATGCTTCTCGGAACTCTTCGAAAAAGCACGCCCGGCGTTGATGGAGCCGATCGTCAAAATTGAAATCCTGATTCCCGAAGAATGTGTTGGTGATATCAGCAGCGATCTCTCCAGCCGTCGGGGGCGTATGGAAGGGATGCAGGTTTCTCAGGGGGGCTATGAAATCATTCAGGCCCGTGTTCCCCTGGCCGAAATCATGACCTATGCCCGCACGCTCTCAAGTTTGACCGGGGGCCGCGGCACGTATGACATTGAATTGAGTCATTACGAAATGATTCCGCCGAACGAACAGTCCAAGGTGATCGAGATTCTCAACAAAGCCAGGGAATAATCTGGTCTGACAAAGGGACGCTGAAGACTGGAAGGCACCAGTGGAAGTTCGTACTCGCTTCTGCTGGTGCTTTACTTTTTCTTCTTCCGATCCCGGCCGAGCGGCTGGTTCCAGAGCTTCAGCTGTTTCTTGATGTCATCCAGCGACATCGGAACGGGCGAAAGCTTAATCTGGGTTTCCAGGTCGTAATGCTCACTGGTGACTTTCTCGTCAAGGCGATCGATTTCGTCTTCCAGGTTACGCATCCAGTCCGGCACATCGATGCCGGAGCCGATCGTAGATGCCAGATAACGCTCGATTTCTTCCTGCAGAATGGCGAAGGTGGCGGAATCTTCATTCCCGTTGCGGGCATCTTTCATCGCCCGTGGAACGAGGGCCATCATCCGGTTGACTGCCAGCGGTTTGACAAAGCGTTCATTCAGATGGTCGGAAATCAGCGGCAGATTGATTTTATATTCCGTTTCCGTCTGTTTCAGTTTTTTCAGATGTTTTTTGGCCATCTCTTCAGAGGTCGCTTCGAAGACTGCTTCCCAGATCAAAGCGGATTCGTTCCGGTCCTGCTGGGCGAGCACCTTGTGGGCAATCAGCAGCGGTACCATCTTCCAGTCATCGCGTTCGTAGGCGGCTTCAATCCTCAGAAAATCGAGCAGGCAGTAAAACATTTCTCCGTAGTCGGATTGGGTGGTCGTACTGTTATATTCCACGAAGCGGTCAAATTTGTCGACCACCGATTCGAAGATGATTTTGAGATTGGAGACGGCTTCATCCATTTCGATGTTGCCTTCTTCCAGATCGGTGAGCAGAGCCATGGGCTGCGCCGGATTCTGATACTCAGCGAGATAATTCAGGTACTGCTCGATGCCATTATGCAGGATGGTACGCAGATTACCCAGCGTCAGATACTGGGCATGGAACAGGTCCGCACCATACTGCTTAATGAACTGCTTGACCTCCTGCCAGATATATTCCTGGTTCAATGCTTCCGCGCTGGAGAGTCGCATCGTGCGGCTGTGTTTGAGCCACTGTTCCCGGTATTTATTGACCAGCTTTTCGGCAATTTCGATCAGCTTTTCATCATCCAGTTGATCTGATTCCCACTCATGCGAAGAGCAGATGATGGCCACCAGCGAACTTTTAAGAGCAGTCCGGAACAGCCGGTCGAACTCACTGACGGCGATGCCCTCCGGTCGCGCACTGCGTTCCATACGATAGGCCGTTTTCAATAGTTGCCAGGTTTCGCGGAGCAGACCCAGGCCGGGTAACTGTGACAGCAGAAACCGCAGAATCATCTGCAGAGACCGTACCTTGAGCACGGTATTGGGTTTGCCTCCCTGGTCGATCGGAGTGTAGAGCAGAGGAGTTTCGGCAATGTTATTCAGAAACAGGGGGAACGCTTTGCGAACCAGTTCGATATCTCGGGTCAACACGCCGCGATACACGGGGACCAGCAGACGCTCATTTTCGGAAAGCTCCTTTTCGGCTTCTGATTCCGGCAGCGTCGCCAGCAGCATCAGGCGGGCGGAGCGGCAGTTGACCGTAGTAATGATGATGGCATGCATCAGATAGAATTTGGTCTGCAACTGCAGATCGTATTCGATGTTAGAATCGTGGTCGCCACTCGGCTTGGGCAACTGGTAACCCCAGATCGAGTTGAGCAGCACGACCAGTTCCTGCTGCAGGTGCTCAGTATGCTGGATCCAGTCTTCGATGGACTCGCGCGTCGTGGCGTCAAATTCCGCTGAGGCACCCGGTTCGGCAGCACGCGTCAGCTCTGTTTCCGAAAAGTACGCCGCCGACAGTTGCCAGAGTTGGGAAAGCGTATTCAGGAACTTGAGTCGTGGCTCGAGCTGACGGTTAATCGATTCAATTTCGGAATTGTTGGGCGAGTATCCGGAGTCCATCATTTCGCCCTGCACTCCATCGTCGGCACTGTCTCGAAACGTGACATTCTCATAGGCGGCACCGAACAGCTCATCTTCTTCATCCGGAGCTTCGGGATCGATATCAAACGGGTCTTCGATTTCTTTTTCCGGGATCGGCAGTACGGAATCGAAGTGAGGAACCGACCAGTATTCAGCTGCGTTGGCTTCGAGGTAATCGAACATCTTGCGGATGGACTGGCCGTTGCCGTTGGAAGACTCGAGAACACCTGCAGAAGTCAGTTGACGCATCCATTGCAGAAGGACTGAGTGAATCGAATAAGGTCCGGATTCCAGACCTGTTTGATCAACCTGGCTTAACCACTGCATGATCAGGCCGATGGCGGCGACATGATCCTGTTTCTGCAGCAGAGCATCCACGGTCAGAGCGTACGCTTTCGCCGATTCGAACCGGTCGACATGCTGTCGCCAGAAAGAAATATCGCCGACCGCTTCGCCGCCATTCTTCCACTCGGTGAGAATTTGTGATACGTGGGCAGCGGACTCGAACGAATCCTGACCATTCACATGAGGCAGGTCTTCTACGGTCGTGGTTGCGTAGCGATCCCACTTTTCTGCCAGTTTCTGAAATTGCTCGGAAATGATCAGCTTGAGCTGATTGTTCCCCTGGGCCGCGGCTTCACTCAGCGTGGCCGAATAAGCAGAGAACGTTTCCTCCATCAGTTCCAGCAGCACTTCGCTCCGTTGATCGGGAATACTGTCTTCGCGTGAAATGAACAGCGGAAACAGTCCCTGGAAGCCCAGGATATTCCAGGGATCGATCAGGGCGCCGCATTCGATGCCGCGGGTCAGGTGATCTTCAATTTCAGGGATCAGTTTCCAGGCCTCGTCCAGCTCATTCCGTTCCAGATGCAACTGAACCATCGTCAGCCGCCATTGGATTTCACATTCAAAGCGGACCGAGGTGCAGGGAATCACACCAGCCTCACAACGGGCAGCCCGGGAAAAACCCATCCGGGCATAGATGCGGGACAACTGCCGGTGTTGTACCTGCTGGGCACCGTAGCGGGCCAGGTGCAGATTGAGGTAGTGCCGGATATGCCCGAACGGCTGCTGCGACTGCTGTGCTTCCTTCAACAGGCGTTCCGCGCGGGAACCAGTTGCGGAAGCCAGCAGGCGGTTGTAATAGTCATCCCGCTGGCGGGCGACTTTGGGGAGCAGCGAAGTCAGACTGATATCACTGGCGTGGGTATCCGGTCCGGAGCCACTGATCGAAGATGCCATCAGCATGGTTCCGCTCAGAACGGCTGCCGCATCCTGCAGGCGTTCCTGCAGAGGAATCTCCTTGTGTTCATCGATCCACGCCAGCAGAGAATCGAGAATCAGTCTGCGGATGACAAACCTGCGGTAATAGCCCTGGTTGTCGATGATATGCGGATCCCATTCCCCGAACATGTAGTTCGTGCGTTTATTGACCGGATGCAGGTGGTCATGTGCGCGGAGATCAATGGCGATTTCATCCATCTTCTCCAGATTGAAATGTGCCTGGTGCAGCAGGTCTTCGGGGGTTGTTTCGAGCGTCTTGATCGTCTGCTCGATCAGACGCTGATAATTTCCCGAGGCCACTCCGCTTCCGCGAAAGTACAGGGGCAACGGGCGAAACTTTTCATGCGGATAGACCTGCATCTGCCGCCCATTCTCCAGGACGGCCACAGGTCGAAAACCGACAAAATCATTCAGCTTATCGATCGCGGCTGTAACGAGTTCCTGATCGGTCTCCCAGAGGCTGGTCTGCTCGAGCAGAGCCTCAAACATGACGGCCAGAAAGTAGGGCTGCAGAAATTCTTTTCCACAGATGTGAAACAGGAGGTCTCGATGATGAGTTCGGTATTGCGGCAGGCATTCCTGAAAGCCGATGCGGATAACCTTGTCTGCCTGATCGATTTCCTGAAAGGCAGGAGTCGTCCCTTTGATTTCCTGCAAGTGTGTGAGCAGCAATGTTTCCAGCAGCGCAGCATCCGGCTGGATGTCGAGTTCCGCAAAGAGCTGATTCCAGTTGAAGCGAAATTTGGAATCCGGCTTTCCGTTGGAGAAATTCAGATAGCCCAGAATCTCTCGAGTAATATGTTTATCGACGGCAGGCAGAGTATCCAGACCCTGCTTTGGATGGCGCGGTACTGTCATATTGGTAAACGTTGATATAGAACTCAGATTCTTAAATTTGCTGGTGTTGGATCTTGCTCAACAGCAGTAAAACAGTCTATTTCCTGAATGAACAGTCCAAACGGAATGAATCCCCGAATCAATTATGCTTTTTCCGATCGGACAGTCAAAACTTCTCTCAAAATGGATTCTCTAACTGCTTTTATCACAGCATGTTAATAATACTTAGCCTTCCAGTGATCGCCAGATGGTTTCTCAGACTGAGACCAGTGTTCGCCTGAGCATTCGAGATTCCTGCCTGCTTCTCCGCCGGAGGTTCAAGTTTTCTTCAACTCGCATGTCACAATATGACGATTATAACGAATGTGCGTATTACTCAAACGAGCCTTAATTGTGTGCCTTTCAGGCGATGGTATCAAGGCTGACAGGAGTCAGCAGCCATGGTTGAAGGGGTTTCTTACCTGAGAAAGGGCACCATTCACTGGATGTGAAACTGACAGATCAGGAGAACGGATTCTCAAAAAACCTTTCATTTCTTGAGTTTCCTGCATTCAATCCTGAAATACAGTTTCGCCAGTACAGGACGTGCCTTTAAGGAAGTGAATAGACAGATGGAACACTTGGAATCACAGCCGGATGGACAGCTGGCACTATCGGAAGGTCAATCGGAAGATCACTTTTTGAACTTGTCCAAGGCGGTTTTGACGTCTCCACTCTTCTGGGGAACTGCTGCCACCTTTGGGTTTTATGCCCTGATTCCCCATCTTCCCATTTATCGTGATCTGATCGATCGCTATTTTTGCAGTCATCCACTGGAATATGCGACAGCGGCCCTGTTCTTCATCGGAATGGCCATCATTGGCGTGAAGGGCATGGGGATGTTCGTCCAGAAAAAATCTCTGACTGAGACGCAGGTCGACTGGCAAACGATTGGCGAAATCGAAAATCTGCATGATCGGATCGATGTTTTTGAAGAACAGGTCCAGTCTCAGCCAAGTTGGATCAGCGACACATACCTGGGTAAACGCCTGCAGGACACGGTCTCGTTTGTCAAAAGTCGCCGTTCGGTGCAAGACCTGGACGAGCACCTGAAATACCTGGCAGAACTGGCATCCGAGCAACTGCATGCCAGCTATTCACTGATCCGCACTATTACCTGGGCAGTTCCGATTATCGGCTTCCTGGGGACGGTGATCGGGATTACGATCGCCATCGCCAATGTGACCCCCGATCAACTGGATACTTCGCTTTCTGAAGTGACCGGTGGTCTGGCAGTGGCCTTCGATACCACGGCTCTGGCCCTGGGGCTGTCACTGATCCTGGTCTTCTCCACCTTTATTGTGGAACGCATGGAACAGAAACAACTGGAGCAGATCGAACTGTTCGGGATTGAAAATATCGCGTCCTGCCTGAGTGAATCGGAACATTCCGTCAGTCCACTGGAATCTGCCGAGATAGAAGCCGCTCAGCAGCTCGTTTCCCGGACGGAAGAAATGATTCAGCGTCAGACCGATCTCTGGCAGCAAAACCTGGAAGGACTCCGCAACCGCTGGGCAGACATGATGGACCGGCAACAGTCCACGTTCGATCAGACATTACAGGACGGCATGACCAGCACACTGGGCAGTCATGCCATCCAACTGGAAGAATTCCGAAATGAATTTCTGAATGCTTATCAGTCCACGACCGAGCAGATCGAGCTGATGCTCAACCGCTGGCAGAACAGGCAGGAAGAATCGAACAGTCAGTTCTCAACAAACCTGGCACAGATCTGGAACGAAGTGCATCAGGATGTAATTTCAGCTCAGTCGCGGCAGACCACTCAAATTGAGGAAGCCACCCGCGATATTGCTGACGAAATCCGAGTCTGGAATCAGCAGATGAAAGACTCTGCCGAAGTATCGACACTGCAGATTCAGGCACTGAATAACCAGAGCGAGCATCTGCTCAAAATCGTCGATCAGGAAGAGCATCTGATCGGTCTGCAGAAACGCCTGACCGAGAATCTGGATGCAATTCGCGCTGCCGAAACGTTCGAGGAAACCCTGCACAGCCTGAGCGCAGCCGTGCATCTGTTGACCGCCCGTTCCGGTCGAAACGCCGCCTAGTTCACTCAGCGTCTCACTCGAGTTACACGTAAATATCCTGCAGCAGTCAATTCGCGGTTTCATTCATGAGTAGAAAAGGTAACGAAGCACGTTCTGTATCGCTCTTTCCCTTTCTGGCGGTACTTATCTGTGCGATGGGGGCATTAATTTTCCTCCTGGTCGTCACCACCCGTCGTATCCGACATCAGGCGATCCTGCAGGTCCAGCAGGTGGTGATTGAAGAAACCGAGGAAGACGATCTGTATCCGCCGATTCTGTTTGCAGCGGAAGAGGCCGAACCGGAACCAGCTCCCCCTGTGGTTGTGATACCCGAACCTGTGAAGCAGGAACCGGAGCCTGAACCCGAGCCACAAATCATCAATCTCGCGGCTGATAAAGAGGCCCGACTGAAAGCACTCCAGTTACAGAAAGCAAAAAAACTGGCGGCGCTGAAAGATCAGAATCTGACTCTGATTAGATTGAAAAATGAGTTGAGTCAGTCGGAAAGCCAGCTCAACGAAACGCAGCGGCAGTATCAGTCACTGCAGGTAAAAGACAAAGAACTCGACCAGAATCTGGAAAAGCTCAAAGATCAGAAATTACGCGTTGCAGAAATGCTGCAGGAAGAACTGAATTCTCTGGCAAAGAAAAAGCAGTCACAAAAATCCGCACGCAGCAAATATTCCATTGTTCCCTATGACGGCAAAACCGGGACTGCCAAACGTCCGATCCTCATTGAATGCACGGACGAAGGGCTGACCTTCCAGCCGGAAGGCATCACGTTAACCCCCGATGACCTACAAGACTTTACGCCGGGGCATAATCCTCTACTTTCCGGAACGCAGGCCCTGTTTCGCTACTGGAGTAACAAGGACCGGAATTCGGGACAGGAACCCTATGTGCTGATTCTGGTTCGTCCCAGCGGTAGTGTCGGCTACTATGTTGCACGCAAATTGCTGGGGAATCTGGATCTCGACTCCGGATACGAGTTGATCGATGCAGACTGGGAACTGGCTTTGCCCCAGAAAGATCCTGTTGCGAAAGAGGTCTGCCAGGACGCCATCGATCGTATCCTGAGTGGACGAAAGCAACTGGTCTCCCAGTTAAACCAGCGACAGAGTGGAAGTCCGCAGGGACGCCGCCTGCAGTTTGATGCCCGGACCGGAATGGTCCGTGTGATCGAACCGGAGGGAGGCCTGGGGACCGGTCAGGGATCTGAGAAGCAGATCACCGGTGGAACCGGTTCGGGAGATGGCAAATCTCATTTCAGTGATGTCCTCACGCCAGGTCAACGGATGGCACGTGCCGAATATCTGAGACGCGTGGCCAATCAGAAACACATTGTCTACCGCGAAGGATTTGATGAAGGGGCAAGTGAAGCAGGAGAACGTGGTACCGGTTCGGAAACAGACCGTATCACGGGAGGGGCGAAGCCTTCCGGCACCAGGGGGCTGCCGGGCAGTCTGGAAGGGGCAGAGGTCTATGATCTGGCCGACCTCAAACGGGGTACGGGGAGCGGCCCGGGTGAAGAAGGTGGTCTGAAACGAGCCAAAGTGATGGGCCCCGATCAGCTCCGGGAAATGGCCGAACAGCACCTGGTGGAACTGAAAAACGCTCGCGGGCAGCGAATGTCAGGCAATCCACTTCAGGCAGGTGAGTCTGAGACAGGCTCAAAGACCGCGGGGCAGCGTGTGATTGAAAATCCCTTCGTCAAGGAAGGCAACCCGAACGGGACCGGCACGTCTCGTCAGCAGGGCACCCGTTCTGCAGAAGCAGCTTCATCTTCTTATGCAGCTGCTTCCTCGCAATCGTCTTCTGCTTCGAGTAATCCGTTCCAGAGTGCCGCTTCCGGTTCTTCGCCAGCGGGAGCCGGGAATGCCAGTTCGGTCTCTTTGAGTCGCAGTCGGTCGGGACAGGCAGAGAGCCAGTCGACGATGAACCGGCGCTGGGGGCCGCCACAGTCACGGTCTGGTATCGGTTTTGAACGGGAAATCGGTGTCCAGATTGGGGCAGATCGCATTATCGTCGGGGATGAAAAACAGATCCAGCTCGATCCGGGAATGTCGTCGCAACGCTTACAGGCCACGCTGTTCGCTGTCATGGATCAGTATGTGGAGTCGTGGGGACCTGCTCCCCAGGGATTCTACTGGGTACCATCGCTGCAGTTTACGGTCAGCCCCGGGGGGAACCAGTACTACGAACGATTAAAAGCGTCCGCCCAGAAGATGGGACTTGAGACCGAGGCACAGTACACGCTTGAGCCTTTGCCGGCCGGCCCTGCTGTCTCGACCGGAAAGGAGCAGTAACATGAGCCGCCGCACACCACAGGGAGAAGCCGGGTTTGGTTCAGATTCCTTTCTGGATATCGTCGCCAATATCGTGGGGATTCTGATTATTTTGATCGTGATTGCCGGCGTACGGATGAGCCAGGCTCCCGTGACGATCGCGAACACTGAAGTCAAACCGCCTGCGGAGCCCGTTGTGATTGACGCCGACCTGGCTGCGTTTCCACCGGAGCTGGAAGCACCATCCCAGCCCGCGCCAGTGTTGACCTTGCCGGATCCGGAACCGGAAAAGATAGTTCCCAAAGTACCCAAAATCATTTATCAGCGACCCTCCGCGGAACTGCTGGCGCAACTTGACCAGACCGAAGCCGAACTGGCACGCCTGGATCGTGTTATGCAGGAACGGGAAACGGGAGCCCGCGACTTGCAGTCTCGCAAACAGGTAGTTCGCAGCCAGGTACAGTCGATGTTGTCCGAGATCAATCAAAAGAGCAGTCGGCTGGAGCAGGAGTATCAGCAGCTGTTAAGTCTGGTGGATGAGACTAAAGAGACACGCCAAAAGCTGGAGCATGTTGTCGCCAAATCCCGCGAAGTCTCAGAACCGCGCGAGCAGATCAAAGAACTCAAGCACCGCCTGACCCCGGTCAGCCAGCTGGTGACCGACAAAGAGTGGCATTTCCTGCTTTCAGAAAATCGTGTTTCCTACGTGCCCATCAATGAACTCCTGCTGGAGCTGAAAGACGAAGTCATGAAGCGGGGCAGCTGGCTCGCGAAATACCGCGAGCATCATGGCAAGGTTGGTCCCATTCGTGGCTACACCATGAACTATATCGTCGAACGTCAGCCGCTCTCAGCTCTGGATCAGTTGAGGACCGGCGGCACGGGTGGTTTTCGTGTCGGGGTTACGAAATGGGAAATTGACCGTAGCGATGATGTGTCGGGAGAGGACGAGCAGTCGGCACTCCGGGTGCAGTCGCAGTTCGCTCGAGCCCTGTCTGAAATTGGGACCGGATCGACGCTGACCTTCTGGGTTTACCCGGACAGCTTTGAACTGTATCGCAAACTGCAGAAACACGCCCACTCGCTGGGGTATCAGGTTGCCGGTCGTCCGCTGCCTTTCGGAGTCCCGATCGCTGGTTCGCCTGCAGGAACACGTTCCGCGGGACAGTGACAGCTGGTCTTAATAGAGCAACGTAGCCAGCCTTCTGCGATAAGCACTGGTCAGGGCAGACTGGGGGCCGAGTACGTCGAAGATCTTGAGCATCGTCGCCTTGGCTTCTACGCCTGCGCCTGCTTTGTCTTCTGCAATGATGCCCAGACAGAGCTCCAGCGCTTCTTCGTGCTTGTTGGAGATCGCCAGTGCATCAGCCAACGCGATTTTAAGCTTAGCATTTTCAGGATCTGCTTCCAGTGCTTTCCGGGCCTCTTCGACACCACCCGCCTCTTCAGCGGCTGCCTGCAGTTCGAGCTGCGACTTGATCTGCTCGGCTTCGGGTTCCAGAAATCCGCGCGTTTCCAGCTCTGCGATGATCTTTCCACATTCATCAAACCGGGATAGCTTTGCCAATACCGCTGCCAGACGCAATTTGATCGTATCGTTTTTCGGTTCGAGTTCAGCAGCTTCGCGATATTTGCCTTCTGCTGCGGCCGGATCGGTTTCTTCGAGAATTTGACCTTCCTGAAACAGCATGTCCACTGGGGAGGGGACCAGCTGTGCCATCCATTCCCGCAGTGATTCTTCCGGCAGGATTCCCTGAAAATGATCCACGGGCTGTCCGTTCAGGAAAGCAACGACTGTAGGTATCGATTGTACGCGGAATGCTGCAGCCAGGCCCTGCTGTTCGTCGATGTTAATTTTGGCCAGCTGCACTTTGCCCTGAAATTCGTTGACGATCTGTTCGAGCAGGGGAGCCAGCTGCTGACAGGGGCCGCACCAGGGAGCCCAGAAATCAATGATGATCGGTATCTGTTGTGATTTTTGAAGCACCTCAGTTTCGAAGTTTTCTTCAGTGACATCAATGATCCAGGCGGAGTTGGCTGACATGATTTTATTCCTTGACTGATTCCCTTCGCGGGAATGAGTTTGATCGGTTTGAGGTATCAGGTCCGGGTAACAGGAAGTTCACAGAGGGCCCATTGTCCAAAGTTTTCTTCGACTTCAATCTGAATGGATTCGATCTGGCTTGCGGCATCTGATCGTATCACAGCCATCAGCTGTTGGCCAATCCAGTGCGCGATTAATTCGGCGGTTGTATTTGCTACGGGGAGCAGAATGCAGTCTTCACGGGGGAAGACCCAGCGCCGGTTTTCAAAAGTTGCTTCGACTTCGTCCTGCTCTTCTCTGACTTTAATTTGTGCATGCTGGGTGGGGAGCAGAACCCGGTGATCGAGTGCATCGACGGTCTTTTGCAGCTGATCGCGGAGTGCGATAAAGTCGAATACGTAGCCGTTTTCATCAAGAGGGCCCGTCAGCTCTGCAGCCACACGCCAGTTGTGACCATGCAGTCGCTCACAGATATTACCGTTAAACGTAATAAAGTGTGCGGCACTGAAAACCAGGTGGTCCTTCGTAACGCGCACTTTGTATCGGGGGACACTATCCTTCATGAATCAGACTACTCAGTTCCACTTGAAAAGAGGGAGGGATTTTTTCTCTGATTGTACTGGCAGGGGGGGGCGTAATGAAACCGTCCCGGAACGCGACAAACAGGGCTGCGACGATTAAATCGGCAGTGGTCCCCGGATTACGTCGGTTTTCGGTTTCCCGCAGCCAGCGATCCAGTTCGAGCAGACTGGTCTCAAAGTCTTCTGCCTGTAATGTTTCGCGTGCCCGTTGTGCGGCTTCTTCTGCTTCCGCACGACCGCATTTACGGGCAATCAGGGTATCCGGACAGTCCGCCATCAGTTTCAGTTGCAGACGAATCACAGCGGTTTCCCAGTCTGCCGACTGCTTCCAGTATGTCTGGAGGGCAGGGATAGCGGTTTTAAGAGTGATCTGAAAACCGCTGGCATATTCCCGCGCGACGGCATCACGGTCAGCTGCCAGTGCCATGACTTCACGCAGCGTTCCCGTCGGTTCGTCGGAGATGTCCTGTGCTTCTGTTTCTCCAAGGCCGCCCGGACAGGCGAGCCGGATCGCCTGATAGACCAGGCGTGCATCGTTGATGCTCAAATTTTCGAGGACCGATTCAATCCCGTCAGCGATGGTTTGTCCTGCCGGGATTGCTGCCAGTGGAGCGAGTAATAAAATCATGCCCAGGTTCGCGTTACTGGATGACACCGTCCGGGTTGCTTTAACGCAGTCCAGAATCGTTTCGCCAATCCTGTCCGACCTGGTCCGGGCGAGCAGGGGAGAGATGACTCTCGCGGATCGCAGAAAATCGACATACGTCAGGTCGGGGAATGAAGCACCAGGATGCACGTTTCCAGGCTTGCGGGCGGTGGCTTCCAGCAGGCAGGCCAGATAACACCAGTTTTCGAGTTGTCGATTATTTTGACTCATAGAGGCTGGTTTGATTGATGGTCGGTGGGATTCCGCGTACAACAGTAAGTAAAGAGTCTTAAGAATTATGCCGGAATCCGGATGCGAATTTCAATTCTGCAGAATCCTTCCAGAGAAATGAAGTCTCTGGCAACTTGAACTGCCCAGGTAACAGGAATTGTTTTATGAGCCCTTCGATTGAGCGTCAACAGCTGCAAACAGTGCATATCGTTCCCTTGACCGCCTTTGATCAGCATGATCGTATCAATGTCGACGCCCAGTCGGCACATACTGCGAATCTGTACGAGGCAGGGATGCGAGTCTATCTGCCGGGAGCTGGTACCAGTGAGTTTCACAGTCTGCTCCCAGAGGAAATCGTGCAGCTGGTCAAGATCACCCGAGAAGTGACAGGACCGGAGACATTGATTTTTGCGCCGATCGGCTACCAGGTGAACGCAGCGAAACAACTGGCCGTAGATTGTCTGGCAGCGGGGGCAACCGGCATCATGTTCATGCCTTTCGCACATCCTTATATGAGCGACCGGGGTGCGGAAGAGTATTACCGGGCCGTGATGGATGCGGCGAACTGCCCGACGCTGTTCTACAAGAAAGCAGCAATCCCCAGCGATGAGCTGTTACTGAATATGGCTTCTGACGAACGGGCAGTGGGCGTCAAGTATTCGGTCAATCAGATGCACCAGTTTCGGACTACGGTCAACGCTGATACCGAAGGGCTGGAGTGGGTTTGCGGTTCTGCAGAGCGGTTTGCTCCCTATTACATGCTGGCTGGTTCCGGTGGATTTACCAGTGGCGCCGGGAATGTCTGCCCGCACCTCTCACTGGCGATGCATGCGGCTTTTATCTCAGGTGACTATGCAGAGGGAATGCGGATCCAGCAACAGATTCTGCCCATCGAAGACTACCGGGCTCGTTGCGGTGACAGCTTCAATATCAGTATGCTGAAATATGCGATTACGCTGACCGGGGCCGACTTCGGTCCACCGCGTCCACCCCAGCGAAGTCTGACCAGTGAACAGGAAGCAGAAATCCGTCAGCTGATGGAGCCGATTCTGGCTGCTGAAGCAGAACTGGCGCAACAAAAAAGCCCCGTTTCGTAAAACGGGGCTTTGTGTTTTATCTTCAGAATCAGGCAGTTGCCATCCGTTCTTCTTTTTCTTTCAGACGACGGGCAACGACTTCTTCCTGAATGTTGCGTGGGACCTGGGCATATTTGGAGAATTCCATACTGAATCCACCTTTACCCTGGGTCATGGAACGCAGCTCGTTGGCATAGTCAAACATGCTGGCCAGCGGTACTTCAGCAATGAAGATACTGGTTCCCATTTTGGTTTCTGAAGTGTTGATCACGCCACGCTTCTGAGCGATATGACCGGTGACGGGCCCCTGGAATTCTTCGGGGACTTCCACTTCCAGTTTCATGATCGGCTCAAGCAGGGCCATGTTGGCTTTCTTCAGAGAGTCACGCATACAGTTGAAGGAAGCGATGTTGAACGCCATTTCTGAAGAGTCAACATCATGGTAGCTACCATCTGACAGAGTGGCGGAGACGCCTACCACTTCGCACTCACACAGCGGTCCTTTAACCAGAGCCCGCTGGAAGCCTTTGTCCACAGCAGGGATGTATTCTTTGGGAATACGACCCTGGGTAACTTCGTTCTTGAACTCGTAGGTTTCGCTGTCATTGTCAACCGGCATCGGCTCAATTTTACCAACGACATGAGCGTACTGACCGGAACCACCAGTCTGCTTTTTATGCTTGTGGTTGTATTCTACAGCGATCGTCGGAGTTTCACGATAAGCCACACGAGGCTCACCCACGATACATTCGACTTTGTATTCGCGTTTAATACGCTCGATGTAAACGTCGAGGTGCAACTGACCCATTCCGGCGATGATGGTCTGATTGGTTTCTTCATCAGTCATCACGTGGAAGGTGGGGTCTTCACGGTTGAAACGCTGAATTGCTTTGGCCAGACGATCTGCACCATCCCGGTCGAGAGGTTCGATCGACAGACGGATCACAGGCTCAGGCACAAAGATACTTTCCAGGGCGTAGTTCACACCATCGCTACAGAAGGTATCCCCGGAAGCACATTCCATCCCGACGGCGGCGATAATGTCACCGGCTTCACCGACATCAACGTCTTCACGGCTGTCAGCGTGCATACGTACCAACCGGCCGAAGCGGGTAGAGTTCCCGGTTCGGGTGTTGACGTAGCTCTGACCTTTTTCAATCTTACCCTGATAGATACGCATGTAAGTCAACTGACCGAAGGTTTCATCGACAATCTTGAATGCCATGGCAACCAGTGGTTTATCGGAAGAGTGAGACAGTTCCGTACGGAACGATTCACTGTCGGTGTCTTCTGCACCTTCTTTGATAGCTTTCTGCTGTGCGTCCAGGTCGATCGCAGAAATTTCACGGTCGAGTGGGCTGGGCAGGAAACGTACGACGGCGTCGAGCAGCGTCTGAACCCCTTTGTTCTTGAAAGCCGTTCCCATCATGACAGGGGTGATTTCGTGTGACAGAGTGGCTTCACGAATCACTTTGTAAATGTCTTCGACTGGAACTTCGGCTTCTTCCAGCAGCGCGACCATCAGATCGTCGCTGAACATGGAAAGGGTTTCCAGCATCGCAGCACGAGCTTCTTCCGCAGCAGCTTTGAACTGCTCAGGAATTTCGCCGAGAACTTCTTTTTCACCCTGTTCGCCTTCGTAGGTTACGGCCTGCATGGTCACCAGGTCAACAACACCTTCGAAGTCAGCACCTTCACCCATCGGAATCTGCAGCGGCAGAGGCACAACGTGCAGTTTTTCTTCAATCTGCTTGATCACGCTGGCGGAATCGGCACCAGTCCGGTCCATCTTGTTGATAAATGCGATACGGGGAACGCCATAACGTTTCATCTGACGGTCTACCGTCAGTGACTGGCTTTGTACACCGCCCACTGAGCAGAGCACCAGGACCGCACCGTCGAGCACGCGGAGACTACGCTCCACTTCAACAGTAAAGTCAACGTGGCCCGGGGTATCGATGATATTGACGGTACAGTCTTTCCATTGAACCTGCGTTGCAGCGGAAGCGATGGTAATTCCACGCTCACGTTCCAGGTCCATACTGTCCATGGTTGCTCCACCGTCACCCCCTCGCACTTCACGTACTTTGTGGATTCGACCTGAGTAGTACAGAATCCGTTCGGTAAGTGTGGTTTTACCAGAGTCGATGTGAGCCGAAATACCAATGTTTCGATACTTGTCCAGATTTTTCATGGCTTTAGTGCAAGTTTACTTTAGGGAACGTGTTATGGATACAAAACGGACGGCAACGTACCGACCTTGATCAAGAGCTCAATATTATTCGGAACTTTTTGAGAAGAAGCTCTCAAGTTTCACAGGGAGGCAGGCCCCGCAAAATCGCATCACTCTACTGGTGTGATGGCTGACCCGGCAGGTTTTTACAACAAGGGATCACTGACATCCGATACATTCGCAAGTAGATAATCTGAGCGTAAGGTGTGAGCGTAGAATCTTATCGTTGTATCGACTTTGGGGGAAGAGGATTTTTGGTTAAATTCCGAAAACTCCCTGATTTATTACTCTTTCATTCTATACGTCACAAACGGAATTCGAAAGGGAAAAAAACAGGGAGAATTTCCTGAGAAACTCTCCCTGTTTATAAGTTCAGAATCTAACTCAGCTTATGCTTTTTCTTCCAGCACAGCCTGAGCTGCCGCCAGTCGAGCAATCGGAACCCGGAATGGTGAGCAGCTGACGTAATCCAGCCCCAGTCCGTGGCAGAAAATGACACTGGCAGGGTCACCGCCATGTTCACCACAAATCCCGATCTTGAGATCGGAGCGGGTACCACGTCCCCGTTCGACACCTGTCTGCATGAGACGCCCTACACCATCCTGGTCGATGGTCTGGAAGGGGTCTGCAGGAATGATGTCATTTTCACGGTAGTGGCCGATGAAGGTACCGTAGTCGTCACGACTCATACCCAGAGTGGTCTGGGTCAGGTCGTTGGTACCGAAGCTGAAGAACTGAGCGGTTTCCGCGATCTGGTCTGCACAGATGGCAGCACGCGGCAGTTCGACCATGGTACCGACCATGTACTCAACTTTGACGCCTTTTTCTTCCAGAACCTGTTCGGCAACTTCACGGATGATGCCAGCCTGGTTATCGAATTCAGTCTGGAAACCGGCCAGAGGGACCATGATTTCGGGATGAACGTCGATGCCTTCTTTCTGCACGTCACAGGCGGCTTCCATGATGGCCCGGGCCTGCATCGCGGTGATTTCCGGATAGACGATCCCCAGACGACAGCCACGATGACCGAGCATCGGGTTCAACTCGTGGAGTTCTTCCACACGACGGCGAATGAAATCAACCGTCACACCCAGTTCGTTAGCCAGCTCTTCTCCCAGAGTCGGATTCTCTTCCAGGTGACGGTCAGACAGGAACTCGTGCAGCGGAGGATCCAGCAGACGAATGGTGACCGGCAGACCGTTCATCGCCTTGAAGATGCCGGCGAAGTCTTCACGCTGGAAGGGCAGCAGCTTGTTGACGGCTTTGGTACGTGATTCCACGTCGCCAGCGGCAATCATTTCACGGATTTCAGCCAGGTGGTGGAAGAACATGTGCTCGGTTCGGCACAGACCAATCCCTTCGGCACCGAAGGCGATCGCTTCGGCAGCCTGATCGGGCTGGTCGGCGTTGGTACGAACACGCAGCTTGCGGATCTCATCGACCCAGCCCATCAGTTGCTGGTACCGCTGGAAAGCTTCGGAGTCTTCCTCTTTCATGGTTTTGGAGATCAGGACTTCCACGATTTCGCTCGGTTTGGTTTGCACCCGACCGGCGAAGACTTCGCCTGTGAAACCATCGATGCTGATCCAGTCACCACTCTTGAGAACCTTATCGCCGGCGATGATGGTTCCGGCAGCGGAATCAATCTTCAGTTCAGAGGCACCGACCACACAGGCTTTCCCCATCTGGCGGCTGACCAGAGCGGCGTGTGAACTGGCACCACCGAGTGCAGTCAGAATCCCCTTGGAGACACGCATCCCACGCAGGTCTTCCGGGCTGGTTTCACGACGGACCAGAACCAGTTCAGCTGTATTGTCACGATTGAAGATGGCTTCAGCTTCTTCGGCACTGAAGCAGATGTGACCGCTGGCTGCACCCGGACCGGCGTTGATACCCTTGGTCAGCAGGTTGCCTTCCTGAGCGGCTTTCTGTTTTTCAGCCGGGTCAAAAATCGGCTGCAGGAGCTGGTTCAGGTCGTCAGCAGGAATCCGGCGTTTGGTGATCGCTGCTTCCTTGCTGACCAGGCCTTCGTTAACCATATCGACGGCGATGCGAACAGCAGCAAAACCGGTTCGTTTTGCGTTTCGAGTCTGCAGCATCCAGACTTTGCCGCGCTGAATGGTGAATTCGATGTCCTGCACGTCTTTGTAGTGTTTTTCCAGAGTCTGGCCGATTTCTTCCAGCTGCTTGTAGCCTTCTGGTAAATCAGAGCTCAGCGTCGATTCGATCTGCTTGGGAGCCCGGATACCGGCTACCACGTCTTCACCCTGAGCGTTGATCAGGTAGTCACCACAGAAGCCGGGTTCACCAGTGGAGCAGTTACGGGTCAGGCCCACGCCTGTCGCACAGTCATCGCCCAGGTTTCCGTAAACCATGGCCTGAACGTTACAGGCGGTTCCCCAGTTGTGAGGAATGCCGTAATCACGGCGGTAAACTACAGCACGGTCGTTGTCCCAGCTGCTGAAGACAGCTCCGATCGCACCCCAGATCTGCTGTTTGGGATCGGTGGGGAAGTCCTGGCCTGTGCCTTCTTTGATCAGTGTTTTGAATTCGGCAACCAGTTCTTTGAGGTGTTCGGCGCTCAGCTCGGAATCATACTGCACGCCGGCTTTTTCACGCTTGGCTTCCAGTGCGTGTTCGAACGGATCTTCGTCAGCACCTTTCATGCCCAATACCACGTCGCCGTACATCTGCACGAAGCGGCGGTAGCTGTCCCAGGCGAATGCTTCGTTGCCGGACTGCTTGGCCAGGGCTTCGACGGTGGTGTCGTTCAGACCGATGTTCAACACGGTGTCCATCATACCGGGCATGGATTCCCGGGCTCCGGAGCGGCAGGAGACCAGCAGCGGGTTGGTGTCACAGCCGAATTTCGCGCCCATGGCTTCTTCGACTTTGCCCAGTGCTTCTTCGACCTGTTTTTCAACACCCTCGGGGTATTCGCCACCGGTTTTGCTGTAGTGGATACAGACATCTGTGTTCAGGGTGAAGCCGGCAGGGACGGGGAGTCCGATGTTAATCATTTCTGCCAGGTTGGCTCCCTTTCCCCCAAGGGAATTGCGCATTGTGGCGTCGCCATCTGCTTTTCCATCACCGAAGAAGTACACATACTTTTGACCTGACATACTTAATTCCTCTTAATGTTAATCGGTCAGACTTTCGGTCCCTTCACGCAAAGAAACCGGACGCTGGCCAGTACATATCTATTGTTTAGAAGCTCGTGGCTTCCCAGTAAGATGCGGGGCTGAGATTTCAACCCCTCTCCTGCTTAATTCCGGAACACGCGACAGTTGGCAAGAACTTGCCAGCTGCTGATTGTCTTATTGAAGACAGACTCGTCTCTGGCGGTTTTTATCCAGTCGATCCGATGGGGGCTTCCTGAGAAACCGTTCTGTCCGGCAATCAGGCTGATTGCAGCGGATGTGTTTACTGTACGTTAAACCATCGGGTTGCAGTATAATTACTAGGGACACTACCATTGCTCCGTCTGGCCGTCAAGCGACTGGCTGGAATCGGGTTAAACGGTGCCGGAATTACTCAGTATCTTCACGAAAGCCGACGTAATCCGCGCTGGTGGGTGACCGAATCCCCTGAAGTCAGTAGAATTAACATGGAAATTGACTGAAGCTGTGTTAACATTAAATTGAGCGCTGGTGATTCCGATCTGGGGCCATTCTCGGGGTCATGTTAACTCGCTTTCATTTCTTTACTTACAAATCTTGAGACTTCGACACGGGCTGCACCCATGATTGCGAAACTGATTCCATTGAATGGTGGTCAGCCGATTCTGATTGAAAAAGATGTCACAGTTGTCGGTCGGAAATCGGATCTGTGCGATATTCAAATCGACAAGAACAGCATCTCTAAAATCCATTGTGTGATCATCAAGACGGATGGTCTGTTGTTCGTGCGGGATCTGTGCAGCACGAATGGCACACGCGTTAACGGTCAGAAAATCACCCGTGGTGCTTTACTGCCGGGAGATGAACTATCGATCGCTTCGACACGGTTCGAGGTTGAGCTGACCGGGAAGCATAAGGAAAAACAGGAACCGGT
This sequence comes from Gimesia panareensis, assembly GCF_007748155.1. Classification (GTDB taxonomy): domain Bacteria; phylum Planctomycetota; class Planctomycetia; order Planctomycetales; family Planctomycetaceae; genus Gimesia; species Gimesia panareensis. Next base: position 1,501,283 of record NZ_CP037421.1, read on the forward strand.
CGAAGAGAGCAACCGGCAGACGGAAATGCTGACCGCCTTCAACCTGGAAATCGAAAGCGTCGATGAAAAACTGGATTCCGATGGCAGCAGTGAAATGAAAATGGCATCGGAATAAGCTCCCGGATCATCCCGCGAGCTGCAGTGAGAGTTCTTCTTCATTCAGTGAGACAATCGAGATCCCCAGTTTGTCTGCGAGGTCTGCGACTTCCTGCTGATCGATCATGATGGTCTGATTACTTTCGATAGCCAGCACTCTGCCTCCAGCTTCGTGCATGGTTTGCAATGTCTTGATGCCGACAGTCGGGACGTCAAACCGGCGGTCCTGCTGAGGCTTAGCAACTTTGACTACGGTAAATCCGCCCCGCTTGCAGAGCTGGCCTGCCCGCTGGATGGCACGGTCGGTCCCTTCAATCGCCTCCACGGCGATCACGGCTTTGTCATTGATGACGATGCTTTGTCCGATATCCAACTGGCCCATCTGTTTGGCAATGTCCCAACCCATTTTAATGTCTTCCCACTGGGCCTGACTGGGACGTCGTTTGGTCAGAAATCCGTGCTTCACGAGTAACTCCGGGCAATAATCCAGGGCAGATTCGAAATAAAGATTGTCACGTTCAAATTCTTTGATCACCGCCAGCAGCAGGGTATCATCTTTCCGGTCTTCCCTGGCATAGCGATACCACATATGCAGCGTGCGAAAATCGGGTAGCAGTTTGAATATCCGAAACGGGCTGAACAGGACGGTTTTTTCAATTTTGCCTGCCATGATCACGCGTCTGACCTGTTCCCGTTTAAACAGTTTGATCGCCCGACCAATGCGCGCCAGGGGAATCCAGTGGAAGGTATCGCAGATTTCCATCAGTTCATCACTGGCCATTCCAAAGATGCCCAGGCAGCAGACGGAATAGCCCTGCTGCTGCGCCTGTTCCGCAAAGACGATGGGAAAGCGGCCCGCACCGGCCAGCAGTCCGATCTGTCGTCGGGAATCGGTAGTGGTGGTTTGCAATGTATTATTCATCGTTAATCTGTGAGTTTCACGTTGAAACGGGTGGTGAAATGAAGACTCAGGTTAGCGCTGATTCGTCGTTGATCTGACTGGTATTTTTCAGGGCTTCAAATTGTTGTGTCAGTGTTTTGATGTGCTGTTCCAGATCACGGAGCTGTTTCCGCATTTCGGGAACTTTGCGGATAGACATCACAATTTTCCGCTGTTCTTTTTCAGGGGCCGCGGGAGTTCCAATATGAACTTCGCCTGCGGGGATATCCCGGTGGACGCCGGCTCTCGCTCCCAGAGTGGCCTGATCGCCAATATGCACATGATCTGCGATGCCGACCTGGCCTGCACAGCGAACATAGTCACCGGTGGTGATGGAGCCGGCAAAACCGACCTGTGAGGCAAAGGCGTTGTGTTTGCCGATCTCGCAGTTGTGGGCGATCATCACCTGATTATCGATCTTGGTTCCCTGCCCGATGACCGTCGGACCAATCATGCCCCGGTCGATCGTCGTTCCGGCTCCGATCTCAACATCTTCTTCAATGCGAACACTGCCCAGGTGGGGAATTTTGATATATCGTCCGTTTTCGAAACGATAACCGAATCCATCGCAGCCCAGGACGGCAGTTGCATGAATCAGAACGCGATCCGCAATTTTCACATCCGGATAGAGGACTGTGTTAGCGTGGATGGTAACATCGTCTCCCAGGACACAGTCATCGCCGATATAGACACCCGGATAAATCCGGCAGTTGTTTCCGATTTTGACTCCGGGGCGAATCGTGACCCGCGGATAGATATCACAGTTTTCTCCAATCGTGGCTTCATCGCTGATGTCTGCTGCAGAAGAAATTCCAATCTGAGGCAGTTCTCGCTCGTGGCGTAGTTTCTGAATGACCTTGATAAAGGCGGCCTGAGCATCAACCACGGTCAGGGAGGTGATCGGGTTTTCTTCGAATGCTTTCTGAAAAGATTCTTCCAGCCGCTGCTCAATGATTACCGCGCCGGCCTGACTCGACTTGAGACGTTTCAGATTGAGTTCATCACCTACAAAGGTGATATCGTGTGGACCCGCTTTGAGAACGGATTCCGCTCCGTGTATTTCCAGTCTCTGATTACCACGGGCCGGGCAATTCAGTTCTTGAGCGATCCACTCAACCGTCGTCGACATCAAGGAGTCCTTTCCGAAAGATGCACGTTTGCGATATCTGTTGTCTGAATAGAATCCGGGAATACCATCATGGCATCTGTTATTTCATCATTTCCCGGATTCAGGCGTTTTTTACCTGATTTCGCAAAAGTAACGCAAGAGCATTTTTTAAGTCAGTAAAGACTCGCTCCGAATACACCGGATGTTAAGTGGTAGAGCTATCGATGATTCTTCTTTGGGGCGGGGGTTGAGACTCGGCAGAATTCAGGAATGCCACTGGTAGCGAACAGCCGAAGAATAAGGTAGGATATTGTTTTCAACGATTGAGTGTAATTTAGGTTGATTAGGTCGTTCTGGCTGGTGTTAATGTTCAGTTGTGCGGCAGTCGATTTTTCAGGAATGTTTGGTATTAACGATGTCGGTACGTGGAATTCGTGGTGCAACAACAGTAACTCAGGACGTTTCGGCAGAGGTTTTGTCTGCGACACGCGAACTGCTGGAGCAACTGCTCAAAGCGAATCGGATTGAGAACTTCGAAGATATTGTATCCGTCTTTTTTACGACGACTCCTGACCTGACGTCGGCCTTTCCTGCGGAAGCAGCCCGCGAACTGGGGATGAAATCGGTGCCTTTAATCTGTGCTTCTGAAATCGCGGTCAAAGGGGCCATGCCCCGTTGCATTCGCGTCATGATTCATGTCAATACGGACCAGAAGCAGTCGGAAGTGGTGCATGTCTACCTGAACGAGGCCCAGAAACTTCGACCGGATGTCGCTTCGGCTCAGTAGGTTGGTTTACTGAATCTTGATCTGCTTCGGTTCCTGATCAGGTTCATCGCTGCCGATGATCGCATTGGTCGATGTCCAGTGCAGCAGTTCATCGGAATCATCTTTCGCAAAAGTGAAGGGGATGCCGCGCTCTTCCAGAATGTCAGTGAGTTCATCCAGGGGATTTTTCAGAAATTCCGGTGGAAGCACTTTCTGGAGTTCGTCCCAGTGTGCCTTGACCAGGTTCATATTTTCCGGCGGGACCTGAATCAGATGTTCCGCCCGGTTGACGCGTGAAATCCACATGGCTTCGTGTAGCGTACGGTGCCGTTCTTCCAGTGAAAGCGAGGAGAAAGGGCGTTTATCCAGTTGCAACTGGTGGATGGTCTTGTTGCCCTTTTCAATGACATCTTCCAGATTCTGATCTTCTCGAAGCTGGTTGCGGCTGGCTGCCAGTCCCAGGGCCAGGGTATAACTGACAAACTGTTCTTTAGACATATCCCGTCGGCGGAGCGCTTTTTTCAGACTGCGATTGCGGATCCCGAACTGATCCCGGATGCGTTCCACTTCCCAGAGCAGGGAGAGATTCGTCTGTTCGCTGTTCACCAGGTCTTCGATGGGCAGCGAACGGATATGACTCCAGGCCGGTGCCGGCGCGTATACCGAGGGGAAGGTCGGCAACTTTTGTTGAGGCAGAAGCTCAACGACCTTGAGATAGCGTTTCAGCTCGGCCTCTGTCACCTTCTCATTAATCTGTTTCAGCTCGGTGTATTCCAGGGACTCATTCGAGCAGCCCGCGCTACACAGCAGCAGCCCGCTCAGGCAACAGAGCAGTGAAGATAAACGATGTTTGAACTTCGCCATGGGAGGCTACCTGCAGTCTGGCTCTGGAAAAAATCTGGTATCACGGATTGAAGAACAATCCGACGAATTCATGCCCACCAGGATCTGGATCCGCATTGAAAAGTAATACGGCCGTTTTTGAGCAGTTGATCTGTAGGAGACGCACAGAATGCTTATCGTCGAGAATCGTCGGCCGGGAAGACTGTTTTGCCGGGAATTCCGACTTGGCGGGTTGTAGGGAATGTAGCAGCGCTGGTCTATCACGAATGGATTTGAGGTTGCGATGTCTATCCAGGAGGGAAATGAAATCCAGTGACGCGATAGACGGTCGCTACGCAGACGACCGCCTGGGCCAGCAGGGCATAGATCCAGATGGACTGCTGTTTGAAAAATGATTCCACAGGCTGCTGAGACTGTTCCCGCAGCTGCTCCCGGTTTTGCCAGAAGGGAATGGTCCACAACAGTAACCAGGGGAGAAAGATGAGCCAGAGTCGGGCCGCTTCTCCCATGTTTTTACCAGAGAGCCAGAGCAGACCGAGAACAATCACAGTGGAAAATAACAGGGATGATAGTCCAGTGGGGGAAGTCGCACCTGCAGTCGAAGCCTGGAAATGTCGTCGACAAAGTGACTTCACGACCAGCCAGGTGAGTGGTAGCCCCAGTGCCAGGCTGATCTCCAGTGGATTCAAGAGCAGCCACTTCCAGTAGGTGCGGGGATATTCCGCATAGAAGCCGGCATGATTCTGCAGATTGAGCAACCAGACTCGGGGAAGGTTCAGATGAAACAGCAGTCCGAGCAGGACCAGAGGCACACCAAATCCACAGAGACTCCAGCCGGCAGCGCTGAGCAGTCGTTTCCAGGGGAACTTACTTTGGGGTGTTGCGGTGCGTTGTTGCCAGGCACAGAAAAACGAGTAGAGGACGGCGCAGAGCGCAACCGGTAGAAAGGCGAGTGTTAGAAACAGTCCACTCCAGATCAGCAGGCCAGCCAGCACGAAGCAGAGAGCAGAATGGCGTCTCCAGGCGAGAACCCAACTGTAAAGAAACAGCAGAGCCAGCACGGAGTAGAGTGCATCTGACTTAGGTTGAAAGATCAAAGCGGCAGGGACCAGGGGCCAGAACGCAGCGACCTGCCAGCTGACGTGACGCGAACTGAATTCACGCGCCAGCAGAAACAGGGGGATCACAGTCAGGGCAGAAGCGATCAGTGTAATCAGAGTGGCACACCAGAGCACGGCACGATCCTGTTGTGTAAGCGGATGTGGTGTCATCGCGGTGGTCTCGGCAATGATTTCGCTGGCGAACTGAAAGGATGCGGGTTGCGATTCGATCAGGAACGATTGCAGTCCGGGAGAAGTCTCACAGAGCCGGATCAGAGCCCGGTAGAACAGCGGGAGCCCGGGTGGATGTGTGCCTTCATGCAGAACATCGCCGGCTTCCATTTTCGTTTCATACTGAGCGAGATAGTCAGAAACATTCTCAATTCCCGTGTTCGCTTCCGTGAAGTAACCGGAGGAGCCCTTGTAATACAATACAAAGGGCGCCTTGGAAAGGGAGTATTCAGCCGGCGGTGCGTCTTGCAGATAGAAGGACCAGAGGAAACTGCAAATTGCTAAGGTCGTCAACCAGACGGCTAACTCGCCGCGACTGCAGTCACGAATCCGAGACAGTCCCCACAGGGTTATGAACAGGTATACGATGAACAGAATCAGGGAGATGATCACACCAAACAGCAGGGCCGGTCCATTGAAGGGGATTCGCTGCCAGGTCCACTCTCCCGGGATACCCAGTGGGATCGTCTCAGAAGCGAGCAGGCACAGGGTCAGGATGATGGCGATCAGAAACGGGATAAGGGATCGAACTCGCATTGATCAGCCAGATGGAAAAGGGTCAGCTGACATGCAGCACGATACAGGTGATGTTATCTTTCGAGCCACCTTCCTGAGCCGCCTTGACAATTTCTTCTGCTGCCTGCTGAGGATCATCGAACTGGCTGAGCAGCTCCTGCAGTTTTTCGTCAGGAATCCCGTCAGTGACGCCATCCGAGCAGAGAATGATGCGATCCTGTGATTGTGGTTCCAGTTGTCGGGCCTGTGTGCCCGCACTGCCATCTTTGGTTCCCAGGTAACGGTAGAGCACATTTTTATAACGATGAGTTAACGCTTCTTCGGGAGTAATGGTGCCGGCATCGACCAGGGCCTGCGTGAGCGAGTGATCGGTGGTAAGCTGGTGCAGCCTGCCTTCTCGAAGCAGATAGACGCGACTGTCGCCGACCCCGCCGATAAACAGCTTGCCACCCACCTGGACGACAAACACGATGGTTGTTCCCATACTGCGACAGTTGGGATCCAGTTCTCCCAGGGCCATGATTTCGCCATTGGCGTGGGCGACTGCTTTGTCGATCGACTGAATGACTTCCTCTGTGGGATGGGAATTGAAATCAATCAGTTCGTCGAGCTGTTTGGGAATCAACTCAACCGCTAACTGGCTGGCTTTTTCTCCGGCACACTGTCCACCCATACCGTCAGCGACCAGAAAGTATTTCCGGGATTGATCGATGAAGAAATTATCTTCATTATTCTCGCGGAAATTTCCGGTGATGCTGACTGTACCGTAACGAATTTCAACCATTAATGAGCCTGTATGTGCGTCGATGAAAATTCAGATTGGGGTGGAAGAATCACAGTGCCTGCGGGAGACATCTATGAGATTTCTGAGAGTATCATAACATCTTTTCATGGCGATGGAAATTTTAATAATGCCGTATCTGCTGGTTTTTTAGCGTCTTAGGAACAATGTCAGGGACAGACGGTTTGTACCAGATCCCGGACACCCAGGGTGGTGGCACAAATGAAAAGCTCTCCCGCTTCAAATCCGGCACTGGTGCCGACCAGCCGGTTCTGGCTTTCGACCAGGCGGTAAACGCGTTTCTTTTCCGGGGGGAATTGAGACTGATAAGCGCGGATGGATTCGAGCTTCTGGTCCATCGTTTCTGAAATATCCACTACAAACTGTCCACTGCCTTCCGGGTAGTTCAGGGAACCGAAACCGAGAGGATACCAGACCTGTTTCTGAATTGTATGTGGTTCAGTGTGGCTGAAATGTTCATTCCATTTCGTAAGTCGCGAATAAAAAACGGCTGCATCAGTGATCTGCATCGCCTGCCAGTGGTCCGGGGATGCCATTGGAGTTTTGCCAGCCAACCCCAGTACTACTTTGGGTCGGTATTTGCGAAACAATGTTGCCAGCGCTACCCGGTTTTCAAAGCTGTCGAACAGTTTCCTGTTAGTCAGTTCCAGAGTTTCGCGCACCTGGACTCCCAGAATTTCTGCTGCCTGCCGCGCTTCTTCCAGGCGATGTTCCGGCCCGGGACTCAGGGGGGTGGGCTCACCATCGGTGAGATCGATGATACCAACTCGATAGCCCTGTCGGACCAGTTTGGCGAGTGTACCACCACAGGCAATTTCGACATCATCAGGGTGAGCACCGACGGCAATGACATCCAGGGGTTCAGGAAGTTCTAAGTTCATAACAGCGATTCTCTGTTGTTCGCATATTTGAGTAATCTTGAAGATTCAGACAGTCTGCTCAGGCGTTTGCGGGAAGGGGCGTTCTAAGCGGCTGAGGTTTGCGGTGCAGGTTTCAGCCGGCGCCGATCTGACGAGCAGTGAAAACTATTCTTTGTGCTCAGGGAGTATTCGTCAATGATCGCTGCCGGTTTATCTTTAGAATCACTCGAATCGATGGCCGGAAAGTGTCCTGTGTGAGAGTTTGATGAATTTCAGAAGTGGCAGCATCGGCTGGGCAGGATCTCCGTATATCTCCAGGTGGTCACTGTTCTGCGACCTGCTTTTCTGCTTCGATAATCACCTGCCTGGTTTCTTGCGGAGTCGCCGCTTCGCGTAGCTTTTCGACAAAATCGGGGAGTTGCAGCATCCGTCCCAGTCGTGCGAGGACTGAGAGGTGTGTGGCTGTGTCGGAGCAGATCACCAGAAAAAAAATATCAGTCAGACCTCCCTTATCAGCGCCAAAGGGAATGCCCGAGAGAGTTCTGCCGTACGCGATCAGAGGTTCCCCCACGGCATCGGGAATCGGATTGCGGGGGTGGGGAATCGCGACACCATTTTCAAAGGCAGTCGGATAGGCTTCTTCGCGTTCTTGAACTGCCGTCAGGACGGTCGCTGGTTCCCAGATCTGCCAGGTTCGACCTGCGATTTCGATCAGGCTTTCCAGAACAGAGCGTTTTGTGCGGGCATCCATGGGAACTTCCACCAGTTCCTCGGGCATCAGGCTGCTGATCAGATGCTCTGAATCCAGCTGAGTTGTGGGATGTGTCTGTTCCACCAGTTCCAGTTCAGAGGTGGAGTAGCTGCGCATTTCGTGTTCCAGCCAGTGAGTAATCTCCGTGGAATGGAATAACCACTCGCCGTTGACTTTGCGGCCGGGGATTCTGCCACGGTTTGCCAGTTTTTCCAGTTCGCGTCTGTCGCGACCTAACTGTCTGGCTAAATCATCCAGGCTGTAAGATTCATGTGCCATTGCCGGGTACCATGTCTTTGTGGAAATCGAGGACAGATTAATCAGTGTATCACTTAACCACATTCCGTCAGGATGCGGGTCTGGAATTTTCACACAAGACAACCTGAGTACCAGCTCAAGCAAGATTGTAAGCGGGGGGAGGAATTTCTGGCTGGGTATTGGAAGCTGGTATTACACGCCTGCAGATTGCTGCTGGTCTTTATGGTAAACCATCAGAGAGTTCAGAATCAATCAATCGACGTGCTGATTCACAGCAGTTCGCGGTAAATGGACCGGATGTCCGTCTGCTATTCGAAGTGGGAGGCTTCTGTCTGGCAGGCGTGTCGAACTCGGGAAAGCAGGGATTCATAGTCTGACTGCCAGATCTGATCCGACCAGACTTCCAGGTCATAGAATCCTTTGTAACCGGAGTCATGGATCATCTCCAGCAGATCCAGTTGCGGGAACTGGGTGATCAGTTCCTCGGTGGAATCCCAGTCAGAAATCTGGACGGATGCAATCAGGGGCATGATTTCAGCAAGTAACTGCTCGGGATTGTCTTCATTAAGCAGCAACGCCGGTTCAAGAGCCAGACCAACTGCAGGGTGCCCACAGGCATCGATCAGTTCCAGTGTCGCATGCAGCGAATTCAGGAAAGTCCAGTGTCGTGCCTGTGGAGAACGCATGGTTTTGAGTGCCAGCCGGGTACCGGTCAGTGAGGCGACATCGCCCAGGCGTTTTAAGGCTTCCATCGTTAAATCGCGCGCGTGATTCAAAGTGTGTCCCGCACGGGGACCACTGGCGACCTGGATCGCAGCCGCATTTACCTGTCCGCCGAAACAGATCAGTTGAATGGCATCAGCAATAGCATCTTCGAATGCATATTCGTTACTGCCTGTGAATCCCCCTGCCAGAGAGACAGTGGAGACTTTCATTCCCGAATCGATGACCAGTTCTGCAGCTTCTGCCGGCTCCAGATCCAGAACCTTCCGGTTCCACAAACCAACTGCAGGGATGCCTGCTGAGAGCAGACCGTTTAAGCTCTCTTTGAACGACCAGTGGTAGGTCGTGATCTGATTGACTGAGATTCGCTCCAACAGCGAAAGGGATTGACTGGCATGTTCTGTTTTAATCGAGGAAGCTGGAGTTGAGAACGAACTGACTTTTTGCTGTGAGAGAAGCTCTTTAGTCACTCGGTCACCTGCTGTCTGGAGAGAAGATCAGGTATATATTTTCAATCGAAAACTGATGTTTTGATTGTCAATAACAATAATATCTGCCAGACAAAACTGTCTGGCGGTTCTGGAACAACCGAATTCCAGTCTGGCGGCTCAGAACCCGATACGCGTGAGACGTATCATAAGCAATCACGAATATATTTCCATACTAAAAATAGAAAACCTGATTTGCTTACAACCAATATTGTCTATCGCGACAGAAAGTCAACCGACATCAATCATCGTTTTGATGACTTGAAAAAACTTTCTGTTTACAAGCGGTTTCTTTCAGGAATGATTTTGAAATACAAAAAATTGACGCTTTGTTAATCCCGGTTGCTTCTATTAAAAAATGGTGTTGTTTCAAGTCAACTTCGCACTCTATCATCGTGTCTGTTAATCAGGAATCTGATTTTACCGTCAGTGAAATCAATCACGGTAACGCCTGCAGACAGAAAGTCACAGATGAGGTCTGCTTTCCTGATCGGATGGTCTCAAGTACGCATCTTGTAATGAACGTACCACGTACATTGATGGCACATCATGAGCGCTGATCTGAATGATCAGACGGTATAGACCGTGCATCACATGTTCTGCGGAAATGAATTCACAAAACATGTGACGCACAGGGGTGGATGGTCAGGAAGTTCTCACTACGTGGTGGTGATCTTAGTGTGAGGATCGTCTGAAACATTTACCCAGACGTGCACGTGTGGAGCACCGCGATAATGCCAGACAAAAGAGGGACCTTCCAGTCGCCAGATATCCCAGACTTCATCTTTGCCGATGTCGCCGGACTGGTAGAAGGAGACGCGGCACTTGTCCAGTCCGCCCTGGGTATTGATGCACTTCCGTACTTCCTGTTGATCGGATGTGCGGAAAGGTTCGAGTAGCAGGCTGAGTACGCTCTGCATTTCCTGTTTCTGATCTTTGGTCATGTCCGCGATGGACAGGCCTTCGATCTGATCGGCTGATTTTTTGAACTGCACCCGTGATTCCTGAGGTGCCTGGCGAATCAGTGCCTGTTTGCGTTGCTTGCCGTCCAGGATTTTGTAGACGTGGTTGGCTTTCAGCGCCTGTTGCCAGAAAACATTCCCGGGATGGTCCGGTTTTTCGTTGAAGTCCTCGGCAGCATGCCCGTAGAAGATCGGCCCTCCGAACGCCAGATGTTCGGCGCTGTCGCCATCGCTGCGTACTGTAGTGTGACGGCCGGTCATTACAAACTGGAACTGATCAGTGCCCGGCGTTCCAAAGATCGCCAGTGACTGTTCTTCACCGTATCCACCCTGATCGTCGAGTAACTGCTGTCGGATTTTTTTATGCCAGCTCGGATCAAAGTGACCGAAGAAGATTGCTTCGATGAGTTCCTGCTGGTCTTTGGTGTAGAAATCGCTGGTGACATAAGGCTTGGTGATGTTCCAGTTCGCCTGGATTTTCTGTCGCAGGAAGCCGCCTTTGCTTTTGTGGTTCCAGTCAAAACAGACGCTTGATTTTTGAGCAGGAGTCAGGCTTTCATACAGTTTTTTTACCAGTGGCTCCGGAGCAGATGTTTTGGCTGCTGACTCAGTCTGACCTGCCAGCAGATGTTCTGCACCCAGTAGAGGGGACCCCGCCAGTGCGGCTCCCATCGTCTTGACGAAATGCCGTCGAGAGATCTGCAGGAAGTCGGGTGTGTCATTGTTTGCGGATGAGCCAGGATTTAATTGCATGAGAGCACCAGTCTTTGTGTTAAAGGAGAGAGGTTAGATTGTTCCGGTCCAGCCATCAGTTTATCAATCCCGGAACTTGACCGTCAAATAAAATCCCGGAACTGGCTGTTTCAGAGACACACAGCAGACATCGAACAGACGCTGAAAGGGCCCTATAATCGTTAAGGAAGTTCCGCAATGTCCCGAAATGCTGATAATTGGTGCTGGTATCCCCCTGAGGGCGTTGTTAGTCTGTTGATGTGGTTTTGTGTTCACAGATCGAGGGCAGACCATTTCTGAAAACTGGCAGATGGAGCGCCGGGCATAATTGAATGTTGATGAATGTAGGCTTAGAATGACTGGTTCTTTTATCTACATTTCCATAGTCAGGTTCTTTTAACAGTCAAGTCGGGCAATATCAGCGTGTTGTATTTCCATCATCGATCTCGGGATAAGTGGAGACAGGTGTCTGTCTGCGCCTGGCCAGGCAAGTTGATCAAAAGGTGGTCTTCATTACTGTTATTGATGGTAGCGGTCAGTTTTCTCTGGGGGGCAGAGCTGGCATGGGCTCAGTCTTCGACACCAGCAGCACCTGCCGGGAATGAGAAAAAAGCCCCTGTACCAGAGAAGAAAGCCCCGCCAGCTCCACAATCGCTGCCCGGTCCGGAGAAGCTGCTCAATGGCGGCAATTTCTGGGATCACTGGAAATTCGTCAGCGAGGAAGCGAAGGAAGCCAATCGAAATGTGACCTGGAAAGTGGTCAGCGGTGTGAAAGATCAACCCAGCGTTCTGATCTGTTCCGGGAAACCATATGGTTATATCCGGACCCAGAAGTCATACGAAAACTTCCAGTTCAGCATGGAGTGGATGTACCCCAGCGACCCGAATGCCAACAGCGGCATTTTACTGTTTACAACCGAACCAGATAAGGTCTGGCCCAAAGCATTTCAGGTGCAACTGCACCGACCCGAAGCCGGCTACGTGTTTCCCACTCCAGGCAGTGGTGCGAAATCAGCTAACAAGCTTTCGCCAACCACTCCTCTGGATCTGCCTGTGGGCAAGTGGCACAAGTGTGTGTTAACCTGTCGTTCCGGAAATATCTCCGTGATGATCAACGGACTCAAACTGGGTGAAGTCACCGGTTGCGATCCGAGTAAAGGGGCAATTGCCCTGCAGAGTGAAGGCTCGGAAATTCACTTCCGCAATCTGGTCGTCGAAGTGCTGGCTCCCGCGCCAGCCCCCGAGTCGCCCACCAAACCAAAAAAGGATGGCGAATCCTGAGCGAAGCGGTTCAGGACTTTGGTTGTCTCAGTACCAGAGTCGGGCAGGGGGCGTGCCGCAAGACCCGTTCTGCCACTGAGCCCAGTGCCAGTCTGGTCAGCCCGGTATAGCCGTGTGACGGAATGACGATCAGTTCTATTTCCTTCTCTTTCGCATAGTCTGCGATCTTGATACCGGGATCGCCGATCAGGGTTTCAAAGGTAACCCCTTCGATCTGGTGCTTCGTGAATTCTTCTTTCGCCAGTTTATTGACGTGATCGGTGCGTTTTTCATCGGTCAGTCCCCCGAACAGCACCCCAGGGGAAACCAGGTCCAGCGGGATCATCACGTGCACGACCGTCACTGAGGATGGATCTTCCGCGATTTCAATGGCCTTTTTGATCGCTTCCAGAGAGGCTTCTGAGAAATCAACGGGGACCAGAATTTTTTTGCCGTGGAAGTAACTCATGATGTCATGCTTTCCTGAATTTGAGAGAGGATGAAAACAACCGACGCTCTTAATTATAAGTATTCAGAGTCAGGGAGAACAACGCTGCACTTTCTTTGAAACAGCTCAATTTCCCTGTTGGTCAAATTCACCGGACTTGTAACGGGTCCAGTAGCCGTCGAGTTCTTTTTTGACCCGGTTCGAAAGCAGCAGTACGCCCAGGATATTGGGGAAGGCCATTCCCAGGATCATCAGGTCGCCGAAGTCGAGTACGTTAGTGGCTGAGACAATCGAACCCAGGACCACAAAGACCAGAAACAGGATCCGATAGGCCATGGACACTTTCTGGCTGTCGCCGAACAGAAACGCCCAGCAACGTTCTCCATAGTAAGACCAGGAGATCATTGTCGAGTAGGCGAACAGGATGACCGAGACAGAGAGCACATATTTGAAATACGGAATCTGGGAATCCATGGCTTCGGAAGTCAGGGCGGCTCCTTCCTTGGCTGCAATCAAATCCGCGTATTGGGGATCGTTGTAGGCGCCGGTAATGATCATGACCAGCGCGGTCATGGTGCAGATCACGATTGTATCAATAAACGGTCCCAGGGAAGCGACGATACCTTCTCTGACGGGGTATTCTGTTTTGGCAGCCGAGTGGGCGATCGCGGCCGACCCGACGCCGGCTTCATTGGAGAAGGCCGCGCGCTGGAAGCCGATGATCAGCACGCCCATGATTCCGCCATACAGTGCGTCCGGGTTAAAGGCACCTTCGATGATGGCCATAAACGATGCTGGGACTTTTTGAATATTCAGGATAATGATTGCCAGTCCGGCGAGTACGTAAATACCGCACATGAAAGGGACAATTTTTTCCGTGGTTCGGGCAATGCTGCGAATCCCGCCGATAATCACAATCCCGACAAAGAGTGCCATGATCAGGCCGTATACCCAGCTGTTCTCTTTCAGGAATGGAAAAGTTTCTGCTACGGCACCAAGTGAAAGCTTGACCTGAAACGCATTACCCCCTGCCAGCGATCCACCGATACACATGACGGCAAACAGAATTGACAGGAAGCCTCCCAATCCTTTCAGGGCGCCATTGCCGGGGAAGTGCTGCATCAGTCCGGTAGACAGGTAGCACATGGGCCCCCCCATGACACGACCATCGGGATTGATGCGACGATAGATCTGGGCGAGGGTACATTCTGCAAATTTGGAGGTCATTCCCAGGAGGCCAGCCAGCATCATCCAGAACATGGCACCGGGGCCACCAGTGCTGATCGCCACTGCGACCCCGGCAATGTTTCCCAGGCCCACGGTCGCAGACAGGGCAGCGGTTAAAGCCTGGAAGTGGGTGACTTCCCCTTCATCCTCCGGGTTATCGTATTTTCCCAGGACCAGCAGAATCGCATGTTTGAAGGCGCGAATATTAATGAAATTCATACGAAGCGTGAAATAGGTGGCACCGATCACCAGCCAGAGTACCGCCAAAGGGACTCCGGTTCCCTTTTCGATCTGCGTCGGTGTGACGGGCACCGGATAAAAAATCAAGCTTCCCAGGATGCTGTTAAACTGGCCAAACAGCTCGTCTACTTTTTGTTCAACCAAAGCGAACCCACCAGTGGCGGGTTGATCTGCCTTAGCCTCGGCTTTTTCGAGGGCAGCTTCCAGAGATGCGGTTTGCTGTTCTGTTTTGGCTGGTTGCTCCGCAGGAGAGTCATCCTGCGCTTGAGTTGCGGAGGCTAACCCTCCCCACAAGATCATGGTCAGAGTTGCCATCAGCAGGGGGCGTGAGATAACGAGGGCAGGTAGCCTTTGGTATTTCATTTTCAGTCGGTTCCCATTTGCAGCTAACAGAGTCGGAGATTGGTTCCGATTTCATCAGTGTTCCGTCTTCAGGTACAGTTCCGAGCGACAGAATTTGAATTGTGTTACAGCATTTCTTGAGAAAATGAGTTCAGGTTGGTCAGTCTTCAGGTTTGGAACAGGACCGTTTTTGGGCAGTCCCGGAAAGCGCTACTCTGTTTCAGGTGATCCTGATTGTTGTATGATACTATCAAATAAAGATTTACGCTCCAAGACGATTCTGAAAAAAGCAGCGAATTCATGCGCGATTTTGAAACTGAATCTCAATTGGCGATTTTAGACAATATTGGTTGTCAAAAATAACAAATCTGCCTAGGATGCTGGTATAAAGAGCAAATGAGACAAAAACTGTCTGGGCTTCTTCAGTTGTGGTTCAGGCGGCAAGTGATATTTACTTGAACCCGTTTCCCCTTATTACTTTACGAGAGCACGACCGATGCGAGTTTCAATTGATGAAAATGATCGTAGCTTTCTGCTGGGGCTCAATCGTCTGAAGTCTGCCACGATTCAGGAAATCTGTGAACAGGAAGGCGTGACAGCGACGGCAGTCCGTCAGCGCCTGGTCCGTTTGCAGGGACTGGACCTGATCGCACGGACGCAAGTCAAGGAAGGCCGTGGTCGACCTCACTACACCTATTCGGTGACCAGTCTGGGAATGAGACTGCTGGGCGACAACTACGCTGAGCTGGCCAATATCCTCTGGGACGAGCTCAAGGGGATCGACAACGAAGAACTCCGCTGCCGCCTGGCATCGCGCATCCAGACGGCGCTCGTACAACAGTATGGTCGAAACGTAGATGCCCCCTCCCTCCAGGGGCGAATGGAGCAGCTCAAGCAGGCTCTGGAAGAGCGGGGGTTTGTGGTCGAACTGGATCACACCGGGCCACTGCCGATTTTACGGGAACATAATTGTCCTTACCATGATATTGCCAGTGCAGATGCTTCAATCTGCGAACTGGAGCAGAGAGTCTTTGAACGCGTGCTCGGCACCAAGATGCATCTTTCTGAATGCTGTCTGGACGGGCACCATTGCTGTGAATTTGAGGCACAGTCCAGTTGATGGAACATAATTCCGTTTTATGAGGTTTCTGAATTCAAGTCGAATTCTGAATGACAGGATGAAATACGAAAAATGAGTTTGTTGAAAATTACCGACTTGCATGTCTCAGTCAGTGGCACTCCGATCCTGAAAGGGGTCAACCTGGAAATTAAACAGGGGGAGATTCATGCTTTGATGGGCCCCAATGGTTCCGGCAAAAGTACACTGGCTTATGCGATGGCAGGCCATCCCAGCTATGAAATTACTCAGGGGAAAATTGAAATTGACGGGACGGATATTTCAGAACTGGATCCCAATGAACGTGCCCGGCTGGGGCTGTTTCTGGCGTTCCAGTATCCCGTGGTGATTCCCGGTGTGAAAGTCGCCGACTTCCTGCGGCATGCGATGTCCAACGTACGAGACCCGGAACGTAAAGAAGGTGAAAAACTGATCCCGATGCGTGAGTTCCGTAAGGAACTGCGGGAGCAGATGACAGACCTGGGCATGGATCCGGAAATGGCCCGCCGATATTTGAATGAAGGTTTTTCCGGCGGTGAAAAGAAACGGATGGAAATCCTGCAACTGGCACTGTTGAAGCCCAAGTTTGCTGTACTGGACGAGACCGACAGTGGTCTGGACAGTGATGCAGTCAAAGTGGTGAGCGAAGGATTGAGCCGACTCTCAGGGCCGGAAATGGGCGTACTGATTATTACCCACCACGAGCGACTGCTGGAATTCAATCAGCCGCAATTCACACATGTGATGCTGGCTGGCCGAATCGTCGAAACCGGCGATGCTCAACTGGCAGCCGAGTTACACGAACACGGTTACACCAGTATTCGCGAACGTCATCCAGAGGCGGCAGCCGAAGAAGTTTCAGAAACCGTAGAACCAGTTTAAGTGTGTGGCCGGCCTTGATCACAGATAGTGTGATTCGTCTGGGCAGGGCCGAATTGAGAAAGCAAGCGATCAATTTTAAAACTAAGCATCCTCAAATTTGAGTGATGTGTCCGTTAATACAAAGTGGGAGAAGTTGAAATGGCAACCAGGTTGGATACCAATTCGGAAAATGAAAGCGTAGATATTGGTGATTACCAATACGGATTTCATGATCCCACCGACAAATATGTATTCACCGGTCAGAAAGGTTTGAATGCGGAAATCGTCGCCCAGATTTCCGAGATGAAAAATGAACCAGCCTGGATGCGGGAATTTCGTTTGAAATCATTCGAGATTTTTGAATCGAAACCAACTCCCGAATGGGGCGGCGACCTCTCCGAATTGAATTATCAGGATATTCATTATTTCGTTCGTGCTTCGGAAGGACAGGGACGCAGCTGGGATGACGTTCCCGATGATATTCGTAAGACCTACGACCGTCTGGGGATTCCCGAGGCAGAAAAGAAGTTTCTGGCTGGTGTGAAAGCCCAGTACGAATCGGAAGTGGTATATGGAAGTCTGCAGGAAGACCTGGCCAAACAGGGCGTGATCTTTACCGACACCGACTCTGCACTGAAAGATCATCCCGATCTGCTGAAGGAATACTTTGGAAAAGTGATTCCCCCTGATGACAATAAATATGCTGCTTTGAACTCAGCTGTCTGGTCAGGTGGTTCCTTTGTGTATGTTCCGCCGGGCGTTCACATCGAGTTTCCGCTGCAGGCCTACTTCCGGATTAACTCGGAAAACATGGGGCAGTTCGAGCGGACGCTGGTCATTGTGGATGAAGGGGCTTCCTGCCATTATGTCGAAGGCTGTACGGCACCGACTTACAGTTCAGAAAGTCTGCACTCGGCGGTAGTGGAAATCATCGTGAAAAAGGGAGGCCGCTTCCGTTATACCACGATTCAGAACTGGTCGAACAATGTGTATAACCTGGTGACCAAACGGGCGTTTGCCTACGAAGATTCACTGATGGAGTGGGTCGACGGAAACCTGGGTTCCAAGCTGACCATGAAATATCCTGCTATCTTCCTGATGGGAGAAGGCGCCCGCGGGGAAACCCTGTCGATCGCCTTTGCCGGCAAGGGACAGCACCAGGATGCCGGAGCTAAAATGGTGCACTGTGCTCCAAACACATCCAGCCGCATCATCTCCAAGAGTATCTCCAAAGATGGCGGCCGCTCCAGCTATCGTGGTCTGGTGAGAGTCGATCCCAAGGCGGATCACTGTAAGTCCAACGTGGTCTGTGATGCCCTGCTGCTGGATCCGGAAAGCCGCAGTGATACTTATCCCTACATTGAGATTGAAGACAATGATGTCGCGATCGAGCATGAAGCGAGCGTTTCCAAGATTGGTGAAGAGCAGCTGTTCTATCTGATGAGCCGCGGCTTAACCGAAGCGGAAGCGTCATCCATGATCGTGACCGGTTTCATTGAGCCACTGGTCAAAGAATTGCCCATGGAATATGCCGTCGAAATGAACCGACTCATTGAGTTGCAGATGGAAGGTTCGATTGGTTAGTTCGTGAGGGGTTCCTCCGCGCATCGATTAAATTTCTTAATTCATCAACTGGTTGAAAGCGAATATTGCTCAAAGCAATGGAACTCGCTCCGATTCCGTTATTGAAAGTAAAACAGAGAGTACAATGAGCACTCCGTCCGTGAACACGTCTGCTGAAATTCCCACGGGTTTTGGTGAAGCAGCATTTGAAGCATTTCTGGCCACGCGCGATGAACCTGCCTGGGTGACTGAGTCCCGGCGGAAGGCATTTCAGCGCTATCGCGAACTTCTGGAAACGGAACTGGATCCGGAAGAGTGGCGTCGCGTGGATTTGCGGGCTCTGCGTCCGGATCGGTTTCAGTTGTCTGCAACTGCTGATTCAACTCAGGCAGAACAGGAAAGCGGAACACAGACCGAGACACTGCTCACAGGGCAGGCTGACTTTGCCGGGCATGTGACGCATACCGACGGCCAGCTGATTTCCAGTGAGCTGTCGGAGGAGCTTGCTGCCAAAGGCGTGATTTTTGGTGACCTGGCGACTGTGATTCGCGAACATAGTGAATTGATCCAGCCGCATTTCATGACCAAAGCGGTCGATAGTCAGCGTGATCGCTTCACCGCGTGGCACGCCGCTTTCTGGACAGGGGGCACTGTTTTGTACGTGCCGCGTAATGTGGTGGTCGATGCCCCGTTGCATAGCTTGATTACCCTGCAGTCGGAAAAGGCAGCTGACTTCAGTCATACACTGGTCATCCTGGAAGAAGGGGCGTCTGCAACGCTCCTGGAGGAAACCGCCTCTGCAAGTGCTGATCTGCTTGGCTTGCACGTAGGCGCGGTCGAGCTCATCCTGGCGAAAGAGGCCCGGCTGCGATATGTGCAGCTGCAGAACTGGAATCACAAAGTCTGGCATATTGCCCACCAGGCGGGACGCGTGGAAAACAATGGCTTCCTGCAGTGGACCGTCGGGGGCATTGGGGCCAAACTGGCGCATATCCATCAGGATGTCGTACTGGATGGTCGGGGGGCAGAAGCGGAAGTCAATGGGGTGACCTTTTCGACTGATAAACAGATTCATTCGTTCTACACTCAGCAGGGACACAATGCTCCTGAAACCCGTTCCGATCTGTTGTACAAGCAGGTGTTGCGGGATCAGGCGCGAGCGATCTGGCGGGGAATGATCCGCGTTGAGCCGGAAGGTCAACAGACCAATGGCTATCAGCGCAACGATTCCCTCATGCTCTCTCCCACCTGCCGGGCCGATGCCATTCCTGGCCTGGAGATTGAAGCCGATGATGTGCGGTGTACGCATGGGGCTACCGCAGGACGGGTTGATGAAGAGCAGATCTTCTATTGTATGTCACGTGGCATGTCCGAGTACGAGGCCATGCATATGATCGTGGAAGGGTTTTTCCAGACCGTATTTGATCGAATTCCTGTGGAAGCTGTCCGTGAGACGCTGAATCAGGCAATTATCAAAAAATTAGGTTTTGGTCGGTAAATTTTCACTGGTTGCAGACAATAGAGTAATAGACAGATGCTCGATTTTGAAGAGATTGCCTCCGTTGACGATTTTAAAGAGTCTGACCGACTGGAAGTATTCATTGATGATACTCCGGTGTTGCTGCTCCATGTAGGGGAACAGTACTTCGCGATTGAAGATGTGTGTACGCATGACGGTCAACCGTTAACCGATGGTTGTATAGAAGATGGGGCGATTATCTGTCCTCGCCACGGTGCTCGCTTTGATTTGCAATCCGGAAAAGCACTCTGCATGCCTGCCACTAAGCCGGTTCGTACATTTGAAGTTGAAGTCAGAGATCAAAAAATCTTGGCTCGACCTCAATCATGACGAAGAAATCGTGCTTTTTTTCAATCAACTGAATTAACGTAAGAACTTATGCCTCTTTGAGGCAGTAATTAAATAAACATATTATTAAGCATGACTACTGATTATTCTTAAGAATCCTCTGAATTTATGCTTAACAACAGTTACATTTACAAAGTGATCAAAACAGGGCGTCATCACTTTCGGGAGGAGAATCAAAATCATGTCCGATGAGTCCAGAGATGAGACTGGAGAACAGAAAGAGGAGAATCAACTCCCTGTATTTTCTGCATTTAAGGGAGTAGGAGGGGACGACGCGCTGGTGGAGGCGTTGAAACAGGTCATCGACCCTGAGTTAAATATTAATATCGTGGATCTGGGCCTCGTTTATGAGATCCTGCGCGCAGAAGAAGATCCTGCTAAAGTTACTGTATCCATGACATTAACCAGCCCCGCCTGCCCGGCCGGTCCACAGATAATTACCCAGGCTAAGATGGCTCTAGAGCGTGTGGATGATGTGAATGAAGCGACCATCCAACTGACGATGACACCTCCCTGGTCGCCAGATCTGATGACCGACGACGCCCGGGATGAATTGGGGATCTTCTAAACCTCTTCTCCCGTTACAGAGAATGGTTAAGCGCTCAATCTACCATTCCTGTTTCAGTCCCAGTTCGATGCCGCCGGTCGTTGGGATCAGCTCATTTTCTTGATTAAAAGTTCCCTCACCGTTTTGGGGTCAGCCCCTTTGATCTCCCGCATGACCTGACCGATCAGGGCTCCGACAGCAGCCTGTTTACCACTCTGAAAGTCTGCGACCGCTTTCTCGTTTTTCGCGACAACAGCTTCGATGATCGTTTCGAGTTCTCCGGTGTCGGAGACCAGGCCCAGGCCTTTTTCATCAATAATGGTTTGAATCTGCTCGACACTGGGTGAGCTGTCTTCCTCTTCCAGCAATGCCTGAAAAACTGTGCGGGCGCTTTTAATGGTGATTTCGCTGGCTTCGACTTTTTTGAGCAGAGCTGCCAGGACATCCGGTGTAATGGGAAAGGCATCGATGTCACAGCTGCGCTCGTTCAACTCGCGCTGGACATCCTGGGTCACCCAGTTTGCAGCCTGTTTGCCGTTCCCGCAACCCTGGGCGACCGTTTCGAAGTAGTCTGCGAAAATGCGTCCCTGGTCGATGATTACTGCAGCGTCGTAGGTTGAGAGTTGGTAGTCCTCTTCGAAGCGATCTCTGCGACTGGCGGGGCGTTCACAGAGTTCACTCAGCACGCTTTCTCGCTCTGCATCGGTGACAGTAACTGGTGCCAGATCCGGGTCGGGGAAATACCGGTAATCGGCGGCTTCTTCCTTGCCGCGCTGGCCCAGCGTTACTCCTCTGTCGGCGTCCCAGCCTCGGGTTTCTTTGGGGACGTCTTTCATGCTCAGTCCTGTCTTCTGCCATTCTTCCCACTGGCGTTTGACTTCATACTCAATTGCCTGTTCGACGCCCCGGAAACTGTTGAGGTTTTTGATTTCGACGATCGGTGTGGCGATCACCTCGCCATTTTCCTGGTGCACATGCAGGTTCACGTTTGCATCACAGCGCAGGCTCCCTTCCTGCATGTTGCAGTCGGAAACATCGATGTATGTCAGCAACAGTCTCAGTTCTTCCAGGTATTTCCGTGCTTCCTGGGCTGTGCGCAAATCTGGTTCGGAAACGATTTCAACCAGGGGAGTTCCGCAGCGGTTGAGGTCGACTTTACTGTCCTGCCCCCGCCCCGATTCGTCGTGACTGTTCTTGCCGGCATCTTCTTCGAGGTGAGCACGGATAATGCCCACTTTTTTCTTTTCGCCGGTTTCCGCATCGATCTCAATTTCCAGCCAGCCGTTCTGGCTCATGGGGAGATCGTACTGACTGATCTGATATGCTTTGGGCAGGTCCGGGTAATAATACTGCTTACGGTCCCACTTGGTAAACGAGGGGATTTCACAGTTGATCGCCAGTCCGGTTTTCATTCCCAGGTGAAAGGCTTCTCGGTTCAGGACCGGCAGCGCGCCGGGCAGACCCAGGCAGACCGGGCAGGTCTGTGTGTTGGGATGGTCCGGGTTGAACTTCGTGGAACAACCACAGAAGAGTTTGGTTCTGGTCTGCAACTGCACGTGGACTTCAAGACCGATAATCACCGTATAGTCCATGATGTCACGCTACCCTTTATGTCAATGTCTGAAAAGTTTCGAATTCGATTGTCTGGTTTGCCAAAACGCGTCAGCAACTATGCCGGTCGCTGCAGGTGCCATTCGGTTTCCCGCTCAAACATTCGTGCCGCTCGCAGGAGTCGTTCTTCTTCCAGCGGCGGTGCCAGCAGTTGCAGGCCAATCGGCAGTTGATCCTGGCTCATGCCCGCAGGAATTGATATTCCCGGAATTCCTGACAGGTTGGCACTGGTTGTGAAAATATCAGCCAGATACATCGCCAGTGGATCATCAACCAGTTCCCCGATTTTAAACGCGGGGGTAGGAGTGACCGGTGTCGCGATGACGTCGACTTTCTGGAATGCCTGTTCGAAGTCGTTGCGGATCAGGCGTCTGGCTTTGAGCGCCTTGAGGTAATAAGCATCGTAGTAACCCGAAGACAGAGCGTAGGTCCCCAGCATGATGCGGCGTTTGACCTCGGCACCAAACGCTTCTCCCCGGCTGGCGGCATACATGTCGACCATGTCTTCGAACTGTTCTGCCCGATAACCGTAGTGCACACCGTCGTAGCGGGCCAGGTTGCTGGAGGCTTCCGAAGGAGCGATGATGTAGTAGGTGGCGACACAGTATTTTGCGTGCGGAAGTTCAATCGGCACCAGTTCCGCACCCATTGACTTGTAAACTTCCAAAGCTGCGAGCGTGGCGGCTTTGACTTCTTCATTGAGCCCTTCCGCGTGCAGGTCTGCGATATAGCCGACCTTGAGATTCTCCAGAGGTTGTTCCAGGGATGATGTGTATTCGGGAACCGGTGCGTCCAGGCTGGTCGTGTCCCGCTGATCTTTTCCGGAGATGACTTCGAGCAACAGGGCAGCGTCGGTGACGTCACGTGAAAAAGGGCCGATCTGATCGAGTGAACTGGCAAAAGCGACCAGGCCATAGCGGGAGACACGGCCATAGGTCGGCTTCAGTCCTACAACACCACAAAAGCTGGCCGGCTGCCGAATTGAACCGCCGGTATCGCTGCCCAGTGACAGCGGACTGAATCCGGCAGCGACCGCAGCGGCGGAGCCTCCACTGGACCCTCCGGCAGCGTGTGCGTTGTTCCAGGGGTTCGTGGTGGTTTTAAAGGCGGAGTTTTCGGTCGAGGAACCCATGGCGAATTCGTCGAGGTTGGTCTTGCCGATCAGGATGGCATCTGCGGCTTTAAGCTGTTCGACGATGTGGGCGTCATAGGGGGGATTGAATTCTTCCAGCATTCGACTGGCACAGGTAGTGGTCACACCTTCGGCACAGATGTTGTCTTTCACGGCAACCGGGATGCCGGCCAGTTTTCCGAGTGGCTCGTCGGCCTGGCGTTTGCGGTCCACTTCGCGGGCTGCTGCAAGTGCTGCTTCCTGTTGGACGGAGAGGAAGGCGTTGATGTCACCATCTCGGCGAGAGATTTCATCCAGACAGGCGGCAGTGATGGATTCACTGCTGAGTTCTCCCGCGTTCATTTTTGCCAGCAGTTCACTGGCCGTGGCTGACGTGATTGACATGGGATCTTCAGTCTCCCTGTAAGTTCGAAAGGCCCGACTTGTCGGCAAGCCGGGCCTGGGGGTGATTGCTTTGATGTACTCAATGGTCAAGCCGCCGGTCGGTTACAGGATCGCGGGGACGAGGAAATACTTTCCATCAGTCTGGGGAGCATTGGAGAGCGCCTGTTCCCGGGGCAGACTGTCACGCAACTCGTCTTCCCGAAACACATTGGAAATTTCGATTGCATGTGCCATCGGTTCCACGGAGGACGTATCCAGCTCATCCAGCATGGCGATATACTTCAGGACGGATCCCATCTGTGTTCCCAGTGCCTCCAGCTCCTGATCAGAGAGCTTCAGGCGGGAAAGATTCGCCACTTTCTGAACTTCATCACGGGTGAGTTGCGTGCTCATCGTGTGCGGCTCTTCTAGCAGAGGGCCTTATTTGGCTGGCAGGCTGAACGGTTTTCTGGCGACCGCTTTGGTGACTTTGCCGGAACGGATGCATTGAGTACAGACACGCTGTGTCTGGACGCTGCCACCTACCTGAACCCGGATTTTCTGCAGGTTCGGACGGAATACGCGTTTCGAGACACCGGTTGTCTGACGACCGTTACCACCCAGGTACTTGTACTTACCACGCTGGCGAACGCGATTACCGATTACGGGAGTTTTGCCACAGGCATCACACTTTTGACCCATTTGTACACTCTTTGTCTATCTAGTGGGTTCTGAAATTATTCAGCTCAGGCTGATTTCAATTGACGTAAAGCGACCGCAGACGAATAGATTCGGCCATTTGAAGAATCCAATAGTATATTTGCCCGGTCTGAGATTGCAACCGATGCTGCTGACTTATCGTTTACTGCACCCGGAAAAATTGAAAAATGTGTCCCCAAAATGATTCTGCAGAATTGAAAATTGTACTATTGGGGACAGTTTTTTTGAAAATCAGCTCAGTCACGGATCGAGAGAGAGTTGAATTCTGGTTTATAAGTCTTTACCAGACAGTTGATTATGAAAAATGTAAAAAAGAATTGCTCTGATTGGCACGCGAATCGCAAATGTCCTTATGTCATGAGACATGAGTCGCTTGTGGACAGGTCGACTCTGACTCAGGTAAACCAAACTATGACAACCAGATTCAGTTTAAGTAATAAAGAAGGAGTAATGATCATGCTGGTTTTGACACGGAAGTTGGCTGAAGGAATCCGAATTGGAGATGACATCCTGGTAAAAGTGATTCGGACAGGAAAAGGTTCCATCAAAATTGGCATTGATGCACCGGATGACATGCGTGTGGTTCGGGCGGAACTGTTTGGCGAAGAAATGGATGACGAACAAAAGCCTGTGGTCAAAAGCCTGGGAAAGCATCAAGACAGCGACGGCCTGTCTGAGTCAAATCCCCTGGGGACGCTGTCTGTCGTCGAGGCAGCCCGACTGGTCTGTTAAGTCATTAGATTACTGCTGCTGACAAGGCGTCGCCCAGGGGGGGATTTTTAAATCAGTCCGGTTAGAGATCCGGGTGGGGCAGTCAGGTCTGACGAGCAGCGATGCGGTGAGGAAGAAATGTACGACGAAGCAGGGGGTTGTGAAGACAGGAGCGGCTTGTATGGGTTGTTAACGTGAAGTGACAAGTTGATCCGGTTGACTGCAACTCTTTGCGGGCAGGAAATGATCGAATCCTGATGGTTTTCTGTGTTGTCATTAATTACCGGGTGTTCCAATTTGATGGTCAGTGTGTATGTGGGGTAGGTTGACTGTCATTGTAAGAGCACCCGGTAATTTTTTGCGCGCTCCTTCTTTAAGAATTCAAGTGGAGAGGGCAATCCATACCGACAGCGATTGACGATTCGCATGTGCATGGGGCATAATCAAACTGTATTGCTTCATTGAGCCGCAGAACTCATTCGTCACAAAGCAGACAGTAGAAAGGGTGGACTCCGCAATGCCCGTTCACGTTGATTATCTGGTGCTGGGGTTAGGGGGCATGGGCAGCAGTGCCCTGTATCATCTGGCGCGGCGGGGAATGAAGGTGCTCGGGGTCGAGCAGTTCGGCATCGCCCATGATCGAGGAAGCTCGCATGGCGAAACCCGCATCATCCGCAAAGCCTATTTTGAGCATCCCGATTATATTCCCCTGTTGCAGCGGGCTTATTCGCTCTGGGACGAACTCGAGCAGGAATCGGAGAAGTCGCTGTTCAATCGCTGTGGTCTGGTGGTTGCCGGTCCACCAGAAGGAGCTGTCATTAAAGGCGTGCATCTGGCGGAAGAACGGCACGGCGTGAAAGTTGAAAGTCTTTCTGCTGCAGATGTCCTCCAGCGTTGCCCCGGTTTTCAGATCCCTGAGGGTTTTGAAGTCACGTTCGAACCCGAAGCCGGTTTTCTACACGTGGAAGAATGTGTGCAGGCCCACATGGATTGTGCACTTGCGCATGGTGCGCAGATCGTATTGCACGAACCAATCGAGTCGCTGATCATCAGCGAAACGGAGATCGAAGTGCAGACGGCAAATCAACACTGGGTGGCGGATGGCGTGATTGTCACTGCCGGTGCCTGGAGCAGCGACTGTCTCAAGGAGCTTCAACTGCCTCTGGAAGTGGTTCGCAAAGTACTGTTCTGGAATCCGGTTTTGAGTCCGATTTACGATCTGGAGCAGGGACGCGGTGGGTTCTTTTTCGACATGCCCTACGGCGAGTTTTACGGTTTCCCCTCCCTGGATGGGAAGACGGTCAAACTGGCGGAGCACACGGGGGGGGCAAAGGTGCCTGACCCTACGAATGTTGATCGAGAGTTGTCAGAGTCGGACTCTGCTTCCGTGGCTCGCTTTATTGGTGAAGTCATGCCGGAACTGGCCCCGTCACCCGAAAGACACGCCGTTTGCATGTATACACGTACTCCCGACGGTCATTTTATGATTGACCAGCATCCGCGGAATCAGCGGCTGGTTTATGGAGCCGGTTTCTCAGGGCACGGATTCAAATTTGCATCCGTGATGGGTGAAATCCTCGCGGATCTGGTCTCGGATGGAAAAACCAGCCACCCGATTGATTTTCTAAGAGCAGACCGGTTCCAGGATGAGAGCGCTTAGTCCGCGGGGCTGGCAGGAAGGATATGCCCCATTTTGTCCCGCTTCGTCTGCAGGTAGAATTCACGGTCTTTATGCGGCGGTGCGACGATGGGGACCTGTTCCACGACTTCCAGATTGAATCCGGTATAAACGTCCGAGTCAGTCTTCTTTGGATTGTTGGTCAATAGACGGACCTTGGTCAGGCCGAGGTCCTTGAGGATCTGGACCCCAACGGTGAAATCGCGGCTGTCTGCTTTAAAGCCGAGCTTGATGTTGGCTTCGACGGTGTCGTAGCCTTCGTCCTGAAGGACATAGGCCTTCAGTTTGGGGATCAGGCCGATGCCGCGGCCTTCCTGAGGCAGGTAGACGACAGCTCCCGCCTTTTCGCGACAGATCGCTTCCATTGCCATGTGCAGCTGATCGCCACAGTCACAGCGGAGGGAGTCCAGCAGGTCGCCGGTGAAGCAGGAAGAGTGCATGCGGACTAGTGGCGCTTCCACGGATGAGAGATCACCCCAGACCAGTGCCACTGGCTGCTGACCTTCATGCTCGACTGAATAACCAATTACCTGTACGGTCCCATAATTTTTGGTGTTGATGGGCACTTCGACTTCACGGTGAACCAGTTTTTCACTGATGTAGCGATGCCGGATGACTTCTGCGGTCGAAATAATGGGGATGTCGAACTCTTCGGAAATTTCCTTGAGCTCCTTGGCGTCCGCCATGCCGAAACCTTTCTGGCTCAGGATTTCGATCAGCACACCAACCGGTTTCATGCCTGCCATCTGTAATAAATCGCCGGTGGCTTCAGTGTGGCCCGCGCGACGCAGGATGCCACCCTGTTTCGCGAGCAGGGGATGAATATGTCCGGGACGGACGAAATCACTGGCCTGGGCGTTTTCATCGCTGAGTGCTTTGATGGTAATCGCCCGGCATTCGGCACTCACCCCTGACCCGCTGTCTTTATGGTCGATCGGAATCAGAAACTGCGTCTGATTGGGGGCCGTATTTTCTTCCGGTCCTACAATCGGATTCAGCTGTAATCGGTTGGCGACTTCTTCCGGCAGAGAAACACACAGCTCACCGCTGCCATAGCGGAGCAGAAACTGCACAATTTGAGGTGTGATGGCCTCAGCGGCGACAATAAAGTCTCCTTCGTTTTCCCGTTCACTGGAGTCGGTCACAATGACCGGTTTGCCTGCCTGTAAATGCTGGAAGACACGTTGAATGTTGGGAAGCGGGGAATCTTGTTTGGGAGAATCAGACATGGGAGTGCTTAAATGCCGCCAGTAATTAAAAAATGTGGATTCTTAAAAAATTCTCCCGTGGAAAGGTCCGACAGGAAAATCTGTGCTAACTTTATTCTATAGAAGAGTGTTTGGCTGGCAATCATAGAAATCCCCTTATTTGTGAGAAGACTTTGATTCGACCTTTTAATGCGTGTTTCATCCCTGTTTTCAGGTGGAAGACGTTGGTCGGATTTTGACAGCTGGGGGACTTCTGTTGGTTGAATCAGGCCTGATGCAGACATTGACTGTTTGCGTTTTGCAAGATTCGTTTCGGATTGAATTGTAAATATATGTTCATGTTTGCATGAGAAGCGAGTTTAAAACGTTGACAATTCAATCAACTTTGATACATTGAAGTATTAGGAAAACTCTGTTAAGAAAATAGAGTGCTCCAATCCACAACAATTAGCCAGGCGGTGGGGACTGTCTGGTGAACTTACCTTAAAAAGCTTACCTGACTAAAACCAACCAAAGCGTTTGCCATAATCAACCGTACTTGAGAGTAGAGTCTGCCTGAGATCATGCAAACAGGATTGCTGACAGACTTCATCTAAGAACAACTCAGTCACACAGGAGTTTGACGTATGGACTTCCGAATTAAAGGCTCTCGGACCCCTCAGATCCTTATGCTCAGCGGAATGCTGGCATTATTCTTAACCAGTGGGCCTGGTCTCACCGAAGTTCGAGCTGCTGCCGCAGAAAAAGCCCAGGTCGATTACAAGGAAATCCAGATCGGACCTCACGCAGGTGGATTTGAGAAGTTGCAGTTACGTGGTCCCGACTCACGCCAGCAGGTGATCGTGACTGGCGTGCTGTCCAACGGCAAAAAGCTGGACGTGACTCGCGAAGTCACCTACAAAATTGAAAACCCGGAAATGGCGAGCATCACCAGCGATGGATATCTCACTCCGCTGAAAGATGGTGAGACCCGCCTGATTGCAACATCTAAAAATGGCAAGAGCGCATCTATTCCTGTGACGATCGGTGGAATCGCCAAGCCCGATTCGATCAACTTCAAGAACCAGGTTGTGCCCATCTTTACCAAGCTGACCTGTAACAGCGGTGGTTGCCACGGGAAGGCCAGCGGACAGAACGGGTTCAAACTGTCTCTGCTCGGTTTCTATCCGGAAGACGATTACGAATTCCTGGTAAAGGAAGGCCGCGGACGTCGCCTGTTCCCGACTTCGCCAGCAGAAAGCCTGTTGCTGATGAAGGGAACCGGGATCACTCCGCATGGCGGTGGTAAACTGGTCAAACAGGATTCTTATGAATATCGTCTGCTCTACCGCTGGATTGAGCAGGGCATGCCTTATGGAAACGAAAACGACCGCAGCGTCGCTTCGATTAAATGTTATCCTCCGACCCGCACCATGGGACAGGAACAAGAGCAGCAGATTTCTGTTATCGCGACTTACTCAGACGGTTCTACTGAAGACGTCACACGGATGGCATTGTTCGAAGCCAATGACACCGAAATGGCTGAAGTCAATAAAACCGGTCTGGTAAAAACGCTGAAACTGTCCGGTGAAGTCGCCATCATGGCCCGTTACCAGGGACAGGTCTCCACCTTCCGGGCAACGATTCCGCTGGGAGTTGAAGTTGCCAATCTGCCCAAATCTAAGAATCTGATCGACGAAGCTGTCTTCGGCAAGCTCAAGGAACTGGGCATTCCGCCTTCACCTGTAGCCGATGATGCGACTTTCATGCGTCGTGTCTACATCGACATTACTGGTGGTACCCCGAGTGAAGATGAAGTTCAGAAGTTCCTGGCCGACAAAGATCCTGCCAAGCGGGACAAGCTGATCGACAAGCTGATTGACAGCCCCGCCTATGCGGACTACTTTGCCAACAAATGGAATATGGTTCTGCGGAATAAAAAACTGCAGCCAGTCGATATCGCTGGTACAAATGCCTTCTATCAGTGGATCTGGGACAGCCTGTATGAAAATAAACCCTACAACGAATTCGTAGGCGACATTCTTTCCGCTTCCGGTGAATTTCGCCAGAACCCGGCTGTCGTCTGGTACCGCGAAGTCAATACCGTGGAAGAGCAGGTCGAAGACACCGCTCAGCTGTTCCTTGGACTGCGAATTCAGTGTGCCCGTTGTCATCACCATCCCTTCGAAAAATGGAGCCAGGACGACTATTACGGTCTGGCCGCCTTCTTCAGTCGGGTCGGAACCAAAGATCCCACACTCGGTTCGATCGGTACCCGTGGATTCCGTGATCAACGCGTTTATCATAAGGAAGGGGTTGCCAGCGCGAAGAATATTCGCTCCGGTGAAAATCTGAAACCAACTGCTCTGGGAATGCAGCCGATGGAACTCAGCCCCGAACGCGATCCGCGTGTCGCGCTGGTGCAGTGGCTTTCCCGAACTGATAATCCATTCTTTGCGAAAGCACTGGTCAACCGCTACTGGAAACATTTCTTCGGTCGCGGGATTGTCGAACCGGAAGATGACATGCGGGCTACTAACCCGCCTGCCAACCCGGAACTGCTGGATGGTCTGGCTAAACACTTTGTCGAGAGTGGCTTTGATCTGAAGGAACTGGTACGTCAGATCTGCCGTTCCAACGCTTATCAGCTCAGCTCATTGCCCAACGAATACAATCTGAAAGACAAGCAGAACTTCTCACGTTATTACCCGAAACGGTTAACTGCGGAAGTGCTGTACGATGTCTTCCATCAGGTTACGAATTCGTCTCAGCGATTTTCTGGTCTGCCTGCCGACACCAAGGCGATTCAGATTACTGATGCCACTTCTGCACCATACTTCCTGAAAGTGTTCGGTCAGCCTCAGGCGGATACCGCCTGTGAGTGCGAACGCTCTCAAAGTGCGAACCTGGCTCAAAGTCTGCATCTGCTGAACAGTAAGGAAGTACAGGATAAGATCACCGGTGCTTCCAGCCGTGCAGCAATGCTGGCTAAAGACACTAAACGCACCGATGAGGAAAAAGTAAAAGAACTCTATCGCTGGGTGTATGCCCGTGCTCCCAAGGATGAGGAAATGAAGTTTGCTCTGTCCTATATCGCACGGCACAAAGAGAAACCACAGATTGCCTACGAAGATATCATCTGGGCTCTGATTAACACCAAAGAATTTCTGTTTAACCACTAAACAGGAATCCTGATAAATCTCTCTGAATTTTAAGCTGACAGCCGTTTTAGGTTTAGACAATGGCTGTCAGCTTTTTTAGAATAAACTTCAGTAATCCCTTGTTGGCGGCATCCGCCGTGAGTGACAGGGGATCCCACCTGATTTCCTCCCGAAACTTCCATCCAGAAAATTGGTAGCAGTATCATGACGCATACGCGATTTTTTGACGGACGTCGTTTAGTTGCGAAGGTTGTTTGTTTTCTTGCTGCAGGGATCGGAACGTTTTCGTTGTTGAACCCGCCCAGTGTCCACGCACAATTACCACAGACGACCATCTATGCTCTGTTCCCTTCGGGAGGCCAGAAAGGTCAGACCGTGGAAGTGCGGGTGACCGATGGTAAAGATCTGGAGGATCTGGACAGTCTCTGGTTCAGTCACCCCGGCATCAAGGCCGTTGCCAAAACACAGGAAAGCAACGGAAAGAAAATTCCAGTTGCCAATACCTTTCTGGTGACGATTGGGAAAGATGTACCTGCGGGTGTGTATGACGTGCGGGCACATGGTCTGTACGGGATCAGTAATCCGCGTTCCTTTGTGGTGGGTGAACTTCCGGAAAAAGTGGAAAAGGAAGCCAATAATACGCCAGACCAGCCCACGGCGCTGGAGATGGACTCGGTAGTAAATGCGACTCTGCAGAGTTCCACCGATGTGGATTATTTTTCCTTTCCCGGAAAGAAGGGCGAAAGGGTTTCCATCAATTGCCGCGCTGCCCGTATCGATTCACCGATGGTTTCACTCGTGGAAGTGTATGGTCCCGATCAGCGCCGGCTGGTGAGCGAACGCGATACTTTCCGCCACGATCCCTATATCAATCTGACCCTGCCACAGGATGGAACCTACCTGGTGAAGGTGCACGATCTGACTTATTCGGGCAGCGCTCAATATGTCTATCGTCTCGGGGTCCACAAAAAGCCTCACATTGAATTCATTATGCCACCTTCCGGTACACCGGGAACCACAGCGAATTTTACTCTTTACGGTTATAACCTGCCGGGGGGGAAACTCTCTGACTGGAGTATTGGGAACGAACCGCTCCAGGAAGTACAGGTTTCCATTGCTCTTCCCGCGAAAGCCACGACACTCGAAATGGGAGAGCAGGGCTTTCCGCATGAAGTCAGTGCAGACGGTTTCTCATACGTCTGGAATTCTCCTGCGGGCAGTTCCAATCCGGTGACAATCTATTTTGCCGAAGGGAAAATCGTCAAAGACGAGCAGACCAAAGAAGAAACTCTGACACTTCCCGGCGAGTTCGTAGGTCAGTTTGAAGCAAAAAATGATACTGACTCTTTCCGATTTCAGGGCAAAGCCAAACAGAAATATTCGATTGAAGTGTTTGGTCAGCGCAACGGGATCGTGATGGATCCTGTGATTGTGGTCGATCAGGTCATCAAAGATAAAGACGGAAAAGAAACTTTTAAACGGATTGCCAATGTTGGCGCTACGAGTGTCTTTCCCGATCTGGGAGCCAAACTGTTTGATACTCGAACCGATGATCCTTATTACCTGTTTACCGCTCCCGCGGATGGTGAGTATCGTGTAACGCTGCGGGATCTGCAGTTCGAAACCCGCGGTCATCCCCGCATGGTTTATCGGGCCGTGGTCCGCGAACCCAAGCCGGATTTCCGTCTGGCTGCTCTGCCTCTGTATCCGCAAGCCGTCAATACCGGTGGGGCACCTGCAGGGATTACCTTGCGTAAAGGGGATTCGTTTAAGATCGATATCATGGCCCTCAAGCAGGATGGTTTCAATGAAACGATTGAGCTCTCCGTCAAAGGTCTACCTGCCGGTGTGAGCTGTAAGGCTGCCAGCATCGGGCCTGGTGATAATACGACTGAAATGATTTTGACCGCCGATGAATCAGCCAAACCCTGGTCAGGGCCGATTGAGATCGTCGGTACTTCCACTGGTTCTGATTCCAAAAAAATGGAGCGGGTAGCCCGGGCAGCAACAGTTTTAAGGCCGGTTGCCAATAATGTCCGTGCTGAAGCTCGCATTGCCCGATCACTGGTTCTGTCTGTCATCGATGAAGTCGCTCCCTACCAGGTGGTCGCTGATGTCGCTGAAATCAAAGCCAATCAGGGACGCCAGATTCTGGTGCCCGTGAAAGTGCTCAAGCGGACCGGCTTTGATGAAGCTGTGGCCCTGGCCTGGAATGGCGTGCCCAAGAACAGCAATATCACTACTCAGAATAAAACGATTGCCAAAGGGAAACAGGATGAACTGTTCCAGGTGTTCGTAAAAGAGAACGCCAAGCCAGGCGTTTATACGACCTACCTGCAATCGACGGTAGATGTTTCTTACCGCCGCAATCCTGGTCAGGTAGATGAAGCGAAAAAAGAGCAGGCCGAAGCGGATCAGAAACTGAAAGATGCCCAGGCTGCCCTGGCTGCCGCTAAGAAAAAACGGGACGAGATCGCGAAAGCCACAGACAAAACAGCGGAGCAGAAGAAAGCAGAACAGGCCAAGGCTGACGCGGAAATCAAGACCGCGGATGCACAGGTCAAATCAGCTGATGCTGCAAAGAAAGCGGCCGATAAGAAAGTGGCAGCGGCAGAAAAGGCAGCCGCACCCAAGAAAGTCAAAGTCTATGCTCCTTCTACGCCGCTGGTGATTCGAGTCCAGCCGGCCCCGGTCACGCTCAAGCTGGATGTGCCGGGTGGCGGTGCACTGAAGAAGGGGGCTGCCATCGATGTCAAAGCGACCATTAAACGGATTAATAATTTCAAAGGACCTGTTGAACTGACCCTGCCACTTCCTCCGGGAGTTAAAGGGGTGACAGCGGAGACCGTTCAGATTCCAGCTGATAAAACAGAAGTGACCATACCGATCAAAGCCGGTGCGGATGCCACCGAAGGCGATCTGGCGAATATGGTCGTGCGTGCCAAAGCAGACTTCTCGGGAGAAGCTCTGGTTGACGCACCGATCAAGCTGAAAGTGACCAAGTAACAGAGAAGCATTCAATCTAACAGATAGATTCCAATACAGACAGTTGTTTGTTTTCAACTGTTAAAACAGTGATATCAGAGGGGCAAGTTATGCGGAACCGGTTCGCCAGTTTAGGTATGATGTTGGTTGCAGTCTTTGTTGCCACAAATTTTGCAGTGGCAGAAGAGAAGCCGATTAAACCAGAAAAAGTCGATTTAGGTCGTCCTGTCAGCTTTGAGAAAGACGTCTTTCCCATTCTGGATGCGAATTGTATCGCCTGTCATAACGTCGCCAAGAAAGAGGGTTCGCTCGTTCTGGAGAATGTCGAAGACCTCATCAAAGGGGGCGACAGTGGTGCATCGGTCACACCCGGTAAGCCCGATGACAGCTATCTCTACCAGGTCGCCTCCCGTACCGAAGAGAGCTTTATGCCTCCGCTGCCCAACAAAGTCGGGGCGAAAGCATTGACTCCCAAAGAGGTCTGGATTCTGCGGCAGTGGATTCTGGAAGGAGCGAAATCCAGTGGTAAGTCCGCTGATGCTGGTGTCGCCTGGCAGTCTCTGCCTCCCGGCCTGAATTCCATTTACAGCACTGCGCTCTCTCCATGGGCGCGCTATGCCGCCGTTGGCCGGGCAAATCGGATCGCCATCTACGACCTGGCTGCAGGCAGCGAAGTGGCTGTCTTGAACGATCCTGCTCTGCTGAAATTACAGAAAGACGGCAAGCCCTTTTATCCACAAGGAGCCGCCCATCGCGATTTTGTACATTCACTGGCCTTCAATAACGATGGCAGTCTGCTCGCCTCTGGTGGGTATCGAGTCGTGAAACTCTGGAAGAAATCACTGGGGAATGTCGTTAAGAAAATCGAGCTGCCTGCCGCAGTCACAGGTCTGACTCTGAATGCGGACCGCAGTGTGCTGGCTGTGGCGACTGCCGACAACAGCGTTTCCCTCTGGAAGCTGCCCGAAGGTAAAAAACTGGTTGATCTCAAAGGTCATACTGGTGCCGTGACTGGTCTGTCTTTTACACCCGATCGTTCCAAGGTCGTCACTTCTTCAGCTGACCAGAGCCTGCGGGTCTGGAATGCGGCTGACGGAAAACAGATTTCAACCATGAAAACACCGGCTGTGATCAACGCACTGACCGTCAGCAAAGACGGTTCTCAGGTGATTGCCGGTGGTGCCAATAACAGTATCTATGTCTGGCCAATGACCATTCCAGCTCCCAAAGAGGGAGAAAAGGCCCCGGAAACACCCGCTCCCCTGTTTGAGCTGAAGGGACATGCGAAGCCTGTCTCTACCGTGAAACTGGTCCTGCCAGCCGGCACTCAGCTGGTGTCTGGCAGTGAAGACGGTACGGTCCGTATCTGGGACCTGAATGGCAAGAAACAGATTCGCTCCATCAATCATGGTGCTCCTGTAACCGATGTCGATGTCAGTCCCGATGCGAAAAATATCGTCTCGGTTTCCGTCAACGGGACCGGTAAGATCTGGCAGCTGAGCGATGGCAAAATGCTGAAAGAGTTCCGTGGTGATTTGAGCAAGGAACGTCAGCTGGTGCTGGCCACCGAAACTCAGACCGTGACCAAACAGAAAGTGGCTCTGGCCGATGCGGCTGTTAAAGCGGCTGACAAAAATGTCAAAGACCGCGAAGGGGAACTGAAGAAACGGAATGAAGAGCTGGCAGCTGCCAAAAAAGCTCTGCCGGAAGCCAAGAAGAAAGCAGATGAAGCTGCTAAGAAACTGAAAGCCGCCCAGGACGAACTGGCGAAGCTGGTAGCTGATCATAAGAAGAAAGGCGAAGATGCTGTCAAAGCTGCTGCTGCTCAAAAGGCAGCTGCTGATAAAGCCGTTGCTGACGCCGAAGTCAAGCTGAAAGCTGCCAATGAGCAGAATCAGAAGGCAATCGCTGCTGTTCAGAAAGAAGTAGACGAAGCCAAAAAGGCACTGGATGCAGCAAACGCCACTAAGCCTGCCAAGGATGATAAAGAAGGGGAGCAGAAGAAAAAAGAGGCGGTTGCCAAAGCTCAGGCGACCTTTGATGCCGCCCAGAAGAAACTGACTGCTGCCCAGCAGAAAAAGGCAAACGATGAAAAACAGTTGACTCAGGCGATTCAAACCGCGAAGGCAGGAATCAAGAAGGCTGACGCTGCAGTCGCTGCTGCGAAGAAGCAGGCTGAGTCAAAGCCGGATACGAAAGCCGCTGACAAAAAGGTTGCGGATGCAGAAGCTGCATCCAAGAAGGAAGCGGACGCCGTAACTGCCGCTGAGAAAAAGATCACGTCTGCGGAACGTTCTGTCAAAGTAGCTGAAAGTACCTTGACCAAAATCAAAGGTCAGCTGGCAGATCGCACAAAAGAAAAAGCGGAACTGGATGAAACCGCCAAGAAAGTCGACGCTGCCCTGGCAGAAGCGAAGAAGCAGGCCGCTGTATTGACTCCCATCAAGTCGGTCGCATTTTCTGAAGATGGCAAACAGGTCGTCACCGGTGATGACAGCCAGAAGGTTCGTCTCTGGGAAGTCGCTTCGGGTAAAGAACTGGATACGCTCTCCGGCCACACCGGTGCTGTTTCCGCAGTGACATATACGTCCAAGTCGACTGTCGCATCTGGCAGTGCTGATAAGAGTGTACTGATTCAGAGTGTCCAGCCGGTCTGGTCTCTGATCGCCCAACTGGGGGTCGATCCCAAGGATCCGAGCAAGGTGGGAGGTTCACCAATTTCCAACCGAGCCCTCTGCCTGGACTTCAGCCCGGATGGCAAGCTGCTGGCTGTTGGTGGTGGAGATCCGTCGCGTAGCGGTGAAGTCATTCTGTTTGACGTCGCCTCTGGTAAGGTTGTGAAAAAGCTGGGAGATGCTCACAGTGACACTGTACTGGGAATTCGTTTCTCCCCTACTGGAAAGCAGTTGCTGACCGGGGCTGCGGACAAGTTTGTCAAAATCTTTGATGTTGCCACCGGCAAGTTCGTGAAATCATTTGAAGGGCATACTCACCACGTCCTGGATGTGGCCTGGAAAGCGGATGAGTCCACGATCGTCAGTGCGGGTGCTGATAATGTGATCAAAGTCTGGAATATTGAAACCGGCGAACAGAAGCGGACGATTTCCGGTTACTCCAAGCAGGTCACCTCGATCGCATTCCTGGGGCTGGGGGACAACATTATCAGTGGTGGTGGTGACAAGACCGTGCGGATGCATACTTCCTCAAACGGCAAGAATTACCGCAACCTGAGTGGCTCTACTGATTACGTTTACAGTGTGGCTGCCAGTCGGGATGAAGCCATCGCGATTGCCGGGGGTGAAGATGGAGTATTGCGGGTCTGGGACGCAAAAACGGGCAAACTGCTCTTCAGTTTCAATCCACCTCCTGTCCCACAGGAACAACAGGCCAGTGCCGGTAAATAGCACTCAGTCTGACTGAATTGACCACTTTTTCCAGGCGGCTCCGCGATTCTGATCGTGGCGCCGCCTTTTTCATGCAATTTGGTTGATGGATCGGGCCGGAATTCACTGCCTGATTGCACTGTTTCCGCTGACTGAGTATATTCGCAAGCTGGTTAGAATTATCTTCAGAAACAGCAGGAACTACTTCATCATGCCTGATCAATTGAGTAAACGTATCTTCGCGGAATTAGAGAGTCTTGTCCTGATCGACCCTCATACGCATATTAATCCTCATTCTGCCGCTTCCACCACGCTGGCGGACATCATGGGATACCATTACTACACCGAACTGGCACACTCAGCAGGACTTCCCCAGGAGCAGATTGAGGAGCCGGGCCTGGATCCAAAAGAAAAAGTGGGCCGACTGGTCAAGCAGTTGGGGGATCTCGATAATACCATTCAGCTCAGCTGGCTGCTGGATATCTGCTGTGAATTTTTCGGTTTTGAAGAAGAAGCGATCACCGAATCTAACTGGGAAAAACTGTATGATACGGCTGCTGAAAAGATGGCGCAGCCGGACTGGGAACAGCAGGTTCTGAAACAGAGTGGCCTGGAACAGGTCTTCCTGACGAATGATTTTGACGATCCGCTAGAGGGCTTCGACACAAATCTGTACATTCCCTGTCTGCGGACCGACGATCTGGTGTTTCATTTAGGCAAACAGGAAACACGCGAACGACTGGCCAAGGCAACGAATGTGGACGTCGGATGTGCCCATACGCTTCGTGATGCGATTGCAAAACTGTTCGATCATTTCACTTCCCGGGGCGCCCGGGCCTGTGCGATTTCACTGCCGCCTGATTTTTCCCCAACGGCTGTGATGCCTGAGGAGGCAGAGGCGACCGTTCGGTCTCTGTATGCCGGCAATGAACTCAGCTGTGACGAATCAAAGCTGGTTAGTCAGTATGTGTTCTGGACTCTGGCTGAATACTGTGCTGCCCACAGCCTGCCTTTTGATCTGATGATCGGTGTGAACCGGCGTGTTTATGAGGCGGGGGTTTATCAGGGACAGGACCTTTATGACAAACGCACCTCCCTGATTCAGTACAAAGAACTGTTCAATGCATTTCCTAATGTGACCTTCCCGGTCTCCGTTCTGACCAGTACCAGTAATCAGGAACTGGTCAGCTACAGCTGGATTTTCCCGAACGTGGTGATCAATGGGCACTGGTGGTATTCGAATACTCCGGCCTTTATCACATTTGACTGTAAGAGCCGGCTGGAAGCGGTCCCAAAAACCAAGCAGATTGGGTATTACAGCGATATGTACAAACTGGAATTTGCTCTTCCTAAATTCCGGATGTATCGTCGCGTGCTGGCGAATGTGCTGGCCAGTGATTTTGTGATTGGGCGTAACTGGTCCGAAGAGCGGGCCATTGAACTCGGTAAGCTGGTTTTGCGGGGTAATGTCGAAACCATTTTTGGACGTTAATCGGCCAGAGGGTTGTCAGTCCGTGATTGCATCGGGTGCTGGCTCACCTTAAAATAAGGTTCAAATCCCTTTTAATCATCTCTTTTATCGTTTCATCACAAGGGCTTCATTTATGGCGACTCTAGTCATGCTGCAGGCGGGGCAGGCTGTCTCTTACTCCCTTTCGGGTGATGAGATGGTGATTGGCAGGCACCCGGACTGCCAGATCCAGCTTGATTCCAATATGGTGTCCCGTCGACATGCTCAGGTAATCGGAGAAGGCGATCAGTTTTTCGTCGAAGATCTGGGCAGTGGTAACGGTACTTTTGTAAATGGTAAAAAAATCGAGGGGCGGACTCCGCTGACCCATGAAGATCGACTGAAAGTCGGACCGATTCTGTTCCGCTTTGAGACCGATCACAAGGCGGCTGGTAAAAAAACATCTGCCATGATGAATGTCGACAGCGGCTTTGATTTCGGGTATTCCTCCGATGACGATGGCGGCGCTGGCGCAACGATTATGGGGGCTATTTCCGGGGCGGGCGGATTTGGAGGGCTCGATGTGCGCCCTGAAGCCAAGCTGAAGGCGGTGATTGAGATCAGCCGCAGCCTGGCGGGAACCGTCGATCTGGAAAAGCTGCTGCCCCAGATGCTGACCACGCTGTTTCATATCTTCCCTGCTGCCGATCGTGGTTGCATTCTACTCAAGGATGAAGCTACCGGAGAGATGGTTCCCCGGGCGTTCAAACATCGTCGGGAAGGGGAAGATGCGACGGTCAAATTGAGCCGCACGATTGTGAATAAGGTGCTTGAGGAAAAGACAGGGATCCTGTCGGCCGATGCTGCCAGCGATTCCCAGTTTGATGCCAGTGAGTCGATTTCCAATCTGTCGATCCGCTCCATGATGTGCGTGCCCATGCTGGGGCTCTCAGAAGAGCCGATCGGAATCATCAATATTGATACGCAGAACCCGTTGCAGCAGTTCCAGGAAGAAGATCTGGATCTGCTGATGTCAGTCGCTGGCCAGGCGGCGCTTTCGTATGAAAGTGCGCGGCTGATGAATTCTTATCTGGCAAAGCAGAAGCAGGATAACGAGATGAACATCGCTCGCGGGGTGCAGCAGGGACTGTTACCCAGCTCGGTACCTGAAGTGGATGGGTACGAATTTTTTGCTTCGTATCATTCCGCCCAGGCTGTGGGGGGCGACTACTATGACATCTTTGAATTGCCCGATGGGAAAATCGGTCTCTCGTTCGGGGATGTAGCCGGCAAGGGAGTGCCTGGTGCGATGATCATGGCGCGGATGTCGAGTTGTGTGCAGCACACCATGCGGTTTCTGCATGAAGTAGGACCTGCGGTTGAAGCGATCAACGACCATATGTGCGACAGTGCTGTCGAAGGGCGTTTTGTGACATACGTACTGGCGATTCTGGATACTCAGAAGCATCATATCTCGCTGGTCAATGCCGGTCATATGTCGCCGATGATTCTGAAGCCGGATGGTACTATTGACGAATTTCCTGAAGAGAGTATCGGCGTGCCGATCGGTGTGATGGAAGGCTTTCCGTTCGAAGTGGTCGAACGCGATCTGGCACCGGGAGAAATCGTTGTCCTGTTTACAGACGGTGTGGACGAAGCGATGAATCCGGAAGGCGAACTGTATACGCTGGATCGGATGCGTGAGTTCATAAAAGCCAATCGTGAGAAGAATGCCGCTGAACTGGGACAGGCGCTGCTGGCAGATGTACGTCGACATGCCAACGGGCGTCCCCAGAATGACGATATTACGATCATGACTTTCGGGCGTGTTTCCTGAAAACGAAGTTTCCCAACTTAAACACGATGGTCTCATCATGTCCGCCAGTCTGTTTTTGCAAAATAACGGCAGTTCATCCAGGCTGGAGATCACGGGAAAACAGATGACGCTGGGGCGGCATCCAGATTGTGATATCTGTCTCAAGTCAAATACGGTTTCCCGCTATCATGCCCGGATTTCCGTTCTGGATGAAGAACGGTACGAACTGGAAGATCTGGGGAGTGGAAACGGCACGTTTGTCAACAGCCGGCCGGTCAACGATCCGGTGGTGTTACAGTCAGGGGATCAGATTTCGATTGGCCCTTTTCTGCTGGAATTTTCCAGTGATGCTGACTACGAAGCCGAGCAGCATGAAGGTCTGTTGACCGCTTACGGGTTGATTCCCTCGTTGAAAAATGTTTCTGTCAAGCCGACTGCGATTGATAAATCTACGATCCTGCGTTCGACCGGTTCGAGCAGTGATTTCGATCAGTATCACATCAAACCCGAAATTAAGTTGAAAGCAATCCTGGAAATCAGTCGTACGATAGCAACAGCCTCTGATCTGGATTCGATGGCCGAACGGGTCCTCGAGGGTCTGTTTCATATTTTTCCCGCCGCGGATCGAGGCTGTATTCTGTTACATGACCGCGATAATCAGCGTTTTCTACCCAAGGCGGTACGGCATCGTAGAGAAGAAGATCAGGAAGCGCTGCAGCTCAGTCGTACGGTATTGAAAACAGTCATTGATAATAAAACCGGTGTGCTCTCTGCCGATGCGGCCAATGACGAACGTTTTGAAAAAAGTGAGTCGGTTTCGACACTCACCATTCGTTCGATTCTATGCGCTCCGATGCTGGGGCTCGATGGAAGTGTGATCGGAATCATCAATCTGGATACCCAGTTGGCCGGCCAGATGTTTTCTGATGACGATCTGGAGTTGTTGATGGTCATCGCCGGACAGACCGCACTGTCTTATGAGAGTGCCCGGTTGATGATTTCGCATGTGGAGAAACAGCGCTACGATAACGAAATGGAGATCGCAGCCCGGGTTCAGAAAGGCCTGTTACCTGCGAAGATTCCGGAAGTACCCGGATATGAGTTCTTTGTTTCCTACGAGGCGGCACGCGCTGTGGGGGGCGATTATTATGATTTGATCCAGACCGAGGATGACCTGGTCTGGTTTGCTCTGGGAGATGTGGCCGGCAAAGGGGTCCCCGCTTCACTGGTCATGTCCCGGGTATGCAGTGCGGTGCGAAGTACGGTGGAATTTGTACCGGATGTTGCAGATGCGGTGCACCGCGTGAATCATCATATCGATGAAGCAGCGCATGATGGCAGGTTTATCACGTTCATTCTGGGGCAGATTGATCTGAATCAGAACCTGGTCACGTTCGTCAATGCGGGACATCTGGAACCGCTGTTACTGCAGACCGATGGTAAGCTCCGGGAACTCTCTGCCGATCAGCCGAGTGTACCGCTGGGAGTGATGGAAGATTATGAATACGAAGCACTGACGCATGTGCTCGAGCCCGGAGAGCAGTTGATCCTGTATACCGATGGCGTGACCGAAGCGATGAATGAGGAGCGGGAGCTGTTTGGGATTGAACGGCTCAAAGCGGCGATTCAGGAAGCGAGCACCAGTCCAACGGAACTGGGACCACAAATCCTGCGGGTCGTGAAGCAGTTCGTCGGTCAGCATGAACAGTATGACGATCTGACGCTGGTGATTATCGGCAGAACGGCCGCGCAATAAAAAAGGTGGGATGCGTTTCTCACATCCCACCTTGAGGTTAACCTGATTACTGATCAGAGCGAAATATCTGTCGGTTCTGCAACCTTGCGATAGCCCATACTGTGGAGTACTTCCAGTACTTCACTCCAGGTAGGGAATTGTCGCCCGCTGCGTCGTTTGTAGTCATCCATGGCTTTCATGAAATCAATTTCCTGTTCGCTGTAATCACGCTCGCAGGTGGTCGGATCGATCTGGCGGCGGCGTTCGATTTTCCGCTGATCCACAACACCATGCTTCTCGTGAATCGCTCCTTTGCTGCCGGTAGCTCTGCGATTGACGCGACGACGGTCAACTACCAGTTCTGACGGGGGATCGAGTTGATTTACCATATTCAATATCAGCTTTCTTTGAGGGGAGTTCATTTGCCTGAGTCATTCACATGCCCTGGCTTCCTTCCGGGGAAAGGCGTCCGTTACGAAAGGACAGTCATTCATACCTGAAGGATTCGGTCACATGCTTTTTTGAAGAATTCCTCCACGATTCCAAAATAGTTCTGGCCTGCGTTGGAATGCGGAGCTAACTTATTCAATTATTCCCACCAAAATCCGGATTGGGGGATTTGTTTAAAATAATTAACACGGATAAGCGTAATCGACCGTGCCGATTGAGTAATCGTCCCGATTATGATGATTATCGGAGGGGGCTGAGAGGCCTTTGTTCAGAATTGTGTACAGAGTTGAGATTGCTCATCGTGCCGGTGTGAGCGAGCCTAAACCGATTACAATTCGCACCTGAGTTTTCTGCAGGCCAGCTGCCAGGAAGACCCCATCGAACGACTCCAGCAGGCTTTTCAACCCGGCCAGCTTGCTTTTTCCTCTGGCTGGATCGCCTCCCTGCTGCCGCGAAAGCTGTTCTGCCAGGAAGTCTGCATTCTGCTCGATAAATGAACGAATCGAAGAAATATTGAGGAAACAGAGCTGTTTTTCTTCCTGGAAGAATGTTTCCTTCCAGGATTGAAACAGGGGCAGCGCTGCCAGACTGTTTTCGGACTTCAGTGTAAAGAATTCGCGGACCAGATCGGGAGAGCTGGCCAGGACCAGTTGCTGTTCATTAATGCCATAGGCGGGCTGGTAGGGCCCCAGGTGGTCGATCCAGCGGAGGTGATACAGATCATGTTCTTCCACCTTGATGACTGCTGGCTGTTCGACCTGCTTCGAGTTCGTATTGTGCTGAACGAGAACACTGTTCAGCAGGAAGTTTGCCACATTTTCCATACCCAGCTGATAACTGGTTTTGTTTGTCTGCTGAGGGGGGAGGGCAGGAGTGGAGAGTTGCATGGCGATCAAACCATCGAATGAGATCGCGTCGAACGACAGTTGTTTGCGGGGAACCGAATAAAACAGGACATTCGGTCCCAGTGTACTGGCGAGATCGGTGATGGGATCCAGACCTCCCAACAGACCGACACTGGCGGCGTGAATTTTTTTCCACTTTTCCGGGTGTTTCTCCGCATAAAAATCCACAAATTTCCGGGTCAGGAGCTGCAGATTGAGCTGGCCGGCCATTACTGCGAGAGCCTTCTGC
The DNA here is from genome assembly GCF_007748155.1 of Gimesia panareensis. Taxonomy (GTDB): domain Bacteria; phylum Planctomycetota; class Planctomycetia; order Planctomycetales; family Planctomycetaceae; genus Gimesia; species Gimesia panareensis. The sequence continues at coordinate 1,545,447 of NZ_CP037421.1, forward strand.
GGAATCAGGGTGTATGGATCCGGGATATTCTCGGATGTCTGTAAAATGTTGAGCAGAGGCAGGTCGATGACTTCAGAATTGAACAGGATGACGGTTTCCAGTGCGAGGGTGTTCTTCAGGTGCAGTCCAGCGATCAGTGCTCCCGTTTTCTGCCACCAGTTAACAATCCCCTGTTCGACTTCATTGCGCGGCGGTTTGATGTGCTGATCCCAGGCCCGGGGATTCAGAAATGCGTATCCAGTGACATCAGCGGCCAGCACCGCGCGGGCCCGTTGATACATCTTGAGGTTATACAGGCACGGCTGCTCGGCTAGCGGTTCTCCACGCTGTGGTTTGACATGGAGCGCCACGCTGGAATGCAGAAGGGATTCACTTTCCGAGACAATCAAAGTTTGATCCAGAAAGCAGTAGTGAATTCCTGGAGACGATTTATCTGGATTGGAGGACTGTTGACTGGCTGTAAAGCAGGCTGTCTGGAGATATTCAGTCTTAGTGACCGTGACGCCCGTCTTTTGAAACCAGTCTTCAAACAGCGACCGGGTGGCCTGGGGATCTTTGACATCCGTCAGCAGGATCACAGAGGGGTTCTGTTCAGGGCCGTTATTGAATATAGCCAGCCCGACTGATTCGCCGAAGAGGTCCCTGAGCAGCGGGATCAAAGGTCGTTGAGTCAGGGTTTCCAGTTGCTCCAGACCCTGTTTCAAGTTATGGACATCTTTGCTGCGGAGCCAGTTTTGAAAGACGTCTGTCTGCCGGAAACGGGTTACCAGTTGTGATTGCAGAAACTGCTGCAGATGCTGGTCGAGCTGTGTGGCTTCGAGATAGAGGCCTGCTTTCTGGTCGACCAGCTGGCTGAGTGGTCTGGCAGCGATTGCTGTCCCGGCTGACAGGCAACAGAGCAGACTCAGAATGGCAGCAGGCATAAATCGAAGCAGGGGCAAGCGGCTGCAGTTGGCTTGAGTAAATGGTTTCATGGGCTGCATTCCTGATGACTCTCTGCACAGAATGGAAAGTGTTAGATTTTGGTTGATGACTCGGGAACAGAGTGAATGATGAAGTTCCAGGCATGGTTGATCTGGTCTTTAAACGGTTGCATTTCCGTGTTGATATCATCGACCCAGTTGGGTTCAGTGGGATCCGGTTCCGAAGACCGAGACTCCGGTCTGGTGACCGGAACCAGGGTGACAGCTTCTGACATGGCACCGGCAGTGCTCTGGGCGAGTCCCCAGGAAGCAGCGCCTGCGTTTTTCAGCAACTGATCAATATCTTGTGGAACGGGGGGCTGATGTTCGTCAATCCGGGGAACTGGTGCGATTGTGGTACTGGTAGCCACCGTCGTACCGGAATCAACGTCAGTACGGTTGGAGAAAAACGGGATCGTTACTGCAAACAGCAATGCCGCGGCAACCAGGCTGCTGGCCCAGATCCAGGGAGCAGAGAAACGCTGTGACGAGGCAGTGGAGCCAGGCGGCTGCTCAGAGCGTGTGGTTGGTTGTCCGCTGTTACCAGAAGGGCTGTCGAGCTGGGCCAGTACCGCATCGACAAGGTCCGTCTCCGGAAGAGACTGTTTCCAGGCAGGGAGAGTCTGCTCGAGGATCAGAAAGTCTTCCCAGAGACGCTGGTGTGCGGGTGAACTTGTTGCCAGTTTTTCCAGTTGCGCACGCTGATCGAAGTGCCGTGATTCGATCATGATTTCCAGTTTCGATTGGTATTCAACGAGATTCATGTCTGACCTCTGGTACAATTCCACGTTGTCTTAAGGTTGACGCCAGTTCCTGGCGGGAACGGTGGAGCCAGGTTTTGATGGTGCCTTCAGGACGATCCATTATTTCTCCAATTTCCTGACAACTCAGGTTTTCCTGATGAAACAGAATGAAGCAGGTGCGATGATCTTCACGCAATTGCCCGATCGCATTTTGAAGTTCTTCTCCCAGGTCCTGCAGCGCTTCTGATGACTGACTGACTGCCAGCTCTGACGCAAACTCTGCAGGGACAGGCCGACGGGACCGCTGGCTGAGAAAGGTGCGGCAGCGATTGGCGGCGATCGTCAGTAACCAGGGCTTTAAAGTTCTGGTGGGATCCCATTGATGCAGACTCCGAAAGGCACGGACAAAGACTTCCTGTGCCACATCTTCAGCATCCTGTCGATGTCCCAGCATCCGGTAGCACAAACCGAAAATGGAACTTTGAAACCGGGCCACGAATGCGCGCATTTCCGCTGTATTACCTTCCAGGCAACTTCGGACCTGCGCCGCATCTTCTTCATTCACGGAGAAATCCCGTTTTGGCTTGCACAACAACAGAATTCGAACTCAAAACTTCATTTGATTTCACTAACTATACCAGTTTTCTGGTGCAGGAGTTTCAGGAGAGAGAAAAATTTGAGTCTGTGTTTTCGGAGTGTCTTTAAGTGGATGTATCCTTCAGAAGTAATTCAGGTAATTAGCTGGAGCATATACAAATGAATCATTGATGTGCCTGGAATTCTAAATAAGACTATGCATTCTTATTTTTTCCCACATAATCAGGGCCATCCATGTAAACGGATATACGGGTATTTTTAATACTAAGTTCTTATCTAAAAAACCTTTAGATGTATAAGTTGACAATACCCGGGAAGGGTCGGAAACTTTATATAATTCACTAAATAACAGACGATATATTAAGAGACCGTTACTAATAGGTTAGTTTATTAATACTTGTTATTTTATTAAAGGAAGTTTGACATGAGGAATCTGAAAACCTCACCCCGAAAACGTGGGTTTACGCTGATTGAGTTACTGGTTGTGATCGCCATCATTGCCATTCTGATTGCCCTGCTGCTGCCCGCCGTACAGCAGGCCCGGGAGGCAGCCCGCCGCAGTACCTGTAAGAACAGTGTGAAACAGATTGCCCTGGCGATGCATAACTACCATGAGACCCATGGCTGTTTTCCTTATGCCCATATGGCACATTATTCAGGTTATCCCCAATACTGCCACAATCGAGATACCTGGTTCCATCGTCTGTTGCCTTTTGTTGATCAGGCTCCCATGTATAACCAGTATGAAGGTGACTGTGCGAATGTGTCAGCCAGTACCAGTAATCATGTGCATAACATTTCCAGCAGCAAGGTATTCGTGAAAACACCGTTGCCGGTCTTCATGTGCCCCTCTGACATCGGCCCTGCATTTGCTGAAAACAGTGGTGTTCGCTGGGGCGGAAACTATCTGGCCTGTATTGGCTGGGCGAACAACCGTTCCACCGGGACGGACAACGGGATGTTCGGACAGAATACCAGAACCAAGTTTCGTGATGTGAAAGACGGTACTTCGAACACATTGATGCTCAGTGAGTCAGTGCAGCGGGTAGAAGTTCCCAGCGGTTTCTCCTGGGGGTGCCCGGGTTGCTATTGGATTGGTGGTGCTCATGGTGAGGTGACCTTCACCGCTTATGAGACTCCCAATACGAAAGTACCCGACCAGAACTACCTCTGTAAGTCAACCACCGATGTGAATGCTCCCTGTGTGACCAACCAGTCAAGCCGCTGGAACTATGCACGCAGTCAGCATGTAGGTGGTGTGCATGTGGGGATGGCTGATGGTGCTGTCCGGTTTCTCTCCAATAATATTGACCTGAACACCTATCGTGCTCTGTCGACGCGTTCGGGGCATGAAGTTGTGGGCGAATTTTAAGCGTTCCGTGATATCAGGGTTTCTGTCTGCTCCCGACGATCTTGTCGGGAGCAGAGATAAGTGACAGGAAAGATTCAATGAAAACAGTTGCGTATTATCTGATGTTAGCCTGCACCGCAGGTATTCTGAGTGGCTGCGGGGGGGGCGATGCCGGTCCCACGACCTATCCGGTGACTGGTAAAGTGACCGTGGATGGAGAACCGCTGGCGGAGGGGAATGTTATTTTCCGTGATGCAGAGGGCAAAGCCGCCAGTGGAGCGGGTAAGATTGAGCAGGGGACATTTTCTTTTGAGACAGTGGCAGGTAAGAAAGCTGTTGTGATCACAGCAAACCGGGAGATCCCCGGTAAGACCGTTGCCGGAGGGGCCCCAGATGAGCCTCCCGTACCCGCCGTGGAACAGTATCTGCCTGCAGAGTACAACGAGAAGACGACCCTGGAGGCAGAAGTCAGCGAAGCAGGTCCGAATGAATTTACGTTCGAGCTGAAAACGAAATAACAGTCGCAGTTCTCGGTATCATCCGCTGACTCTTCGTGAAACGAACAGAGCCGCACCAGTCATGGTGCGGCTCTGTTTTTGTTTTCGGCTGGTCAGGGTCTGGCCGGGTTCCAGCTTTACTGTTTCTGAATGCATTCCCGGGCGAGAATTCGGGCCTGTTTAAAGGCATGCTTGACCGTGAATGCACGTGCTTCAACCTGCTCCTCAGTATAATATTTCCCGTGGTCACTGGCGGGCAGACCTGCGAGTGACAAAGTCAACGGCAGCAGATCAAGAAATTCACGATAACGACGCTGGATATCATTGCTGGCACTGGCTGAATCATTCACTGAAAGTATCTCCCTTTAGATGACGTCCTGGTTCGCATAATCTTTAAGCCTGCTTCACACCTCTGATTTTCACAAACCCGAATCAGAAAAGCAATGGGCAGCCTGCAGAATGCCATGTTCTGATGTGGGAATCTGCAGTTTTACCGCTCTAAAAAAACAGAGATGAGATCCTGGAAACCAGATCTCATCTCAAGTGAGTTTGTTTCAATGCTGAACGCACGCAGGTATTTATTCCTTGTTTTTCAGCCCGGTTTCTTCAGGCTTGGGCAGTGTCACCGGAGGCATATCTGGAACCCCTGATCGCCCTTGTTCACCCTGCTGTTCGGGAGGCTGCTGAGGGGGCTGTTGTGGATAGCCCTGTGGCGGCATCTGGTACTGCTGAGGGTAGGCCGGCATCGGCTGTTGCGGATAGCCCTGCTGGGGATAATACTGTGGCGGCATCGGATAAGGGTACGGTTGACCGGGTGGCATCTGCTGCGGGGGGTATCCGTAAGGTTGTTGAGGATACCCTTGCTGCTGTGCAGCCTGATCATAGGCCTGCTGAGCCTGTTGCTGCTGCTCGGCAGTCAGAATCTGAGTGTCCCCTTCATACACACCGGGAGTTTCCGGTGCTTCCGCTGCGGGCGTCGTCTCATTTTCCGCAGGTGTTTCGGGGGCAGGTGTCTCTGGGGCCGCTTCGGATTCTTCCTTGTGTACCGGAATATCAAAGACGGTATCGGAACCTGTCAAAATATCACTGCCCGGAGTGACTTCTGTCGGTTTGGCATCCGGACTGTGTGAGATCACGATTTCAAAATCCAGTTTGCCAACCTGAATTTTATCTCCATGCGACAGTTGAACTTCGCCTTTGATTCGTTTGCCGTTTACCAGAGTGCCATTAGTACTGCCGAAATCACGCAGACGCACACTGTATTCATCAACCGTAAACACACAATGATGACGGCTGACCATATCACTGTTAGGTCGCAAATGGCAATCTTCTTCCCGGCCGATTAAGAACTTTTTGCCCTTAATGGGAATCTGTTTGCCATCGTGGCGACCGCCAATTACTTTCAGAGAAAGCTGCAACATAAATCATTCACTCCGTGGGTGCCTGCAGAACGTGTCAAAGTTCTGGAATCTGGAATAGCGAAAACACGCGCCATTCTATCTCAGGTGACTTGTTTTCATTTTGACAGAAGAAAGGAGACAAGAATCGAAAATGAACAAGAAACAGAAATGAGTGAAAAACTTCTCGTCAATAAAATGGAAGGAGCAAATAACAATGCCCTTTTGGCCCGCATTGTGTGGTTTGACTCACTTCATCGTAAGCAAAGATCCACTACATTCTTTCCGTAACACATAAGTTTAAACTGTTGAAAGAAAATAATATAAGAGCTTTATATACTAAACGCTATCAGGGATTTGACGTATTGTCAACAAGTATCAATCCTACAACCGTCACGTAAATAATTTATTAATAACGCATCAATTTTACTTGATTTCAGTAACTCCTGAAATGTAAACCGCTAAGCTTGCTTTTTGCGGCTGGTCCAGGCGTCTTGTGAATATTTTTCTTTTTCCAGGACCTCTGCCCGGCGGGTTTCTTCGTCAGTCAGGTTTCGTGATTTGAGGGGAAGCTGTACCGCTTCTGCAATGGCATTCGAAAAATCTGCGGTCAGAGTATTCAGAAAATCGTCCGTGTAGCGGCTGGTCTGTGCAAGCTGATTCAGTAACCCGGGAAATTCGGGGGCGTACTCGGAAGTCAGTAGCAGGAGACTGCCATGCTGAACGATGGCGCCGCGTCTGCGTCTCTGAGCGCTGCCCAGTATTTTCTTTCCCTGGTAAACCAGGTCCCGTTCATCGCCACGGCCGAAGCAGAGGAAAGGTTCTGAGTCTGCACGAAACGAGACTCCCCGAAATGTGACGGGAAGGTCATGGGCTGCCAGGATGTCAATCAGGGGCTGATGGATGGCTACATACAGATCTGGAGGGGACTTCGCAAGCGGGTGGCTGGCGGGTACTGTAAAAGAGTAAGTCAGTTCGTGGTGATGTAGAATCGCGCCGCCCCCGGAGAGTCGTCGCACACGTGGCAGGTCTTCCCAGAGGCTCTGCTGTGCTTCGTTGTTATTCTTCTGAAAGTAACCCAGCGAGATCGTAGCCTGATCCCAGCGATACCAGCGCAGAGAACAGACCTGATCCGCTACCGCTGATTCCAGCAGAGATTCATCCACAGCCATGTTCCAGCTTCCCGGCTGTGGCGCTGATTCGATCAGCAGGCGACAGTGATCTGGAGGGGAAGAGGCTGTCATGCCGGGAACCAGTTCGTTAAGTAATACAGGAAACGGGAACGTAGACTATTCAGACTCACAACATTGCAGAATCGGATGTCGTGCCGCGACGACTTCGTCCGGACGACTGATTTCCGTAGAATGCGGAGCCTGGTGGAGGAACTCCGGATCTTCCTTTAAAATCCTGGTGATTGTCTCCGCGAAGGCATCCAGAGTCTCTTTGGATTCAGTTTCGGTCGGCTCGACCATAATCGCTTCAGGAACCACCAGCGGGAAGTAGACAGTAGGAGCATGGAAGCCGAAGTCCAGGAGTCGTTTGGCGATGTCCATCGCCGTGATGCCATTGGCGGCTTTACTCCTGGAGGCGGAAGCGACGAATTCGTGCATACAGAGATCCCCGTTAGGTACCGGCAGCACGTCTTTGAGCAGGGCTTTGAGGTAGTTGGCATTCAGGACTGCATTTTCGGAAACTGCTTTCAGACCCGCAGCACCCAGCGTTCGCAGGTAGCAGTAACCCCTGACCAGGATGCCGATGTTGCCATAGAACGAGCGGACGCGTCCGATCGATTTAGCAGGTGTGACCAGTTGATAGGCTTCTCCTTCGGCAGCGGAGGCATCGTGGCTGATGACAGGGCCGGGCAGGAAGTCTGCCAGGAAATCACGTACAGCGATCGGACCGGAACCGGGACCACCGGCACCGTGTGGTCCGGTAAAGGTCTTATGTACATTGAAGTGCATCATATCGCCGCCAAAGTCTCCGGGGCGAGTGTAGCCGAGAATCGCGTTCATATTGGCGCCGTCAATGTAAACCAGGCCTCCCACGTCGTGCACCATCTGGGCGATCTGCCTGATATCTTTTTCGAACAGCCCCAGTGTGTTCGGGTTGGTCACCATGAAGACTGCAGTCTGGTCATCCAGGTGTGATTTCAGATCTTCCAGATCAACCAGGCCCTCTTTACTGCTGGCCAGCTGGACGCAATCAAAGCCCGCGATCGCGGCACTGGCGGGGTTCGTGCCATGAGCGCTGTTGGGGAACAGGACCTTGGTTCGTTTTTCACCTTTATCTTCGAAGTAGGCTTTCGCGGTCAACAGCGCCGTGAATTCACCCTGAGCACCGGCGGCCGGTTGCAGTGAAACGGCAGGAAGCCCGGCGATTTCTGCCAGCATTTCCTGTGTTACGTAAAGCAATTCCAGCATACCCTGTAAATCAGCCTGGTTCTGGTAGGGGTGCAGATCGACAATCCCCGGCAGGCTGGAGAGACGTTCGTGCCGCTTCGGGTTGTATTTCATGGTGCAACTACCCAGCGGATAAAAGTGAGTGTCCACACACATGTTTAAGGTCGAGAGATTTACAAAGTGCCGGATCACGTCGGACTCGGTGACTTCAGGCAGTCCGGTAGGCTCAGTGGCCAGAGCCTGAGAGGGGATGAGCTCCTCGAGCGGTTTTTCCGGTACGTCAGCAGCGGGGAATTGAGCGCCACGCCGTCCGGGCTGAGAGAGATCAAACAATGGTTGAGTGGCCAGATGGTTTCGCATGATAGTGTTGTCGCTTCGAGTATTTGACGAATGAAACGGTTAACTGTGGATTGAGCGTCGTGTTTATGCCTTCAGCACGGTGACCAGACGGTCGATTTCTTCTCGGGTGCGTTGTTCCGTGATTGCCACCAGCACTCCGGTCTGGTAATTTTCGGGGCAGTTCTCGAACGTGAAGCGGGAGAGTTCCGGTCCCAGATCGAAGCCTGCCTGGCGTGCTTTCCTTAGCAGGTAGTCAGCACCTTCCGAGCAACTGACAACAAACTCCTTGAAGAAAGGACGCTCAGGGAAGAGCAGTTCGATGCCCTCCACGCTGGAGAGCTGTTCCGCTGCATAATGCGCTTTCTGGCAGGAGAGTTCTGCGACTTCACGGATCCCCTGTTTGCCCAGCAGGGAGAGGTAGACGGCAGCGCGGATCGCGATCAACCCCTGGTTACTGCAGATGTTACTGGTGGCTTTATCGCGGCGGATGTGCTGTTCCCGGGCCTGCAGGTTGAGAACATAGCAGAGTTTGCCGTTGCGGTCGACCGTCTGACCAATCAACCTGCCCGGCATGCGGCGGACAAATTTTTCGCTGCAGGAAAACAGTCCCAGATACGGCCCGCCAAATTGAAGCGGAGTGCCCAGTGACTGTCCTTCCGCAATCGCGATATCGGCACCATAGTCACCAGGGCGTTTCAAAATTCCGAGACTGATCGGATCGTAGGAAACGACTGAAAGGGCGCCATAGCGATGGGCGATTTCCGTCAGCTCAGCGGCTTCTTCCAGAGTGCCAAAAAAGTTGGGGTGCTGGATAACCAGGCAGGCAGTCTGGTCGTCCATGGCGGCATCGACGTCAGCTGGATCGACACTGCCGTCCTTACAGGGGACGATGACCACTTCGCAGTTGAGGTGTCTCAGATAAGTTTCTACGACCTGTCGGTATTCAGGATGCAGTGAACCGAGCAGGACCACGCGGTCGTGCCGATTCGTAACCCGCATTGCCATAAAGGCGGCTTCACTGACACAGGTACCTCCTTCATAGAGACTGGCGTTGGAAACGTCCATGCCGGTCAGCTGACAAATCAGCGACTGGAACTCGAAGAAGGTCTGCAGGCTGCCCTGGCTGGCTTCTGCCTGGTAGGGAGTGTAAGCAGTATAGAATTCACCCCGTCGAGCAATTTCATCTACCGCTGCAGGAATGAAATGATCGTAAGCACCGCCTCCCAGCATGCAGATCCGGGAAGTGGGACCGACATTCTGGCTCGCCAGTTGTGAAAGGTGAGTCTGCAGTTCCATTTCCGATAGCGCGGGGGGCAGATCCAGAGGTCGATCCAGACGCAGATCAGCTGGAATGGTTGAGAACAGGGCTTCCAGAGAGTCAATACCGATGGTCTGCAGCATTTCCTGCTGCTGTTCTGGTGTGTTAAAGAGGTAAGACACGTTTCACTCGATTATAAATGTGAGGGTGTTGATGCTGATGGCTCAGCCTGGGGAGTTATAGTAGCGCTTGAAAAGTTGATAATCTCTTTTTTTCCACTTTGCAGCAGGATCGTTCCACAACGTCCGGCAGAGCATGCCAGACAGCTGAGGGGCAGCGATTAATTTCTGCTGGCTGAAGAAGTCCACCTAGTGTGCTTCGGACTCACAGAACTTCTGATAGTCGTCCGCATTCATGAATTGTTCCAACTCGGCCGGGTTGGACATTTTGATTTTAGTAATCCAGCCGGCCCCGAACGGATCGTCTGAAAGCGGGCTCTGATCGTCGACCAGTGACTCGTTGACTTCTGCAATTTCGCCGCTGACGGGAGAATAGAGGTCACTGACTGCTTTGACACTCTCTACTTCCCCGAAGACCTTGCCTGCTTCACAGGTAGAGCCGACTGCCGGCAGGTCGATATAGACCAGGTCGGTGAGCTGGTTAACGGCAAAATCAGTGATGCCCACTGTTGCCAGTTCGCCTTCGACGCCGACCCATTCATGTGTTTTAGTAAATTTTAAATTGGCCTGATCCATGATCGTAAATCCCTCTGTGTAAGTTCTTTTCTCTGGAGATTGAACAGCGGAAATCCGGAGAAAAGAGGTCAAAAAATCCCTGATATCTCACTGTTGACGATACAGAGATTTGATCCATTTGAAAAGGATTCAGTGAGGGAAATTCCACGACTACTGTGGTATATCTGGCAGAGGCAGCCTGAGGGTTTTACAGGTAAAACGCACGACATGGTGAGATGTTGAGCCATCCGCGTTTAAGAGAAAAACGTGACACGCTGGAACGGGGAATATCCGTTTAGCGCGAAAGCTTATGCCTCTTCGTGTGGATGCATGGTTTCTTCTTCCACTTTATTCAGTTTTTCCAGCCGGCGGGCATGACGGCCACCCTCAAACTCTTCTTTGAGCCAGATTTCGACCATGCGGTTGACCAGCCTGTCGCCCAAGAGGTCGGCAGAGAGACAGAGCACATTCGAATCGTTGTGCAGTCTGCTCATCTGCGCCGTGATGTCATCGTGACAGGGGGTTGCTCTGACACCGGGGAATTTGTTAGCCACGATGCACATTCCCATACCGGTCCCACAGATCAGAATTCCCCGGTCAATGGTTTTATCTCCAATCGCTTTCGCCACTTTGGCCGCGTAGTCTGGATAGTCGACGCATTCGCCATCCTCCGGTCCATAATCGTAGGCAACATGTCCTAACTGGTTAAGGAGGGTGAGGATTTTAGATTTGGTGGAAAATCCCCGGTGATCACTGGCAACTGCAATTTTCATCGAAACTCTTTAATTTTGGAATGATCAGAAATATAGAAGAAATAGATAGTCCCCCACATGGCCTCAGAGCAGGCTGAAACGAAATTCAGAAGACTGCTGAGTGAGAGATGTCTGGCATACGTGGTTGCTATCCGAGCTTGAGCCACACTGTGATTCACAAACTCAAATGCGCAGAGTTAACAGTATCTTCATAAATGTAAGGTTAATGATTTCCAGTCTATTATAGCAAGAGAGTGTCCACTGCTGATAGATAATTTTTTATGGGAAAACATGGTCTCAGGCGGGTCACATCAGGGTTGGCTGTTTATTTCTCAGGAAGGGGAAGTTGAGTAATAATCGTATTTAAACAGTTTTCAATTTCTTTTTTACAATCAACATAGCATTGGTAACCTCCCCCAATGGGATCAGAGATATCTTTCCCATCTGGTGAGAGCAATCTGACCGTTTCAGCCAGATCAGGGCGTTCGGCGAGAATAGCCGCCCTGTGTCCTTGTGTCATCGTATAGAGATGATCTGACTGGTCAAGTAGGCGTTCGGTCAGTGGTTGACTTTCATGAGCCTGAATATCAATTCCCTGTTCAGCCAGAATTGATACCCCTTCCGGACTGGGGGGGGCACCCATCGCTGCAGCAAGTCCAGCAGAGGCCACGATAAAACCTCGATCTGAGAGCTCATCTTCCTGACATTTCAGTTTATCAGATAATAATTTCCGAAACAGTCCTTCGGCCATCGGGCTGCGGCAGGTGTTTCCTGTGCAGACAAACAGGTATATTTCACTGGAGAGCCGCTTGAGTGTGGTTTCAGTGACAACACCCGGCTGGAGAATACTCCACTGATTATCCTGGATAGAAACCAGTGTCGACTGATCACCAAAGCGGGATGGACCATCATCTATCACCAGGGCGATCTGGTCTTGAAAGGCTTCCATTACTGCATCTGCCGTCTGAAAGCGAGACTGTTCGTTGAGCAGCGCGAGTGGAGAAGGTGAGAGTCGCATCGTCTGGAATATAATCTCATGTGCCGGGGCACGCAGGCGGATCCTCTGGCCGGGACAGATTTGCTGCCGCACTTCCGCAGGCAATTCAGAAAAGAGCGTATCTGGTCCGGGGCGGTCAAGTTCCAGCACGACTGGGCCAGGCCAGCAGCGCTTAGATAGTTTTCTGGCAATTGGGGGCATTTCCGGCAGATAATCCAGTGCCTCGTCGAAATCTTTGACACAGAGCACCAGCGGGTCATCATTTCCGGCAAGCTGTTTCAGCTTCGTCATGGCATCCGGGCTGAGTGCCTGTCCTGCAATCACATAAGCGGTTGCCGTGGGAAAAGCGACTAATTCGCCTTTGGCCAGATACTGTACTGCCAGATGGATCACATCGCGAATATCGTCAGTCTGTTGTAAATTGATCCGTTCGGTCATTGAACAATTTAAGCCTTACATTTCTGCAGAAATTGTTTTGCGGCGCAATTCAACGGTCAAAAATGGTAAGATTTTCAATCCCGCGACGAATCACGATTCAGGTCTAACTGCTTAAGATTTACTGATTTGAATCTGTCCCGATGCCCTTGATCATAACCGGCGGAAATCGATTGATCAAGCTGCTGGAATAATTGCCTCTCTTAAGGTATTATCATTGGGAAGTTTATAACGCTTGCGAAAAAAGCGTTCTTATGTGATTTTTAAGAAATCAGGAAATCCTGACGCGTTGACCAGGGCCGCTTGTTAGGATGTGGGTTGTTATCAGTCCTTCATCTGCTCTTTTACAGAATTATTTCCGGTTTCAGAAGCACAGTGCACTATGGCTCCATTAAGTTCTCCCCAAAAAAATAACCCAAAGCGACAACGCCTCAAACAATCTCTGCGATCGCTGATCGAATTCCGCGGTGCATCTGAGTTGGATCAGAGTCAGTTTCAGTCGACTGCCCGCAAGCTGTATGATGGTCCTGCGGGGGCGGTTCTCTATCTGGCGAGCAAACTCTCGCTACACGATCCACTGGTAGGTCGAATTATCAAGACCCGTCGTTTTGATGTCACGGAATTTCGCAATATCCTGGATATTGGTGCGGGAGCGGGCCAGATTCTGGGGCACCTGTTACGTGAAACCCATCCCGAAGCGCGTCTGGTAGCCTGTGACCTCTCGCATCAGATGCTGAAGCGGGCGCGCACCCGTATGGGAAGTCCGCGTCCGAATTACCTCTCAGCCGATATGACCTGCCTGCCGTTTCAGGATGCCTCGTTTGATTGTGTCACTTGTGGCTGGGTGCTCGAATACCTGAAAGATCCCCGCCATGGACTTGCAGAAATTTACCGGGTGCTGCAGCCAGGCGGCAGCCTGTTTCTGATGGCGACGGAAGACCGTTTTTCCGGGATGCTGAACAGCGCCACCTGGAAGTGCCGGACCTATAACCGGATTGAACTCCAGCAGGCCTTCGAAGAGACCGGATTGCCCTGGAAAGAGCAGCACTGGTTCACGCCGATTCATCAATTCCTGAAACTGGGCGGGATTATTGTCGAAGCCACCAAGTCGCCAGAGGAAGCAGACGAATCGGAAGCAACTGCTGTAACATCAGCAGCTCAGTCCTGATAGCGGACCTGACTCCAGTCCTTTGCCAGTTCACAGAGAATTTTCAATGTCTCGGAATTGGCACTGCAGGCAGTGATTCCGGGCAGACGCAGCATGTCGGCCCGATCATCGAGCCAGTGTTCGTGGAAGTTGACTGATTCTCCATTATGCACCCAGACAGCATCACCACCCAGAATCCGGGCGATGTGCAGCGAGACGGGAAAGTCGTAGACGTTGGGGGTATGAATCAACGAACCTCCAAATGCCCCGGTTGCCAGGTGGTCGTAAATACTCCCCGGCATTTCTTCCGGCGGTACTCCCTGGAGCCCTGCTTCTGTGACCAGGCGCGCATTGGACGTATCTTTATCCTGAAAGCCGATCAGATAGATTTGGGGCGAATCGGGGCGAGTCTCGGGATCGATGGCCGGCATCGTATCCAGTACTTCGCGGGCGGGACGGCTCAGATCATCAGGGCCACAGACGACTTTCTGGTGTACTGCTTCCACCCACGTTCCCTGTTCCCCGGTTTCAGGAATATAAACCAGAGAGTAATGCACGGTTTCGCTGTCGCGCAGGTGAATCATCACGCAATATCCGTTGGCTGTTTTATCACGATATTGCTTGGTGCCATCAATCGGATCGATCGAGAGTACATAAGGGGAGTCCTGGGAGAAGCGATCGAGGTCACCTGTTTTTTCTTCTGCTTCCATGCGACACTCACGGAAGATCGGATCGCGATCGCGGAGGGCGGCGACGATCAGTTCCTGCAGTGTCAGGTCGGCCAGAGTCAGGGCGTCGGTCAGCGCACTGCCCGATGATTTATTTTCGACTGCGATATTAAAATTCCGCAGTCGTTTGGCAATCGCGCCAGACCAGCGGAGAATCTCAGGAAGATGAGTCTGTAATGCGTTCAGGAGTGTATTGAGTTCCATGGCTTAAAGTCTTTAATGTTTGCTGATGAATCGAGCCGGTTGAGAATTATGGTGCATTGGATGCACCTGCATTGTTTCGTTTCTGCTCCAGATATTCAATCACCAGTGCGGCTACATTCACATTTGTGGCCGATTGCAGGCCGCGCCAGCCTGGGACCGCGTTGACTTCGAGCAGGTAACGCGTTTCGGGAGCATCAACAGGAGGCAGCAGGTCGACCCCAGCAAATTCGGCCTGCGTCAGATCGCTGGCGCGGAGGGCCAGTTGGACCTCTTCCTCTGTCGGTGTGTACGCTTCAGCCCGACCCTGGCGGGAGATGTTCGTACGAAAATCAGTCTGGTTATGACGGCGGATGGCACCAGTCACAGTGCCGTTCAAAATCAGGATTCGCAGGTCATAGCCCGGGTGAGCAACATATTGCTGCAGATAAATCACAGACTGGGTGCGTTCGAGAGTGCGAAATGAGCGATACGCCAGATCAGGGTCGCTGATCCGAAATATCCCGCGGCCTTCCGAGCCAAACAAAGGTTTGACGACGACGTCTCCCCCCAGTTCTTCGAAACGCTGCATGGCTGCTGCCGAAGATTCACAGACCGCTGTCGCAGGCACAGGGAGCCCTGCTGCTGCCAGTCGGGAAGTTGTCAGATATTTATCGACGGCACATTCGATTGCCCGAGGCGTGTTGAACACGGTTACTCCCGCCTGTTCGAGTCGGCCCAGCAGGTCCATGCGAAAGATGACCTGTTCCAGTGAGCCAGGAGGCATCGTACGAATGATTAAACAGTCAAACTGATTCAGATTGATCTGTTGCTCATCGGCGTCGTAACAGCAGAACTGTTCCATCGACTGACCGGAAAGCAGGGCAGCCAGATCGCGGAATTCCAGTGTGCAGGCCTGGTGACCGCGTGCTTCCGCTGCTGCTTTGAGTTCACGGCAGTACCAACTTCCCTGATTTCCCAGAATGGCGATCCGCACGAAATTGTATCCTGAAATAACGGGGCCGAAAAATACGGGGCAGGAAAAAGCATTCCGATCAGAAGCCGAAGCTCTGTTTCAGCAGCGCGGGATTCATTTCGCCGAACTGAAAGACATTTCCGGTTTCGAGGTTCTGTAAAGTGACAACGGCTGGACTGAAGAAGCTGGGATCGATTTCATAGAAATCATGATTTGCTTCCGCGAAGACATCCAGAAACGGTTTGCCGTAGCAGGCAGCAGAACAGGAAGGGAGTGAGGGCCCGATCTCCTGCAATGATTCATCATCGCCGACGACCCAGAGCGAGACGGCGCTACCATACAGAATCGCATCGTTGGTCCGCCCGATGCCTGTCAGATGATCTTTGGCAACGGGAGCCAGCGGCGCGGTGCCGAAGCCGGCCTGTACGCGGTGCACGTCAAACTGGCTTTCAAACAGCTTGTGCATCGCGGTTTCCACAGAGCGGGCGATCACCTGAATGTTGCCGGCGATGCTCGATGTGGGGGCCACCAGCAGAGTGATGTTCTTCGGATCAACTCCCGTTGATTTTGCGATCTTATCGACCACATTTATATCGGGCAGCGAATTGGCTTCCAGTACACCGACGGTTTTCTCTGGAGATTCACCAAAGGCAAGGATCCGATACAGGTCTTCCACTTCGGCAGCAGCCCGCATCGGGCCGGAGGCCATCGCAAAGAATTTGCCAACATCAATTTTCCAGCCTGCGTACTGGCTGAGTAGACAGGCTTCGACAGCGTGGTCAGTCTGTACCTGGAGATAGGGGAGCGGCAGTCCGTCCAGTTCGCCGGGAACCAGTTTGACTTCACCCAGGTCCGACATGCAGATCCGGGCCAGCTGCAGACCCGCCTGAATTCCCGCCGGTGTTTCGATACCACAGTCGACGACAATCGCGCCATTCTCAAGGGCATGCGGAAAGACTTTCAATTCGCCGGCCCTGGCCAGCAGACGTTCCGTAAGCTGGCACGCCCGTTCGTTTAAAACACCGCTCATAGTTTATTCAATTCATTCCACAATCAGGTTGGTACAGCAGGCACTCGGCGGAGTCGGTCTCATTACAGACAGCCTACTTCTTTCATAATTGTTTCGGTTCGCTCAATCAATTCGGGAGTACAGGCAGGAAACGGGTGGAACAGGGTATCATTTTCAATCACGCCCCGCAGGCGGAGTGCGGTTTTCATCGAGCCGATAATATAACCCACGTTCATGGTTCCGTCAGGGCAGACAAAAACTTCAAACAGTCTGACGATGGCTTCCTGGAGTCGATGCGCCTCCGGGTGGTTGCCTGCTGCCGCTGCTTCATACAACTGCACGAAGAGTTCCGGCCCCACATTCGCCAGGCCGGGAACGGTGCCGTCTGCACCAGCCATCATGACCGCATGCACCAGCATCTCGGCACCTGTGAAGAGTTTCATTCCGGGAGGCTTGCTGGCGACCAGGCGATGGAAGCTCACGGCATCTCCGCTGGAATCCTTGACGCCGATGATGGTGCCTTCTTTACCCAGCGTCATCAGGGTTTCGAGTTCAATTTTGACTTTCGTCATGATCGGAATGTCGTAGGCAAACACCGGAATATCGACCGCTTCCCGAATGGTGCGGTAGTGCACGAGCATGTCTTTCTGGCTCGCCGGATAATAAAAGGGAGGGCAGACAACGACCGCATCCGCACCCTGGGCTTTGGCAACTTTGGCCTGTTCGATAATTTGCTCTGTTCCCGGGGCGATGACACCGACCAGCAGGGGGACACTGCCATCCACCACTTTGACGGCGATTTCGGTAGCCTGTTCCCGATCCGGTTCACAGAGCAGGGGACCTTCGCCGGAGGTGCCGAACAGAAACAGCCCGTGAGCACCCTGCTTCAGCATGAAGCGATAGACAGATTCAGCCGAAGCCGCATCAAGCCTGCGTTCTGGTGTCAGTGGTGTGATGACCGGGGGGAGAACTCCCTTTAGCTGTGTAGAAAGATCAATTGTCATGCGCGGTTTACCAAGAGTCTTTATTGAACAAAGCGGAACATAAGTTCTGAGTAGATTCAAAACAGAACTCCAGTTATACCAAACTGGAAACCAGGATGCGATGATTCCAGGGGATTCACTCCAGGATTCAAACAGTGTGGTTCCTTCGGGCTCCGAACTGATGACCTGTTATAACGGTCAGGCTGGTTCTCAGGACTGTAGCGGACGATCGGAATACGAAAAACGGTGAACTTCCGGAGAAGAACATGAGCCTGAAAGCGTTCTCTGAAAATCTGTCATCCGGACTCGAAAAAAAACTGGAGAGCACCCCGACTGCCTCGATATAATTGGGCATTATGAGAAACGAACACGCGACAACGATCTGTCTGGAACACCAGGCCGCTGAGACACAGGCAACTCCCCACGGGACAGTTTGCCCGCGTTGCAAACAGCGACTGTATCTGAATCCCCCACAGGGGAACCTGATGAGTTTCTGGGAAAGTCAGCCTGTGGCTTACACGCTGGAGCGGGAACCCTGCTTCGCTTATTCTCTGCTCTGGGAAGACTATCGTATTCGTTCTCTGCATCTGCCCGATACCACATCTGCTGACGAGCCGGCAACGCAGGTGAAATCACATTCCTGATGCTTTGGTTTTAGCGAGTGGCGAGTTGTTCGTCTTTCCAGTCGGTGACGAACATGCAGCCCGGGCTGTGAGTAATGGCAAATTCCGGCTTCGCCTGCATCAAAACGGTCTGTGGCGTGACACCACAGGCCCAGAAGACCGGTAGCTCTCCCGGGTGTACGGGGACGGGATCCCCGAAATCAGGCTGGCTCAGGTCAGAAATTCCCAACTGTTCCGGAAAGCCCAGATGCACGGGCTCACCATGGACTGCAGGGAAACGGCCCGTGATCTGAATTGCACGAATCGCATCAGCAGGCTGGAAGGGACGCATGGAAACCACCAGCGGGCCGGAAAAAATCCCCGCGGCTTCACAGGCAACATTCGTGCGATACATGGGAACGTTGACTCCCAGATCGATGTGTCTGACCGGCAGGCCAGACCGAATCATCTCCGCTTCAAATGTAAACGAACAGCCGATCAGAAACGCAACCAGATCGTCCTGCCAGAGATGTGCGATGTTCGTTGGTTCTTCCACCAGTTCGCCCGACTTCCAGACACGATAGCGGGGCAGGTCAGTCCTCAGGTCGGCATCTGGAGTGGATTCTCGCGGACAGGGATTGCCTGCTTCGGTCACTTCCAGAACAGGGCAAGGCTTGGGGTTTTTCTCACAGAACTCACGAAAATGAGCGGCATCGACTTCCCGAAGAATGACCAGATTCGCCTGGGCAAAACCGGGGGCCACCCCCGATGTCTGCCCGGTGAACTGGTTGGTGCGACAGGCTTCCCGCACTGCCGCACCGGTTAACAGCGAAGCACGATCGACGCTCATCGTGACTATTTTTCCTTAGCAATTACTTCGGACCCCGTGATTTTGACCTCTTCCAGAGGACGATCGCCATGGTCAGTTTCAACGTTGCCAATCTCGAGTACAACGGCTTCGCTTTCCTTATCGCTGGTTCTGCCAAAAACGGTATAGGAGTTATCCAGATGGGGCACGCGGCCCAGGCAGATAAAGAATTGTGAACCTGCGGAATTGGGATCGCTGGTGCGAGCCATGGAGAGCACGCCGGTCTCGTGAGGAATATTATTGAATTCCGCGTCGATGGTGTAACCCGGTCCGCCAGTACCCGTACCTTGCGGGCAGCCGACCTGGATCACGAAATCAGGTATGACGCGGTGGAAGATGATCCCGTCATAAAAACCGATTTTGGTCAGGCCGATCAGGTTCTTGCAGTGCCCGGGAGCCACATCGGGATAGAGGTCCATGCGGATGGTTCCCTTGGTCGTTTCAAAGACCACCTGATAATCGAACTTGTCAAAATCAACATCGGCCAACGCGGCATCAACTTCTGCGCGACGGTTTTCAGACACGGTACTCTTCCTTCTTTGAATCTGTTCTATAAATAGTGAGTGATACGTTTCCTGGATCAGTATAGCGCTACCTTACCGCCTCTGGTTCGAAAGCACAAAGCAGAACCCGCTAATATTGAATCAGAGACCGCAATTAACGGTCAAAACCTGCAGGAGGGCAAATACAGAGGGGTGAACAAACTGTTGTCTCTCCGGAAGCCCGTTAACCGGGAGTGCCAAAACCTCCTCCGCCGGGAGTTTTGATGGTCAGCGTGTCGCCTGCCTCGACGACGAGTGAGAATTTTCCCCCCAGTGATTCCTCCAGCGGATCTCCCGCTTTCTGCAGCAGGTTTTCGCCGACCTTCCCCGGTTCTCCCCCGTCCAGTCCGAAGGGAGGATATTCGCCCCGTCGTTCCGAGAGCAGGGAGATGCGCAACGGTTTCAGAAACTCGATCCGCCGGATGATGCCGTCTCCACCCCGATGTCGACCTGCCCCTCCCGAGCCGGTACGAATCGAGAACTCATGCAAGCGGACCGGGTAGCGGCGTTCAATGATCTCAGCATCTGTCAAACGGGTGTTGGTCATGTGTGTGTGGACAGCATCGGTGCCGTCGCTGTCGACAGTCGCGCCGCTGCCTCCGCAGATGGTTTCGTAATAGCCGAAAGTTTCATCGCCAAAGGTGAGATTGTTCATCGTTCCCTGGCTGGCAGCTGCTTTGTGCAGGGCGCCGAGCAGGGTGTCGACGGTCCGCTGGGAAGTCTCCACATTGCCGCCTACCATGGCGGCACACTCGGCGGGAGAGTCCCGCTCGGGGGGATTCAGGAAGCATTCCGGGAGAATGATCTCGACTGGTGCGAGCACCCCGCTGTTGAGGGGGATGTCTTCCTGGATCAGGCAGCGGAAGACATACAGCACCGCAGCGTTCACGATGGCGCGGTTCGCATTCAGATTTGTCTCCAGCACGGGGCCGGTACCGGTGAAGTCGACAACCGCGGTACCGCCTGTAATCGTGATTTTGACGGAGAGCGGCGCGCCGTTGTCCAGGTGATCTGTGAAGGAGTAGACGCCGTCTTCGATGGCTTCGAGTGCGAGCTGCATTTTTTCGGTAGCAGCCTGCTGGATATGTTTCATATAGGCCTGTACGACGGGCAGGGAATAGCGGCGGACCAGATCATTCAGCAGTGTCACACCACAGTTGTTGGCGGCGACCTGGGCGGAGACGTCCGCGAGATTGTCGGCAACGGACCGTGAAGGATGTTCGCCCGCGAGCAGCAGTTCGCGAAGTTCGGTTTCGCGTGAGGTGCCTCGATCGACGAGTTTGAAGTTGCGAATCAGAACGCCTTCGTCCGCCAGCGTTTTCGAGAAGGGGGGCATACTGCCCGGGACGATACCGCCAATCTCCGCATGATGAGCACGGCTGGCCGTGAAGAAGAGCAGTTCTTCGCTTTCCGGGTGATGCACGGGGGTGATGACGGTCACGTCGGGCAGATGCGAACCGCCGCGATAGGGATCGTTGGTCACGAAGACATCGCCTGGGCCGAGATCCGGGTTGTCGGCGATAATCCGTTTCACGGTTTCACTCATCGCTCCCAGATGGACGGGGATGTGCGGAGCATTGACGACCAGGTCTCCGGTGGAAGAGAAGACGGCACAACTGAAATCGAGGCGTTCTTTGACGTTGGTCGAGATTGAAGTCTTCTGCAGAGTGATCCCCATTTGCTCGGCGATGGAAGCAAACAGATTGTTGAAGATTTCCAGCATGACCGGATCGGCTTCGGTGCTGATCTCGGCATGGCCTCCAGTCTGGGGGGAGGTTTCCCGCATCAGAGTTTCACCACGGGGCAGTATTTCCGCAGTGAAGCCGGGATCGATGATCACCGTGGAGATCGCTTCGCAGATAATGGCGGGGCCGGCAAGCTGGTCGCCGGGCTGCAGGTCTTCACGCAGGTAGACGGAGGTTTCCAGAGCCTGTCCCTGGAAGTGGGCAGTAGTGGTTTCGATCGGTTGCGGCGTACGTGAGACCGGCTCTGCGATAGGTAGATTGGGGGCTTCCATCTGTCCAACAATTTCGGTACGGAGGGCGGTGACTTCGATTCCGCGGCCCGTGTGTTTATAACCGTATAGTCTCTGGTGTTCCTGCTCGAATTGTGTCAGTTCATCGACTCCCTCCTGGCAGCGAATCTGGATGGTCGCGTCGGTCCCCAGGTAACGCATTTCGAGTGAGTGCTCTGGCGACTGGATGCGTTCGGGGGGAATCCCTTCGGCACGAACTTCGTCGTAGACACTCCGGTCGAGTTTCGCAAAGCGGGTCTGAAGTTCCTGCTGCAGATCATCGGTCCAGGGCTGGAGCACGGATTGTTGTCCGAAGCGACGGACGTCGGCCTGACCGATGCCAAAGGCACTGAGGATGCCGGACCAGGGATGGATCAACACTTCATGAATGCCCAGCGAACGGGCGATGGCACAGGCATGCTGTGAGCCGGCACCGCCGAAGCTGACCAGAACGTAATCAGCGGGATCATAGCCGCGGGCCACAGAGATGTTTCGGATCGCGCGAACCATGTTGGCGTTGGCGATCTGCAGAAAACCTTCAGCCAGTTCGAGGGGCGTGTAGGTTTTTCCCATGGGGGATGCTGCAATTTTCTGGCAGAGTGCCGTCAGACGTTGCTCGACAGCGCTGCGATCGAGGGCGAACGGAAATCGGCTGGGAATGATTTTCCCCAGGTAGAGATTCAGGTCGGTCACCGTCAGCGGGCCGCCGCGACCGTAGCAGGCCGGGCCCGGATCAGCGCCTGCACTGGCAGGGCCGACGTGGAGCTTAATGCCGTCAAAACCACAGATACTGCCCCCGCCGGCCGCGACGGTTTCGATGCTCAGCATGGGGGCGACGATACGGACGCCGGCTTTACGGGTTTCGAACTCCCGTTCATAGACTCCGTCGAAGCGGGAGACGTCGGTGCTGGTGCCGCCCATGTCGAAACCAATGGAGCGGGGGAAGCCGGCAATTTCTGCCACGCGGGAGTAACCGATCACGCCACCGGCAGGGCCCGAGAGGATGCTGTCCTTGCCGACGAAATGGGAGGCATCGACCAGTCCGCCAGCAGAGGTCATCAGTTTGAGCTCGCAGTTTTCCAACGGTGTGCGGAGTTTTTTGATATAGTCTTTGAGGATCGGATTCAGGTAGGCATCCATCACGGTTGTATCACCGCGCGAAACGATCTTGATCAGTGGCGAGAGTCGGCTGGAGACGCTGATTTCATCAAAGCTGGCCTCTTCTGCCAGTCGGGCGATCAATTCTTCATGTTCGGGATTGGCGAAAGAATGCAGCAGGCAGATTGCCAGTGATTCCACGCCGGTTGACTTCAGGTCCTCAAGCTGTTGGCGGATGGTTTGTGGATCGGGGGCCTGCAGGACGTTTCCTTCCGCATCGATGCGTTCGTCGATTTCGACCGTGGTTTCAAACAGGGGTTCCGGTTTCTGAATCACGAGGTCGAACAGACGGGGGCGATCCTGATTGCCGATCAGCAGGACATCGGCGAAGCCCCGGGTGGTGATGAAGGCGGTATGGGCACCGTTGCGGGTGAGCAGGGCATTCGTGCCGCGGGTGGTGCCGAGTTTGACGATGACGTTGGAAATCGTGTCGGACTTTTTCAGGCCAAGAATCCAGCGAATGGCCAGGACAGGCGCTTCTTCCCCGGAAGTGAGTTCATAACCTGATGAGACGGAAACCGACTCAGGCAGACCGGGAGTGAACTGCAGGGTCCCTGTTGTGGTGTCAAAGGACGTCACCTGTGCCGAATGCACGGACTGTCCCGCTTCATTCAGAAATACGATCTGGTATTCCTGCCAGAAGTCTGCCGGGGCACCCTGGCGGGAAGGGTCAACAATGGTCGTGGGATCAGGGATTTCCTGTACACGTCCTTTGGTAATACCCGAACTAAGAGTCTTAAAGGGAATGAACTCATTCCGGGGAGAGCGGGCAATGCAGTCTGTGAAGGTGCCGCCGACATCGATCCAGAATTCCCATTTTTTTCCCATGTCTTCCATTTTTGTGCCATTCATTTCAGCAAAAATTTCGTAGCGATTTCCCGGATTTGAGTGGAATTTTTTGAATTCTCTGACGTAGACTTACGTATGAAATAACAGAACCGGCGGGTGGACACAACGAACCCGCCGGGAAGCCAGACCGGGTAACCGGCTGAGTAAAATATGAAAAATTAAAGAGTCCCTACTGGTACTTGAATTTTGTGCAGTGTGACTTATAATTATTCCACCCGCCTGCCCTTCCTTGAAACCGCAGTGCCGGCGGGACAGTATTCTGATACGATGACCATTCCGTGTTCGCCTGGAATATCTTTTCTCATTCTCATGGAGCAATCAGTCAATGAACAACTTTAATCCTGACTACTACGACCAGGATACGACGGCCGGCCGCGGTATGTTTGCAATCGATGCGATTGCAGAGGAACGCGCTGCGTTTATCCGCAAAACGTACATGCACCTGTTCGGTGCGATTATGGCCTTCATGGGGCTGGAATTCATTCTGTTCAGCAACGACGCTCTCGTCGACAGGATGGTGGCAGCCATCGGCGGTAACTGGTGGCTGGTGCTGATCGCCTTCATGGCTGCCAGCTGGATTGCCAGTGCCATGGCTTCCAGTGCCAAATCACTCGGGACGCAGTATGCCGGGCTGGCGTTGTATATCGTGGCAGAGGCCGTGATCTTTGTGCCAATTCTGTATGTCGCCACAAGATTCACCAACCCGGAAGCGCATGTGATTCCGGTTGCCGCGATCATTACCCTCTGTATTTTCGGGGGATTGACGGCGTATGTCTTTGTCACTGGTGCGGACTTCTCCTTCCTGGGGGGCTTTCTGACGATCGCCATGCTGGCCGCGATCGGGATTGCCATCGGTGCTGCCCTGTTCGGGTTCACCTTGGGATATCTGTTTGCAGGAGCGATGGTGCTGCTGCTCAGCGGTTACATCCTGTATGACACTTCGAACGTCCTGCATCACTACTCCACCGATCAGTATGTCTCGGCTTCACTGGCCCTGTTCGCCTCTGTTGCCACACTGTTCTGGTACGTGCTGCGGATCGTGATGATGTTCGCCTCTGACGACTAAGCGGTTCGCTGGTCAATAGAGCAACCATCTGAAATATCAGACCGGGTAGAGTCAATTCTGCCCGGTCTTTTTTCATGCGCTGAGAGATCAGCCGGTGTAGAGGCCGCCGACGTACTCTTCATAGCCATTGTAGATCTGCGTATCGTATCGTTTTTCCGTGCCGAGCATCCATTCGGTACGCTGGCTCCAGCGGGGATGCGGTTTGTCAGGGTTGACGTTGGCTACGAATCCGTATTCACCCGGATTGACGGAATTCCAGAAGGTCGCCGGCTGGTCGGCCATGAGCTTGATCTTCACGATCGATTTGCCTGACTTGAAACCGTATTTCCAGGGGACAACCAGCCGAATCGGTGCTCCATTCTGTTTCAGCAGTGGCTTCCCATACAGGCCGGTGGCAATGAAGGCGAGATCGTTCATTGCTTCCTCAATGGTCAGGCCTTCGGTGTAGGGCCAGGGCCAGGTACCGGCGCCGCTTGATTCCATGTACGGCGCTTCTTGGGGTTTATTAAAGGTCTCAAAGGCAACGTACTTCGCCGTCGGTTTGGGTTCGACCAGTTTCAGCAGACTGGCCAGGGGGAAGCCGGTCCAGGGAACGCACATGGCCCAGGTTTCGACACAGCGGTGACGGTAGGCCCGTTCCTCAAACTGCATCTCTTTGTAGAGGTCATCCAGATCAAAGGTGCGGGGTTTGGCACATTCCCCTTCAATGGTGACCGACCAGGGAGTGGTCTGGAATTTATCTACATATTTCCAGGCTTCTTTGCTGGTGGGACCGGTGAATTCATAGAAGTTCGTGAATTCTTCCGCCTCAATTTCTACTGTTTCCGGGCGCCCGTATTTGAATGCTTCGTTCCGCCTGGCTGGATAGACAGACTGCAGGTCTTTCGGCAGTGGCTTCACGGCACCCGCCTGTTCGATTTCTTCTTTTGTTGCCTGTTCACAACCAGAGAGCAGCTCTGCGAAGCCGGCAATTCCCAGTCCATAGCTCATCAGCTTGAGGAACTCGCGGCGATGTGCTTTGCGATTCTGGTACACCGATTCGGGGGTGTGGGTGTGTTCCGGAACATTCCAGATTTTACGAAGCATATGATTCATCAGCGTTCCTTTGGTCTGAGATCAGAGCGTGCAGCAATGTGTGGCGAGGCAGACACTTCCGTGGTCTTGATCAGGAGGAGTTCCCCCTCGGGGGAGTTTTTGGCTCGGGGCATACAATCAGTATAACCGTCAGCCTGAGCGCAAAATAGCCTGTTTCAGGGATCAGATCAATCTTTCTATCTTTTCCATACCCACTCATGGCCGAAGTTAGAGGTGGTTGTTTACGTAGAAAATTTTGACCAGTTTTCTCAGTTTGACATGCGGGACGGGATATCCGCTGCTGTGAAACCTGGTCTGAGTGATTGAGATTAGATCCATGAAATTCGACATAGTGATTATCGGAAGCGGTCCTGCCGGTCAGAAGGCAGCGATTGCCGCCTCCAAATTAGGAAAACGGGTTGCCATCATTGAACGCAACTTTCGTGGCATGGGGGGCGTCTGTCTGCATAAAGGGACAATCCCTTCCAAGACGATGCGCGAAGCCATTTTATATTTAACCGGGTATCGGCACCGAGACGTCTACAGCAAATGGTATCGCCGCAAGCGACGTGTCACGATGCAGGATCTGCGGTTGAAACTGGCGGATGTCGCAGAGCACGAACTGGAAATCATTCACGATCAGCTTGAGCGGAACGGCGTAGATATCTTTATCGGAGAGGCCCAGTTTGTCAGCCCGCATGAGGTCGCTGTCGACGGTGAGACCGGGCGGAAGGTTCTCTATGGTGATTATGTTCTGGTCGCGACTGGTACCAAACCCTCCCGTCCGCCACATATTCCCTTTGATGGTAAAACGATTTTTGACTCTGACGAAATTATCGATCTGAAACAGATTCCCCGTTCGATGATCGTCGTTGGCGGCGGTGTGATCGGGATTGAATACGCGATCATGTTCGCCACGCTGGGAGTGGAAGTAACTGTCCTTGACGGACGGGAACGCCTGCTGGAATTCTGTGACCGGGAAATTATCGATGCGCTGATTCACCATGCCCGCTCGCTGGGAATGGTCTTTCGCATGGGCGAAGAAGTGGTTGGCATCGAACGATTTTCCGATTCGATGGCAGCAGTACAGACCGAAAGTGGTAAGCGACTGGTGGCAGATTCGGTATTGTATACCGTCGGACGTGTAGGAGATGCAGACGAATTGAATTTCCAGGCCGCGGGCCTCGAACCGGATGAGCGTGGTCGGCTGTGGTGCAATGAAGACCATCAGACCTGGGTGCCTCACATTTATGGTGCGGGTGACATTGTCGGTTTCCCTGCGCTGGCGAGCGTTTCCATGGAGCAGGGCCGGCGCGTGATTTGTAATGCCTTTAATGAACCGTTTGAAGCATTCGATCTGATGCCTTACGGCCTGTTCACAATCCCGGAAATTTCGATGGTCGGGAAAACAGAACAGCAGTTGACTGAGGCACATATTCCCTACGAAGTGGGAGCGGCCCGCTACCGGGAAATTGCCCGCGGGCAGATCTCAGGCGACCGGGACGGAATGTTGAAAATCCTGTTCCACAGGGAAACTCTTAAAATATTGGGGATCCATGCGATCGGAGAAGCCGCGACGGAAATCGTGCATATCGGGCAGACCGTAATGTCGTTTGGTGGCACCATTGAATATTTCCGGAACGCGGTCTTCAACTATCCGACTATGGCAGAATGTTACAAAGTGGCTGCGTTTGATGCCCTGGAAAAAATGAGTCTGGATCGTCTGTTTGAAGAGTCGAAATCTTCCAAGGCGGCTTCAAAACAGATGGCGGATAGCAGTCAGGATACGCAGGACGAAACTGCAATCGAGAAAGTTCTTACGAAAAACAGGTGAGGCTGAAAAAGGAAACCTTTCTGAACCAGTTTAGGCGCTCCGTAACCGCTTGAGCGCCTGGTGGAAATCATCAGGCGCTCCCGCGGAGATCTTCATTTTTAATCCTGTGACCGGATGCGCAAACTCGATCTGTTCAGCATGCAGTGCCTGTCGGGAAATCAACTGCCGGTCCGTTTCCAGTCGCTCATCATTGCCATAAAAGTCGTCGGCGATAATGGGATAGCCGAGGTCAGCCAGGTGCACGCGAATCTGATGCAGGCGACCGGTTTGCGGAAAAGCACGGACCAGAGAGTAACCGGCGAATCGCTCCAGGACTTCAAAGCGGGTATAGGCGGATTTGGCTTTCTTCGCCTGTGGGTGAGTCGACATACAGACGCCGGCCTGGGTGGGATGCTCTCCGATGGCGGCGTCATTCTCGAAGTGGTCGTCTTTGGGTTGATCGCGGATGATTGCCAGGTAGGCTTTACTGACGCGGTTCTGCTGGAACTGAATTGAGAGGCTGCGGTGTCCCAGGTGCTCCTTGGCGACGATCAGGATACCGCTGGTGAACTGATCCAGGCGATGCACGATGCCCGGGCGGAGCAGGCTGCGGACGCCGGTCTGCTGATCCAGGTAGTGCTGCAGTGCATTCGCGACGGTTCCGGAGTGAATATTTCCCGCGGGGTGCGCGATCATCGCCGGTGGTTTGTTGACGATCATCAGCCACGCGTCTTCGTAGAGCATCTCCAGCGGCAAAGGCTCGGGTTGATAGGTTTTATCCGGCGGCTCTGCGAGGAGAATACTGATCTGCTGCCCGCGAAAGACGCGTTGCAACGGTTCGGCAGGGATGCCATTGACTTTGGCAAACCCTGCCTGAACGATGCGTTGCAGACGATGCGTCGAATAATTTCTGAAATGACGGCTGAGAAACCGATCGATGCGGGCACCATCCAGGTAATCCTCGACAATCAGATCGGTTTCGTAGGCTGGCTCCATCAGTTCTGTGATCAGGCTTTCGCCAGATCACGGAGAACTTTGTGCAGAATTCCGCCGTTACGGTAGTACTCGACTTCGACGGGGGTATCGACACGACACTGCACGGTAAACAGGACCTGTGTGCCATCCTCTTTGGTGGCGGTCACGCGGATCGCCTGGCCGGGCTTCAGGTTGTCGTCCAGTTCAATGTCATAAGTTTCGGTGCCGTCCAGACCGAGTTCTTCGCGGCATTCGCCTTCACGAAACTGCAGCGGCAGTACGCCCATGCCGACCAGGTTGGAACGGTGAATCCGCTCGAACGAAGTCGCGATGACGGCCTTGACGCCCAGCAGGAAGGTTCCCTTGGCGGCCCAGTCGCGAGACGAACCCATACCGTAATCTCCGCCTGCCAGAACGACGAGTGGAGTACCGGCTTCTTTGTATTTCAGCGAAGCTTCGTAGATCGAAGTCTGTTCGCCGGTCGGCAGGTAAGTGGTGACACCACCACTGGTGCCGGGAGCCAGCAGGTTGCTCAGACGAATATTCGCAAAAGTACCGCGGGTCATGACACGGTCGTTTCCACGACGGCTGCCGTAGCTGTTGAAGTTTTCGGGGGTGACACCATTTTCCTGCAGGTATTTACCTGCGGGGGAGTCGGCTTTAATGGCTCCGGCGGGAGAGATATGGTCAGTGGTGACCGAATCACCCACGGAGACGAGCACTTTCGCTCCGGTAATTGAGCTGATGGGAGCAGGCTCGGCAGGCATGTCGACGAAGAAGGGAGGTTCCTGCACGTAGGTACTCTTTTCGTCCCATTCGAAGATATCGCCGTCGCCGCCGTTGATGGCTTGCCATTCGGGAGATCCCTGAGTGGCTTTGCCGTATTCATCGCGGAACATTTCCGGATTGATGGACGATTCCAGGGCCGCGTTGACTTCAGCCTGAGAAGGCCAGACATCTTTCAGGAAGACATCATTGCCATCGGAATCCTGGCCCAGCGGTTCAGTGCTGAGATCAATGTCGGTCGTCCCTGCCAGGGCGTAAGCCACAACCAGCGGCGGGCTGGCGAGGTAGTTGGCTCGGACATCGGGGCTGATACGTCCTTCGAAGTTCCGGTTTCCGGAAAGGACGGCAGCGGCGACGATGTCGTTATCGTTAATTGCTTTGGAAATCGGAGCGGGGAGCGGACCACTGTTACCGATACAGGTGGTGCAGCCGTAGCCGACCAGGTTGAAGCCGAGCTGATCGAGGTAGGGAGTCAGGCCGGCTTTTTCGAGATAGTCGGTGACGACGCGACTTCCGGGAGCCAGACTGGTTTTGACCCAAGGTTTGCGGGTCAGGCCTTTTTCAGCAGCTTTTTTCGCCAGCAGACCGGCACCCAGCATGACCGAGGGGTTACTGGTGTTGGTACAGCTGGTGATGGCGGCGATCACAACAGAACCGTCTTTGAGCTCGAAGTTCTGTTCGTCATATTCGACAGCGGCATGGGTCGGCGAAGGATCTTGCTTGCCGAAGGTCGCACTGAGATCGCTGTGCCAGTGTGACTTCATGTCGGTCAGTGCGATGCGGTCCTGCGGACGCTTGGGACCGGCGAGCGAGACTTCGATCGTCGAGATGTCCAGATCCAGCTTACTGGTGAAGGAGGGGTCTGGAGAACTGTCGGTGCGGAACATGCCCTGTTCTTTGTAGTAGCGTTCTACCAGATCGACTTCAGCGTCGGTACGTCCGGTACGACGCATGTAGTTCAGGGTTTCGTCATCAACGGGGAAGAAGCCGATGGTGGCACCGTATTCGGGCGCCATATTGGCGATCGTAGCACGGTCGGCCAGACTCATGTTGGACAGACCCGGTCCATAGAATTCGACAAACTTGCCGACGACGCCATGCTCGCGGAGCATCTGGACGATGCGGAGTACCAGGTCGGTGGCTGTGGCTCCTTCGGGGAGTTTGCCTTCCAGACGGAAACCGACGACTTCAGGAGTCAGCATGTAGATCGGCTGACCGAGCATGACGGCTTCGGCTTCGATACCACCCACACCCCAGCCGACGACGCCCAGGCCGTTGATCATGGTGGTATGACTGTCGGTACCGACGAGGCTGTCGGGGTAAGCGACGCCGTCTTTCGTCAGGACCGCTTTGGCCAGGTATTCGAGGTTGACCTGGTGGACAATCCCGGTTGCGGGGGGAACGACGCCGAAGTTATCGAAGGCCTGCTGTCCCCAGCGGAGGAACTGGTAGCGTTCCTGGTTGCGTTCGAATTCTTTTTCGACGTTATGCTGCAGCGAGAGTTTGGTAGCGAATTCGTCGACCTGCACACTGTGGTCGATGACCAGATCGCAGCGAACCAGCGGGTTGATTTTCTGAGGATCGCCGCCCAGGCGAACCATGGCACTGCGGAGGGCTGCCAGGTCGACGACTGCGGGAACGCCGGTGAAGTCCTGCAGCACGACGCGACCGGGCTTGAACGGAATTTCAACGGGGTTGGGCGACTCCGCGCTCCAGTTGGCGAGATTGTTGACGTCAGATTCGTTGACGACGAAGCCATCCACGTTCCGGAGGCAGGATTCCAGGAGCACGCGAATCGAGTAAGGCAGCGATTCAATATTTCCAATGCCGTCATCAATGAGTTTCTGTAAACGGTAGTATTTATATTCACCACCAGCTGCTGTTAATTGACCTTCCGCGCCAAAAGGATTTCCGGAAGCCATTTATCTCTCCTCAGTGCTACATTAAAAATCAGGTAAATTATTAGAAACAGGCTGCTTCGGCGAACCTGTCATAGATTGATTGCTGTTCAGAACTGAATATGCTGCATTCTAGGATTTCGCTTCCCGCGCGACAAACGGCAGGGGGGCGAAAAACGCAAAACATCCTCAGAAGCTGGAGTTCAGCGGCATATTCGGGTCAGAAAAGGCAGATTTTAAGGCTGGCGGGGTCTATTTTCCATTGCGGACCTTTTCGACCTGCCGCTTGGCGCTCTCGACGATTTTGTCTTCAATTTCGTCAGACCAGCGGTTGGCGGGTAATCCATAGACGGCCATCGATGTGTTGCCTTCGTAACCCCAGCGGGATGATTTGCGGGGCGGAATATCTTCTTCCAGAACCCGCAGAGAAGGCGTATAGGCCATCACATCGTTACAGTAACCTGCGATCCAGGTACTGTCGCCAAACATTTTTTTCATGCCCAGAGCGTAATCGACGACGACTTCACCGCCGATGGTGATCCAGAGCTGCCGTTTGCCCATCAGCCAGACTTGCACCGGAAACGGGTAAGAGGTTCTAAAGGGTTTTCCTGAATTGAGCTGTTTGAGCAGACGAGTTCCCCAGCGGGTGCGGTAGTTATCGGGATTCCCTGCGGCCAGTTTTTCGAGCTCTTCTTTTGAGGGGGCATCGCCGAGTTTGATATCGACGATTTCAATTTCTGTTTTCAGTTCCGGATCGAGTTCGACCATCGGGAGTCGAACCGTATCGGCGACACTGTGGGCCAGTCGGGAACCGTAGGACTGGGCCAGTTCGACGGTGCGGCGGGGGAGCGGGTTCTGGTCGGCACCACAGCCCATGTAGAACATGGCGGTCACACCGGGGAACATGGCTTCCAGATCGTACTGGGCAAAGCCGGCATAGTCGCCACACCATTGCTGGATCCCCAGAGTCGTATTATGACAGGCGTAGCCGAAGACGACGGTTTTCAGTTTGCCGTTCTTATCTTTGACAGCCAGTACGGGAACACTGTGATCGCTGGGGCCTTTGAGTTGTCCCGCTTTTCTGAGCTTGGGAACATCCGGTTCCATGTTATTGCGGCGGTTGACGGCGAAGCTGGTGTGGCCCTGGCCGGTCCAGAGACTGGCCGGTTCCAGATTTTTGATCGCGGTAGTGACGGCGTTGACCAGTTTCTGTTCCAACTCGTCGGAATACTTGTTGATCTGCGCGATCCGCTCTTCGTTCAGGGGATAGATGTCGTGCAGGGCACCACGCAAGACGGGGCCGCAATGCGTGTGGGAGGCATTGAGCATGATCTGGCTGCGATCCAGGTCAAATTTCTTCTTCAGTGCCATACAGACATTGTTATAGATCGACTGGGGAATTCCCAGAGTATCTGTGGTGACGATGACACCACGATGCCCGTCGCGGGCTTCGATGACCAGGACTTTGAGCCAGAGATCGTGAATTTTACCGTCGGCAGGTGCCTTCCGACCGCCGTATCCTGCCATCCAGAGGTTTTCCTGGGGAGTGATGACGGCTGTGGCAGACGCTGCTTTCCAGAGTGCTTCGTCTGCAAATCCCTGGGGAGAGTGAGACAAATGAACACAGGAAATCAGCAGAAGTAGAATACCGGTGCGAAACTGCGTTAGATAATGCATGAAGAATCCCTCTTACTCTGGG
The DNA here is from genome assembly GCF_007748155.1 of Gimesia panareensis. Taxonomy (GTDB): domain Bacteria; phylum Planctomycetota; class Planctomycetia; order Planctomycetales; family Planctomycetaceae; genus Gimesia; species Gimesia panareensis. The sequence goes on from NZ_CP037421.1 coordinate 1,578,275, forward strand.
AGATGGAAACAGAAGAAATTAAACCTTCTTTATAAACAGTTTTCCCTCAGAGTAAAGGGGGGGAGTTGACATATCAAGCGATTGGGATGTGTTCTCGCTCTTTTCCCAATGTAAATTGTGTCAGGTCGGTGACCTGTTAAAATGTAGTTGAGGGGTTTGTGAGGCGAATCAATCATAAAGAACCAGTCAGTTTCATTCGGGCTGAAACGGGGAGAGGGATATTGTCTGTCATCCATCTGGTCAAATTCAAAAAGGCTCTGCTGATACCTCTGATCTGCTGCTGTTGGTGTCTCTGGTGTAGTGGCGGAAATCAGTTGATCGCGCAGTCCCGATCTGGCGCCGGTTCCACTGCGCCGCGCGATTACCGCTCGAAAAATTTTCTGATCCATACCGATCTTTCGTCTGATGAAGCCCGCGATCTACTGGCGCGTCTGGAAAAGATGCTGGTCATTATCTCTACCTACTGGGGCAGCCCGAATCGCAGCGTGATTGAATGCTATGTGGTGAAGGATCTGGCCAACTGGCCGGCGGGCAGTCTGCACCCGATGGGTGTTCGCTCCGTTTCAGGAGGTGGGGGCGTAACGATGAGCAGTGTCCGCTTCCGCGGAGGGAGAGCGATCCAGGCCAAGTCAATCGTGTATGCCATCTCGGAGCGAGGGACGCCGCAGCACGAGGCGGTGCACGCCTATTGTGCACAGAACTTTGGTCATACCGGACCTGTCTGGTACAGCGAAGGGATGGCAGAGATGGGCAACAACTGGAAAGAGGTGCCCCGAAAAGGGCAGCCTCTCTCAGTCAACTGCGAGCGTTACGTGGTAAATTACATCAAACGCAGCGAGCCTAAAAGTCTGAATGAGATTGTCAATTCCAACGAAACCACAGGCGATTCCTGGGAGAATTACTGCTGGCGTTGGGCGTTGTGTCACTTGCTGGCGACCAATCCCAATTATGCGAACCGGTTCCGACCGCTGGGACTGGGGTTGTTGATGAAGAAACCAGTTTCGTTCAGCAAAACCTACGGTTCCATGGCGCGGGAGATCTCGTTTGAGTACCTGTTTTTCCTGAAGCATTTTGATCAGGGATATCGTTGTGACTTGTGTCAGTGGGACTGGAATGCGAAATTCCGCAAAGCGAACTCTGTGCGTCCGCAGACTTCAAAGATCAATGCTCAGCAGGGCTGGCAGGCGTCGCGTGTGCTGGTTGAGGAAGGGCAGGAATATGAATATACGTCTGAGGGAGACTGGAAAACCAGCGATGAAGTTGATCCTGTAAGTGCGAATGGAAGCGATACTGGACAGGGCAGGCTGGTGGGAGCGGTACTTCTGGAAAATGACCGGGATGAATACGAACTCACTGAAGAATTCGAACTGGGTGAAGCAGGTCGTTTTCGAGCCCCGGCGAGTGGAAAACTCTTTCTCCGCTGCCGCGATGCCTGGCATGAGATGGCGGATAACAGCGGGAAAGTCATCGTGAAGATCGGCGAGTAGTTCAACCCTCCAGGCTGGCTGATTCTTCTTCGAGTTCGGGCAGAGGCCAGAGCATGACGATGCAGAGCAGCAGGGCATAGCACTGGTAAGAGAGGGCTGTGAGCGACTGCCAGGGTTGGGCGACCATGCCTCCCTGTTCCCAGGGGGTGGCTCCCGATCCCGGAGTTGCCGGTTGACGGGAAATGAACAATGCCCAGGCAAGGCGGGGGCTGATGGCCAGGGCGACGATCAGCAGGTTGACCAGCCAGCGTTTCCCCGAATAAGGGGAGTACATGGTGAGCAGGAGTCCGATCGGCAGGAGCAGGATAATAAAGTAGTGATGCCATGTGGTGGGGGTCATCAGCAGCATGGCGACGATGGAGATCGAGTAAGCCTGGTCATCGAACGTCGAATTGCGAGTTCGCCAGGCAGCGATGCCTGCCAGTGCAGTCAGAGCGATCCAGGAAGACCAGACGGCAAACTTCAGCAGCGAGGGAGAATTAACGACAGGCAGCACGCTGTCGGAGGATTTTTCAAAGAGCCGTTCCCAGAAGGCCAGCAGTGAAGCATTACCCCAGTTGTTCGTCACATCAGAGAGCGAAGGCAGGACGACTGAGAGATAATCGTGATAGGCTTCGGTGCCAAACAGGGCGACTGTGAGCAGAGTGATGAGTCCCAGCGAGAGCGCCCCTCCGAACAGAGCACGGATATCGCGACGGACCAGGAAATAGAGAAACAAATAAGCCGGATAGATTTTGACTGCTGTGGCCAGGCCAAGACAACAGCCTGCCAGGACCGATTTTCCGGAACGTCCCGCCCGCCAGGCACCAACAATGAGCAGTCCCAGCAGCAGATTGGGTTGCCCCTGGATCAGAGTCTGCTGAAGTGGGTCTGTGGCGAGCAGCAGGGTGAGCAGTGCCAGGGTGGTCCAGAAGGTCATCTGGATCTTGAGCCCCTCCACGATCCAGTAAAGTGAGAGGGCGAGCATGCCGAGTGCCGTCAGGTTCCAGGCAAGCTGCGCCTCCTGGTAGCTGAGCCAGGCGAAGGGGACCGCGATCAGGTTGGCTGAGGGAGGATGAGTATTATAGCGGTCAAAAAAAGTGCCGGGTGTAGAGAGTTTGAGGTTCAAGTGTTTTTCGAGGGCGATTTCCTGGTCCGCGTAGACGGGCTGTCCGGTCAGCCGGTTCTGGACGGAGGCCCATTCTTTGAAGAAATCGAAGACCTGACCGTCGGCGGGCCTGAGGGCGGCGATATAGCCAGGTGCAAAGACGGCTAAGGCACACAGAAAGAGGATGACCCACAGGATTTTACGTGCAACAGGCCAGTGATTCTGTTGAGCGACGATAGTATCTGACACGAATAACTCCGATAACAGGGGCGTAACGAGTTGCGCATTAAGATCCTGTTGTCATGGGGTTTGGCGGGATTTCCAGTCCGGAGACTGACTGCTGGACATTAAACCGTGTATAGCACCCTGATGTCCAGTGCAGGTCGAGAATTCGTGAAGATTTAACCGTCGCAGGCGATGTTCAGGTGACGTGATCAGCGCAGGCAGGTGTTTTCAATCCTGTCTGGCTGCTTCGCGGGGAGAGATCAGGCTGTCATGATCCTGATCGAGTCGATCGAAGGCGGCGGGGGAACCGGTGAATTCGCGGCGTGAGACGTCACCATCCCGGTTACGATCCATCAGGCGGAACCACTCTACATCAGTAGTCGTCCTCCTGCCGAGTTGATCAGGATATCCCTGGCTGACGACAAACAGTACAACCTGGGGAACCTGCTGGAGTTCGACGTGGCTGTCTGCAGTGCAGGCAGCTGATTCCAGATTCTGCCACATATTCCTCAGCTCGCGAATGGAAAGGGCTGCGTCGTGGTTGGTGTCCAGCAACTCAAACAGACCGCCGCCGGAATAGATGCTGACGAGTAACTGGCCGTGAATCAACTGCTGCTGCAGGCCTAACCATTGATCAATTTCCTGCTGAGATAGAATGCCATTACCGTTACGGTCTCCCAGAGGAGTCAGCCAGGCACGGGAGGGGCGACGGTCCCGAGAACGCGCGCCTTTTTCAGGTTTCGGTGGTTCGGGGTCCGCGTTATTGATTTCCTCACGGAGCTGCGCAAAAAGTTCATTAATCCGAGATTTCCCATATGGATCAGCCTGAAACCACTCCAGGCATGGACTTTCTTTGATTGTAACCACTGCGGTCCCCCGTGTCTAAAACAAAGTGATTTTTCGCCACTTTTGTTGTGCCTCTGTTGTTGAGATCCGGAAATTGCTGCCCGAGCGAATCATTTTTCAGTAGTCAACACGGTTTCTGCGCAGACTTTCTCTGTGAGGAACCCCGTTTTTCGCTATTTGATATACTTCCGCTTCACGTCATGCGTGACCGGCGGCGGAATTGCCAGTCGTGCAATCCGATCAAGAATTGCGGCGAACAATCTCCGTGGCACAGCCACTTCGGCCAGTTGAAAGAATACGTACTTGGCATGCCGGGTTACCTTGGCCCCAACCTTGACCAGCTTCTCCCGCAGCGTCGTCAGCGACCAGTTCTGTATAGGCTTGGGCAAGGCCAGCCGCCGCAGGAAATTGCCGAGGTTATAAGCTAAGGCGAACAGTTGCAACCGAGCTTGGTTGTCTTTGAACGTCCGGCAGGAGAGCTTCGTCCATCTGACGGCGTTCTTGCCTTCCTTGATCCACTGCTCGGCGGTGCCCCGACCGTTGTAGAACTTCACGACGTTCTTCGAGTGCTGGTTCAAGTTGGTCACGATGAATCCAACACGCGGGAACAGTTCGCCTGCGTGCCACTCAACTTTGGCCACCACGCGACGCGATCGCTGCCATGATTTTGCTTGATATTGGAAGCTGTGATAACAGACCTTGGGCTTGTGGGAAGGCCGTCCGACCGGACGGGTGAGCAAATGCGAGATTTCCCGCTCCAATACGGCGTTGGCTTTGAGGCGAATGGCGTAACGATAGTCTGCTTTCTCCAGCACACGATACAGCGCTGGAATGGCGAACGCCGCATCGCCGCGGAAGAACTTCGGAATGTCCAAATGCCGATACCGTTCGATCACCGGCAGTAGCACCTTCCGCCAGTATTTCGCGCTGGCCTTGTTGCCACGCCGCAGCATCGCGTACTCCAGATCACCATGCTGGTTGAACAGAAACAGCGGATGGTAACAGAGGCATGCAAAGTGGCCGTTGTAGGCCGCGCCCTGTTGCCGGCCGTAGGTCTCACTGACCGAGCTGTCCAGATCCAGGATGAGTTCTTTGAGCGGTCGCCGCCGGTGGAGGTTGTTGATCCAGCGTCCGGAGAGCTTCATCAGTGCCGTGAGATTGCGCTGCGTGCTGAGTATCTGCGTCTCGAAACGGCCCACCTCGCTGCTTGACGCCGCTTGTTTATCCGGCTGACTCGCCCTTCCGCCAACCACGTGGCGTAGCACCGGGTCCACACACAAGCGCTCAGCGTCATTGACATCTTCGTAGCCTGCCAGTCGGCTGTAGATCGACTGACGCAACAGCGGCACGAGTTGGTGCTGCTTGTTGCGGCCCGGGCGTGAATCGCTCAGCACATCTCCGCCCATTTCCGTCAGACCGAGCGCTGCATCCAGTTCCCGATAGGCCAGTAGTCCCGCATCGGTGGTGACCTGACTGCCGCAGAACTTCAGCTTCAATCGGCTGTCAAAACTGACCCGTAAATCCTGGTTTTGGCTGTCACCCATCAAGTTCCCCTGTCAGCATGGCATGAATTGGCAGAATAACCTTGTTTTGTAGGGGTGTGGCGCAAATTACGTGCCAAAGTGTAGGAAGTCATCTGGGAAATGCGGGTTAATGGGGCCGGGGATGCTCCAGCTCAGGCAACGTGTTTTACTGGTCGAGACCTGCAGGGGCTGGTCAGTCAATCTGTCGGCGACTGAGATCTGCCAGATCGCTTTGTCATCAGGGTGACTGGTGAGTTGTGTGTTTCGTCGCTTCAGAACCAGACGTGGTTGACCTGACGGAGAGAGGTTAACCTCACTGCCTGTCTGCAGTGCATTCGCAGCCCAGCTGCCCGGGTAAGTTGCGTTGGGGACCAGTTCACCGACGCCGATGAGTTCATCATCGTTGGTGTCGAGCCGTCGCAGGGCCGTTTCTGCTCTCTGCAGTTCTGTCCGTGAAAGGCGTTGATCTTTGTCAGCGTCGAGTGCTTGCAGCAGTGCCTGGGTGAGCGCTGCGGTATGAGGCAGCTTGCCGGAACCGATCAGAAGCCGTCCGGCACCATGCCGCTGATAATATTGTCGGAGTTGTTCTTTCGTGCATTTCTGAGATGGATCTGTGAGGATTTCATTCAAAGACTGAATGGCGGCGACAGGAGGTGTGAAGGCGTTACCCAGGGATAAACGGACGGCTCGGGCGGAGGGGACCAGGCGGATCTCTTGTTCATTCAGAACACCATTATCGTCTGTGTCAGCGAAATCGAAGATGGCATTGAAGATACTGGTCCAATAGTCATCGAACGGCTGGCCGTCAACGGTGACCTGAACGTCAATCATGTGGGGGTGGTCAGCTTCCCTTAGTTCCAGCACTGTGGTCGCAGGCGGTTGCGGTTTTGTCTCTCCTGACTGGGTTTCGGTTCCCACGATCAGGATGGCAAGGGTAAAGATCAACGCGATTCTCATAGTAGTTCCTCAATCGGTGTGCCATCCGGATCTGCCAGTCGAATAGGGCGACCGACATTCGACATGTTCTGTTTGCGGGGATCGAGACCGATGCCGCGGAAGATGGTTGCCATCAGATCTGCAGTGCGGGTCGGTTTTGCTTTGATCTCCCTGCCGTCATGGCTGGTTTCGCCAATTACCTGGCCGCCGCGAATGCCCGCACCGGCCAGCATCATCGCCCAGGAGGCGGGCCAGTGATCCCGCCCGTCCTGGCCGTTGATGCTGGGGGTCCGACCGAATTCGCCCTGACAGACAATCAGTGTATCCTTAAGGAGCCCCCGCTCGCGGAGATCCTTGAGCAGTGTGGCACAGCCGCGATCCAGGGTCTGCGAGAGTTCTTTTACGCGTTCGAAATTGTTGGAGTGGGTATCCCAGCCATTCAGGGAGACTTCCACGAAACTGACGCCCCGTTCTACCAGCCTGCGGGCCATCAGGCATCCCTGACCGAATGAACTGGAGCCGTAAGCTTCGCGGAGTGAAGCTGCTTCTTCTTCGAGGTTGAAGACCGAGGCGGCTTTGGGATTCATCAGCCGCAATGCCCGTTCACGGGCCGAATCCAAGGCGTCGGTGACCAGTGATGTGGGCATTGCAGACAGTGATCGTAATTCGGACTGCAACTGCAGGCGTTCTGATTGCTGATCCGGGGAGACGGGAGCGAGGTCGGCGACCTTGAGGTCGGAGCTATCGGGACCTCTGCGGCGACTGCGACTGCCGACCACAAAGGGAGCAAACTGTGGTCCCAGGAACCCGCCTCCGCTGACTGCCGGTCTCCCTCCGATATGAACGTAAGAAGGAATGTCATTTTCGACATTGAATTCGTGTGCCACCAGCGATCCGAAGGCGGGGAACTTGATGGCCCCCTGTGGTGTGTAGCCGGTCATGGAAACAAAACGGGCGCGGGAGTGATCTCCCTCACGTGTGGACATGGAGCGGATCAGGGAGAAATCCGAGGCCTGGGCAGCCAGGTCGGGAAGATGCTCGCTGATCTTCATGCCCGGAACTTTGGTCTCAATTTCCTTGAACGGTCCGCCGTTCTGATGTCCGGACTTGAGGTCCCAGAGATCGATTGTTGCGGGGCCGCCGTTGAGCCAGATCAGAATGACCGACCTGGTTTTTTTCTCTGTGACAGCAGCGACATCTGCCAGGGCGGGGAGCCAGCTGGATGTCGACCAGGCGGAGACCCCCAGTGCCAGATTTTTTAAAGCGGTCCGTCGTGAAAATTGTTGATGTACCATAGGAAATATCAATTCTCTCAATGGTTGGTGTTGAACTCAGACGAATTGATGAGGGCCCAGAACAGGTTACCCAGATGCTGTTCGCGCGAGGTGTCCGGATGTGATTTGAAGCTGCGCTCTACCGCCAGGAGCTCCGCCGGTTTCGCATGGCGACCCAGGACCGCAATGAAAACGGTGTCTGTCTGCTCTGCACTGGTCATGAAAGGGGAACTCAGCAGAGAAGCGAGCATCAGATTTCCTTCTTTAGACGTGAGCTCATTGACGAATGTGCCGTTCATGAGAGTCAGTGACTGTGTAATCGAGCGCTCAGCACTGTGAGCACGTTGGATGTGAAATTGAGTCGAGAACTCACTCCGCTGGCTGCGTTCCGATCCGCCGCGTACATCGTGGCGTTCGGAGGGAAGGCCGGCTGCGGTTTGCAGGCTGTCGTAGAGCTGTTCTCCGGTGAGTCCGCGTACGGTCGATTTGACGATGTGGAGAGCCGCATCATTTTTTTTATCTTCACCGGAAACTGTTTTAGCCACAGTCGCTGTCGGCGGAGCGGTTGACAGTCGATAGGCGTGAGAGCCGGCGATGCCTTCTATTAAAGTCTCCAGGTTGTAACCACTGTCGATAAAGGCCTGGGACAGGACGCTGAGCAGTTTCGCGCGGGGGCCGGTCTGGAATTCATCACGGCTGAGGTCATCGATGGGTTCGATGATCGCTTCTCCGAAGAAGTGAGCCCAGAGCCGATTGACGGCGTTTTTGGCCAGCAGTTGTTCCTGATTGGCCTTCATCCAGTCGACCAGGATCAACCGCAGCGACACAGAATCGAGCTGTCTGGGCCATTTGATTTCCGTTTTAGAGAGCAGGGCAGGTTCAAATTCGAGTTTGGTGTCCGGGATGCGCACTTTAGGAGGCTGTGGCCGATCCTCTTTGCCCATTTCGGGAGGAGCGAAGAAGGCGGCGGTCTGCCAGAACTGCTCACGGGTCCAGCGGGAAAAAGGATGGTCGTGGCACTGGGCACAATCAAGATTGATCCCGAGGAAGGCCCGGGTGGAACTGGCAGCCAGATTCTCTGGTTTAGAAAGGTTGGCATCATAAAAGCCGACAGGAGTGATGCTGTCTGGGGAAACGCCGGACTGGTCCAGAGTCAGAATTTCGACTACCAGGTTGTCGTAGCGTGTTCCCTGCTGCAGACGGTGTACCAGCCAGCGTTCAAAGTTGTCAGTTACCGAATCAAATTCCGGAGTGTCGGCCTGGGGGACCCAGGAGCGACGCCAGAAAGTGGCCATGTTCCGGTAATGAACACCTGAGTGCATCAGTCGATTGATGGCTTCGTTGCGGCGGGATTCAGAAGTATTTCCGAGGTAATCATGCACTTCAACTATCGTGGGAATCCGACCAGCCAGATCCAGGGTGACGCGACGCAGGAACGCGGCATCAGTTGCGAAACGCGACTGGTCTATATTGTCAATTCCCAGGCGTTGATCGATCAGGCGGGAAATTTGAGTCGGGGTGATCTCTTCGGCCCGGCAGGTGTTGACAGCTGTGATTGCCATGCACAGACAAATCCAGACTGTTCGTCCCAAGCGTGCCTGTCTGGATGTCGTATGTTGATTTCGATCTTCGCACGAAGCGGAGAGGAGTTTCAATTTAGAAGTCGTCATGCTGAATCAGGTGCCCGTCGTCTCGAATGGTGAGGTAAGCAAAAGTGAGTGGATCCAGTTTTTTACCGATGAATCGCACACTGCCGTCGCAGAACAGAACATTGCCGCCGTCTTTATGAAAGCCGTAGATCCCGAGCCAGTTGTTGCAGTTGACACTGCAATCAGTACTGTCTCCGCGCGGCGGGCGTTGACCGGTCTCCGGGTTTACTGCGCCGAAGGAGATCGATCCCCAGCCTGCCCAGGCGCCGCGGGCATTGGGGCTCATGCCAAACTGTCCGTCGCCTGGCTGTTTTTCTCTGTTGTACCAGGCAGCAGGGCGACCGGCCTGTTCGATCAGCAGGAGTGTGTTCGAGAGACCGTCCGTCACTTTTGACAGGGGAAGATCATGGTTGTCAGTCATCGGCTGGCGCTGATTGCCGATACGCCCCTCTTTTCCCATGGCATTGATGCCATAGCCGCTGCCTGCCATCTGTACGCCATTGGAAGTGATGAAATCCACAGCCGCGGCTTTGCAGGTATAAACTGTTTCCTTATCGGGATTCAGGGACTTGGTGGAGGCTTGAGACTGGATTTGTACGAATCGCTCCGCGGGGCTGGCCGGACAGAGAAAGACGGACAGCTGTGTCTCTACGATGGGCTTGTTTTGGGGATCAAAAAAATCGTAGCGGGTGTCGTATGCGGCTGCTTTGTCTCCCAGGGTAAGATGGGGTTGGACGTATCCCCCCCAGCCCCCATAGGGATTACCGTCATTGAATCCGGAACGTCGTGGAGGCAGGCCACCGTGAACTTTTTCGTAGTCGAGAAATGCCGTACCCAGCTGGTGCAGGCTGTCCTGACAGGACTGTTCCCGGGCCGTATCCCGGGCCGCGAGCATGCCGGGGAGCAGAATGACCGTCAGGAGCGTAACGCACGTGATCGTAACGATAATTTCTAGAGGATTGAACCACTCTCGCATAGTTGTTATCTCAATAAAAAGACAGTGATGTGGAGGTCGGGATTAGAGTTCCCCAATGATCTCTCCGCCGTTAATGGTGATCAGGGCAAAGAGAATGTTGGCATCGATCGATTCTGAGAGCATATGAACCGATCCATCCGCGAAGGCGGCTTGTGCGCCTCCAACATGGAAGCTGTAGATTCCCTGGCTGTTGTTACAGTTGATGGAACAGGTGCCGCCGGGGCCATCGCGGGTGATCGCATCGCTGCCGAAGACCTGTACCTGGAAAACCTGGAACGAGGGCCAGGAGCCCCAACTGGTTGCCTGACTCAAGCCGGAATTGTCCGGTTGTTTGATTCCGCGAATATAAAAGTCAGGTCGACCGGCCTGTTCGGTGATCAGCATGGTGTTCGTGGTTCCATCAATGATATCGCGAAACTTACGTGTGCGTGGCAGGTCATCCAGGGCGGTGATCTGGTTGTTTCCGCTTAAAGACGAAACGCCATATTTATCAGAGCGAAAACTGTTCGGTCCAAAATAATCACCGGCAATGCCTTCTGATGAAACGCCACTCACGTCAACCGTGATAGGACGTGGTCCCGGTGCGGAGGGGCACATGAAAACCTTGAGTGGTACCTTGATGTTGGCTGCGTTTTCAGGATCGTAGAAGTTTTTGTTGAAGTCGTACTGTCCCTGGAGATTCGCCTGATCCAGGTAGGGGAGAATTGATGGTCCCCAGCCGCGGCGGTTCCCTTTAGAAAGGATTCTACGGGGAGGCAGCACCGTGAAGGTAGATTCGTAGTTATGAGCTGCCAGGGCGATCTGTTTGAGATTATTCTTGCAGCTCATTCGCCGGGCTGCTTCACGCGCCTGCTGCACCGCAGGCAGCAGGAGTGCGATTAAAATCGCGATGATAGCGATGACAACAAGTAGTTCAATTAACGTGAAACCAGTACGCAGTTTTCTGACAGGCAATCGTGCCACGAGATCAGTTCCCCCTCAAGGTGGATCAGAGTCAGATTAGTGAGGGATAAAACTGTCGCAACAGTTGTGCCAAACGTGATTGACACCGATTCAGTGGTTTTGACAGGTAAAATGAAGCTTCACGTCTGTCGGCGTGACGATTGGATCGACACGAATGTCGGTGTGGTCGACGTGCAGGGGGCTCAGTTTTCTTCAGGATCAGGGGCTGTCATTTCGAGTAGCAGGATGGTGATATCGTACTGTTGCGCTCCGCCCGCCCGAAAGTGGGAGAGTTGAGAGCGGATCTGCTCGGCAGTTTCTGCCACCGGGAGGTGCTGACACTCCTTGAACAGGGCAGCCAGTCGCTTGCGACCAAACATTTCCCCTGCGGGGTTATGAGTCTCACTGACGCCATCGGTCAGCATCAGCAGTCGGTCTCCCTGCTTTAGCTGCAGGGAGATGGTATTCCAGCAGGCCTCTTTTTCGATGCCGACCAGCAGTCCGGTTGTTTCCGAGTCGGAGATTTCTCCCGTTGCGGTGAGCAGGCAGGCAGGCTCGTGCCCTGCGCTGGCGTAGTCAATGGCATGCGTGTCAGGCTTGATTGAGATCAGCTGCATGGAGACGAATTCGCCGACCGGGCTGATAACGGTAAAGCGGCGATTAATAAATTCCATGATTTCAGCCGGGGCGCAGGAGTGTTCGCTGGCCTGGATAAGCAGGGTTTTCAGGACCGCAGCGCTCATGGCGGCAGAGATGCCGTGCCCGGTGATGTCGGCGACGCAGAACAGCCAGGCACCATTTTCCAGGTGCAGAACGTCGTAATAGTCGCCCCCGACTTCGTCAGCAGGGTGGTAAATAGTTGCTACATCCAACCCCGGGACTTTGATGTTGCGGGGGTGCAGGTTTTCCTGAATCTTACGTGCTTTGTTCATCTGACGCTGTCGTACTTTTTCGACCGCAGCCAGTGAGGCGCTCATGGAGTTGATTTCATGGGTCAGATAATTGAGTTCCATACTGTGGAAGGTTTCTGACTGGGTCCCCAGCTGTCCCTGGCCAATCTGCTGAACGGTCTGCATCAACTGGTCGAGGGGACGCGTGACGATATAGGTCAGGGCCAGGTTGATCACAATTCCCGTGATCAGGGCGAGAACGATGAAGCCGGTCAGGCGGTTGAGGACTTCCGAAAAGACTGCGCCATAAACACTGTCCACGGTTTCAGAGACTGAGACTCTCACCCCGTTTTCGTGGAAAGTTCCCACCACAATTTCGGAATCATGTAGTTGGGTCAGGTTGCCGGTGGACTCTGCTGCCTGAAGGATGACTGCGATCAGATCTTCTGATTGACCGGCGTCGGAAATGGGGGGCCGTTGCTGGTTATCAAAGGTGACTACAATATGATGCTCGGGGGCGTGGATCTCCTGCATCTGCTTGTGGATGGTATTGATGTATTCCTGAATTTCCGCCTGTCCTTCATGCCGCATTTCGAGGATGGTGGGGACGATGGTGGCTGCTTCTTCTTCCAGGGCTATGCGTTTGTCATTGAGGCGGGCAGCGAGATCACGCTGATAAGAGAACAGGAGGAAGACCACCACAAAAATGCCGAGAACCGTGTTCACAACCAGCAGGAGCTGAAAGCGAATGGTTCGTTTGGGGCGGGGCTGTTGTGGTGGATCCATGTTGATTGTGGTTTGAGGCCCTGAATTTATCATGTAAAGTTGGGATACGGTGAGAAAACTACTCTCTCTCTTTTAGTGTTGTGACGTGCAAAACACAACAGTCTGTCCCGATGCAGGAAAGAATGATGGTCCAGGCATTCCATGTACAGATTTGATGCTGTCTTACCTACACTGCCATGGGGAGGACGATGCTCAGGGAGATGCCGTACAGAACAACTCCCGCCAGTAGTGACCAGGTGATCGCGAGCTCTGGCTGTTCGGAGGGCTCACGATGGATGAGGCCCACAAGGGCAATGATGGGAAAGAGGTAGATCGAGTAGAGTGCCAGCAGCACTCCCAGGAATTCCATCAGGTTATAGAGCATTGATGGATGTTGAACCAGGCTGATGCAGCGGAGCATCAAAATTAAACTGACAGCGATCAGAGCCTGAAACCATAAAATTCGCCGAACGGTCATCATTCCCTCGTCATGTGAGCGCTGGCGGGTTACATACCAGTATAGCTTTTCCAGTGAGGTAAATTGAAGAAAAAATGGCGTTCTGCAACGGAGGTTCGATTTTTTTTCGATTGCAAGTTGATGTGCTGAAGGGGAGACCTGGGGCTGCCTGGTGCGATCTCTCTTAAGTGAATGTTATAAAAGGTGTTAGGGCGCAGTGTTGTCGGGGGACTACTCATGCCATAGAGAGAGAAGGTCTCTGCAGAAAAGAAACTGAACCGGTTCCTGTTTTTGGACTTTTTAAGTGGTCGCTGAGAAAATATGTGGATATGCTGATGTGTTGTCTGAGTGAAACAAACAGGTGGCATTAAAGCAGGGAGTCTGGTCGATGTTCGTTTTTCGATATTTCTGTGTGCTTCTGGTGAGTGCAAGTGTGTCAGTGGTGCAGGCGGAACCACCGGAGGCGAAATTTCAATACAAGTCGCCAGAGATCCAGATACCAGAGGCGAGCGCGGGTGAACCGGTTCTGAAGGAGTTTTCGTTGGAGCGCGCGGATCGTTATCTGGAGCAGGGGACCGCTGCCTGGTCGGCCCAACGGAAATGCGTGAGCTGTCATACGAATGGGATGTATCTGATCTCACGTCCCGAGTTGACTGCGGAACTGGGGCCGCCGACAAAAGCGATGCGTGATTTTTTTGTGGCAGAACTGCGCAAGCTGCAGGGGCAGGATCGGGAACGCTTGCTAAGCGGTATTCGTCCGACGCAGATCGCTTATGTGGCAGCCGGTCTGGCGAAATGGGATCAGCATGTCAGCCGCAAACTTTCCCCGGAGACGGATGAGGCACTGCGGTTCATGTTGAGTGTGCAGTCGGATGACGGCAGCTGGGGCAATGCTGACTGCTGGCCCCCTTTTGAGTCGAGCAGTTATCAGGGAGCGACCGTGGCTGCTCAGGCGATCGCCGCGGCACCCGGGTGGCGGGAAGCTCTTAAGGATGAAGCACTCCAAGGGAAAATCAAACGCCTGCTGACCTATTTGAAAGAGACGGAGCCTCCACACGATTATGGTCGTCTGTTGTTGTTATGGACCGCGGCAGATTATCCGGAGCTGCTCACAGCTGAGAAAAAACAGGCGTTGATTTCCATGGTGCGGAAGCACCAGCTGCCCGACGGGGGGTGGTCACTGCGGACGTTTGCTGCTCCCGGTGCCTGGGGGAAGGGGAACCGGGCTGAGAAACTGCAGGCCGAGCCGGAATTTGACTCTGCCACCAGGAACTGGAAGAACTTGGAAAGTGACGGCCACCAGACCGGACTGGCGATTCTGGTCCTGCGGGAGAGTGGCGTGAAAGCCGATGACCCGCAGATCCGGAAAGGCATCCAGTGGCTGTTGTCGCATCAGCGTGATTCGGGGCGCTGGTGGACGCGGTCGCTGAATACCGATCGCTGGCACTTCATTACCTACAGCGGGACGTTTTATCCCCTGCTGGCGCTCAAAAAATGCAATGCACTTCCGGTTTTGCAGCAGACGAGCTCCCGCTGAGGTTCAGTTAACCGATCCCTGTTTCGGTTGGGCAGCCACTTTTTTGACGGCCTGCCACTGTTTGAACTGGGGAGAGGCAGTGAACTTGTCAAAATTTTCCAGATCACTCAGGTCCAGGTCTTCGTAGGCGAAGCCGAACTTGTTGTTGAGGATCTCCAGGTATTTGATTGTCGCGTCAAACTGGCCCTGCATGACCGAGAGGTTAATCAGGTGCAGGTAGGGCTGCAGGAGGTCCGGCTCCAGTTCAGAAGCTTTGCCGGCGTATTTTCCAGCGAGGCTGGTGTCGCCCATTTCGATCAGTACCCCGGCCCGTACGGAGTAGAGATAGGGATCGGTAGTTTTAATGGCAGCGGTCAGGCGGTCCAGACTGTCGATGGCCAGCTTGTACTGTTTCGTCATCGTGAAGTAATCGACGCTGAGCAGTTCGGAAGCCGGATCCTGTGGGTGGTATTTGCGATACGCGCCCAGGACAGACTGATATTTTTTGTCGTTTTCTGTTTCGATTGTATTCTGAGCCAGAAAGAGCAGAACGGTCTTATCGTTTTTGTACTGATTGGGGAGTTGTGAATAGTTCTGGAACGGATCCGTTTTTTCGGTGTCGGCCGTCAGAAAGTCGTAGCGTTTTTTCTGGCTGATAATGCGGCTTGTTTCCTCCTGGGAGAGCTTGTCTTTGACGTCCAGGTGTGCCTTGTAGATCTCCGGCAGGTAGAGCCGTTGCAGAGACTGGGAAATCAGTTCGCCTGTGGAGAGGCTGTCGATGTCGACAATCTTGAGTTCACCAGAGGCCTGCTTTTCAATGATCAGTGCCTGGTAATTCAGGGTCCAGTCTGGACGCAGGAAACGGAAAATCACTTTGAACTCGTTGTTTTCCTTCCGCATGGCCAGGAAGCGGTAGTCGGCACCACTACCAACTTCAGCCAGAATTTCTGAGTCGATGCCCTGGTTGTTTTCCGTGTAAGCTGTTTCCAACTGCTGACGGACCGGTTGGAGGGCCTGTTTGACAGCTGGATTCTGTTCATAATCGCCGAGCACCCGATTGATAAAGGTTTTCCAGTCGAAGAGCGCACGGAATTTGGCAGCGTCCTGCGAATAAGCGGTCTGCTGGATCTGTTTACCGAACGCCTGCAGTTCCTGGGGTGTCATCGGCCCGGCCGCAGCTGACAGGTGTTCATATGTGGTGAGGCAGGTTGTCAGAGCCGTGATGGCGAGGAGCAGGGACTGGAAAATGGGGCGATTGCTACGATGTTCCGTCATGTCAACTCTCGATCTTCCTGATCTGATGGCTGGTGATAATGTGTACTGATGTTTTGTCAGGTGTTACAAACGAAAAATATCATTTTTGATATCGTCTGATGTGTGCCCTGTAGCTTGACAGTTGTTTTAAAAATTGCGTAGTATGTTCGATTCCTGTCAGAAAAGTGGGCGGGAGTGATCCCGGTGCGCTCACTGAATGATAAATATGTAGTAAGTTATTGTTTCAATACAGTTTAAGTTAAGTCAGGTGTTTTAAGGCGGTCTGATTCATGGCAGTTCCCAAAAGACGGATGTCAAAATCCAATTCTCGTAAGAGACGCAGTCACAATGGTGTGAAGGCTAGTAAGCCCACCTATTGTCCCCAATGTGGTACCGCGTCCCCTTCTCATGCCATTTGCCCTCACTGTGGTTTCTATCAGGGGCGTACCATCGTTGATACTGAGGACTAAGCATCAATGCGGATTGCACTGGATGCAATGGGAGGCGACTTTGCTCCCGAACCGAACATAAAGGGAGCGATTGATGCCTTGCAGGCGGAACCCGCTCTGGAAGTGGTGCTGGTCGGTCCGCAGGATCTTCTTGAGTCACAGATCGAGGCTTCCGGGTACAACGGAGAGCGTCTGTCGATCGTGCATGCCAGTCAGGTGGTGGGCATGGAAGAGAAGCCTACCGAAGCCATGCGGTCAAAACCGGACAGTTCGATTTCGGTCTGCTGGAAACTGATGGCTGCGCGTGAAGTGGATGCGGTTGTCAGTGCAGGTAATACCGGGGCTGTTGTTGCTTCAGGGCTGAAGACGCGACTCTTTCTGAAAGAAGTCAAGCGTCCTGGAATTGCTGTCACTTTGCCAACCGTAGCCGGCCATGCCGTCCTGATGGATGTGGGGGCAAACCCTTCGGCACGCCCGGCACACCTTTACCAGTACGCTGTGATGGGCGAGATTTATGCCCGCGAGGTGCTGGGAGTCGCATCCCCCAAAGTCGGCCTGATCAACATCGGCAGCGAAGATGTGAAGGGGAATGATCTTTATCGTGAAACCTACCGTCTGTTGACCGAGAGTCCGCTCAAAGAGAGCTTTGTGGGCAATGTCGAAGGCCGTGGTCTGTACCAGGGCGAGGCAGACGTTCTGATCTGTGAAGGATTTGTCGGAAACGTGGTGCTGAAAGTCAGCGAAGGGATGGCTGAATTCCTGATGAAGGAAGCTTCCCATCAGATTTTAGGCAGCCTGGACAAGGAAAAGGGCCAGGCACTTCAGGCATTTCAGGAAATGGCCAAGCGGTTCCGCTACCATGAAACCGGTGGGGCTCCCCTGTTAGGCATTGATGGAATCTGTATTATCTGTCATGGTTCCAGTGATGCCCACTCAATCACGAATGCCTTGAGGGGAAGTATCATGTTCAAGGATCGCGGCATCAATTCGCAGATCGCCGAACATCTGGCTCAAAAGCCAGTGGCTTGAGGAAACGGCGTCATAACTAGATCAGCGCAGTATCAAATTAGAGGGATCGACCCGTGAGCAGAATTGCCTTTTTGTTTCCCGGACAGGGTGCTCAACATGTAGGTATGGGTAAAACCATTGTCGAGAAATATCCGGCGGCGAAAGAGCTGTTTGATCGCGCTGCGGAGATTCTGCAATACGATCTGGCGAAGATCTGCTTTGAAGGACCCAGCGAAGAGCTGGATTCCACTGTCATCAGTCAGCCTGCCCTGTTTGTGACCAGCCTGGCGGCCCTGGAAATGTTGCGGGCCGATGCTCCTGATAAGGTTCTGGCGTGCGAAATGACCGCTGGTTTGAGCCTGGGGGAATATACCGCACTCGTGTTTGCCGGGGCCATGAGTTTTGAAGATGGTCTGCGGGTCGTTCAGCGACGCGGTGAGGCGATGCAGGCTGCAGCGGATGCCAATCCTTCTGGAATGGTCAGTGTCCTGCTGCTGGATCGAGACAAAGTGGCAGAGATCTGTGAAGCAGCCTCAGCCGCGGGCAAAATCTGGATTGCCAATTACCTGTGCCCCGGAAACATTGTGCTGTCTGGTGAGAACAGTGCCTGTGAGCGGGCTGCTGAACTGGCTGAGCAGGAAGGGGGGCGTGCTATCCCCCTGGCGGTTGCCGGTGCTTTTCATACGGAGATCATGAAACCGGCCGACAGCAAGCTCTCAGAAGCGCTGGCGGGAGTGGGGCTGAAAAAGCCGGAAATCCCTGTGATTTCCAATGTGGATGCTAAAATCCATGAAGATCCGGATGAGATCCGCGAATTACTCATTCGTCAGGTTCTCAGTCCGGTGCTCTGGGAAGATTCGATCCGAACCATGCTGGATGATGGTTTTGACGAGTTCTACGAAATCGGTCCCGGTAAGGTTCTGAAGGGGCTGATGAAGCGGATCAACCGCAAGATTTCCTGTGAAACTGTCAACGATTCATAGGGAGAGGGTGCGAGGCAGGATCGAGGCTTCAGGAAAGGTGCATGCAAACGGACAGTGGTGTGTTCCGGTTCATCGGACCTGGCAAGACAGAGCTTGATCTAATCTATCGATCTGTGCTACAACAACTTACGGAAGCCCGACAGGGAAATTCTACCAGAAGTCAAAATCGGGCGTTGTCAGACTGGTAAAGTTGGTCGACGCTAATTAAGAGATAACTCTGGTGGAGTAGACAAGACTCATAATTCTTGTCTCATTTTAAGGTTTACATAAATCGGGAAACTGGATATATCATCGCTACAACTGTTGGTGAATCCATTCAAGTTGATATGGTAAAGATGTTTCCAGCCATAGAAAAAGTAAAAAAATCACTAAGACGGTGAAGGAGAAGAAGCGTGTCAATTGAAGAAAAAGTGGTTGGTATCGTAAGCGAGCAGTTAGGCCATCCCAAAGAAGACATTACACTCGACAGCAAATTTATCGACGACTTGAAGGCCGATTCGCTCGACATCGTAGAACTGGTTATGGAATTTGAAGACGAATTCGACGTAACCATTCCTGATGATGACTATGACAAAATCAAAACTGTCGGCGATGTGGTGGGCTACATCACAGAAAAAGCCAGCTGATTGATCACAGACTGATCAGCGTTGTACGTCAAGTGTTTTGAATCTACAGGGTCCTGTCTTTTCATTGTAGGAAGTGTTCTCGGATGCGCAGGAGAGTCGTCGTTACCGGAGTTTCTGTCGTAACGGCTCTGGGTTTAGATGTCTCAGAGTTTTGGGACAAGTTGTGTGCTGGCAAAAGTGGTGTCGGTCCTATCGAACGCTTTGACTGCTCCGACTACAAAGTCCGTTTTGGCGGCGAAATCAAAGATTTCAATGCAGCCGAGTATACCAATCTTTCCTCGAAAGACCTGAAACGCGTTGATCGTTTTGTCCAGTTCGGTCTGGTCGGGGCGCATATCGCCTACCGCCAGGCACAACTGGAAGACTTTGAGGGGGACCCCTATCGCAGAGGAGTTCTGATTGGCAGTGGAATCGGCGGTTTGAATGAGATCGAAAACCAGCACGACAAACTCTACAATCAGGGGCCGGCTCGTGTTTCTCCCTTCATGATTCCCAAGCTGATGGTGAATGCGGCCAGCGGAAATATTTCAGTGGCGTATGAACTGAAGGGGCCTAACAGTGCTGTGGCAACGGCCTGTGCTTCCGCCACTAATGCGATAGGCGATGCTTTCAAGCTGATTCAAAACGATGTGGCTGACATCATGGTGACCGGCGGGAGCGAAGCAGCTGTAACACCGATGGGCCTTTCCGGTTTTGCCCGGATGAATGCTCTGTCGACACGGAATGACGATCCCCAGGCAGCGAGCCGTCCCTTCGATCGCGATCGTGACGGGTTTGTGATGGCGGAGGGTGCCGGAATTATCGTGCTGGAAGAGTACGAGCATGCAAAGCAGCGGGGCGTGCCGATTCTGGCTGAAGTTGTGGGATACGGAATGTCTGCAGATGGAACCCACATGACGGCTCCCGATCCGGAAGGGCGTGGTGCTGCTCGTGCCATGCTGCATGCGATCAAAGATGCCGGCCTGAATCCGGAAGACATTAACTACATCAATACGCACGGTACCAGTACTCCCTTGGGTGACGTTGCTGAAACGGTCGCCATCAATACGGTCTTCGGGTCTCATGTGAAATCCATGCCGGTTTCGAGCACGAAAGGGCATCTGGGGCATTTGCTGGGGGCTTCGGGTGGAGTAGAATTTGTCGTAGGTGTTAAGGCTCTGATGGAGCAGGTCGCGCCTCCCACGATCAATCTGGATAACCCCGACGAGCAATGCAATCTCGATTATATCCCGAACGAGCCACGCGAAATGAAGCTGGAGCGGGTGATGAAAAACAGCTTCGGTTTTGGCGGGCATAATGCCTGTCTGATTCTGCAGAAAGCGTCCTGATTCGGGACAGGTTTTTGCGTTATCGCATGTGGTCGTATGTATATGTGATGCACTGTCATTGAGCGACCTGCTGGTTCCGTCAGAATTTCCCAATGAAATCTTGATCTCACGGTCGCCTCAGGCTTGAAAAACCAGCCTTGATTGTCTTGACTATCTCCTGTTGCAGGCGCTTTACTGGGTCTGGATAGTGTATTTATGTCTGCCCTCTGTCGTTGAGCTGGGTTCAAACGGAGAGTCAGGCAGTCAGCGTTTCGTCCCAACTTCCTGAAAATCAGCAGGATCTGCCCTTGGGATAGGGGTTTTTGTTACTGGAGCAGGCAAAAGTCTTGTCTGGGCCGAATTATCCTCTACGATGCAGTTACATTATTCACAGGCAGCCGGCAGATTTGATAAGCGGGACTTTCTAAAGAGATTCAAATGAATACAGAATCACGACGTCGTATTCTGATCACCGGGATGGGAATCCTCAGCCCGATCGGAATTGGAGCAGAAGCGTTTCAAAACAGTCTGATGTCGGGTACTTCAGGCATTAAGAAATCGGAGATGTACTCTTATCTGGCAACTCCAGATTCCTGTGTGGCTGAGATTGCTGATTTCAATGACAGCACGATCAAGAAAGTGTATCTGAAACAGCAGCGCAGGAGCCTGAAGGTGATGTGCCGCGAAATTCAACTGGGAGTCGCTTCTGCCAATCTGGCGATGGATGATTCAGGTATTGATCTGGAAGCAGTTGACAGCGAACGTTTCGGAATTGAGTTCGGGGCGAATCTGATGCTCAGTCCTCCCGAGGTTCTTTACTCCGCGTGCATGGAATGTACTGAAGGTACCGAGTTCCATTACGAACGGTGGGGGGCAGAGGGGCTTCCCAAAATGGAACCACTCTGGTTGCTGAAATATCTGCCGAATATGCCGGCCTGCCATATCGGAATCGTGATGGATGCCCGTGGTCCGAGTAACTCCATTACCCAGGCTGAAGCGTCCGGAAATCTTGTGCTGGGAGAGGCACAGCGGATTATTGAACGCGACTGGGCTGACGTGATGGTTGCTGGCGTGACCGGAACCCGGGTTCATGAGGTGAAATCGATCCACGCAAAACTGTGGGATGAACTGGCTGACTCACCTGAGGAATTTTCAAAGCGGTCCCGGCCTTTTGACAAGGCGCGCAATGGTCAGGTCGCAGGGGAAGCGGCCTGCTCGCTGCTGCTGGAAGAAAAGTCCCATGCTGAGAAGCGTGGGGCCAAGGTCTGGGGCGAACTTTTGGGGACTGGTGCTTCCTGTGTCGTAAATCGCGATGGTACTCCCGAGACCCGTGTTTCAATCGCCAACGCAATCAAACTGGCCTTCAAGCGCGCAGGTGTGGAAGCGGGAGATATTGGTCACATCAACGCTCATGGGTTGGGAGATTCCAGGCTGGACGTTGAAGAATACCAGGCGATCAGCGATATCTTCGGTGATAAAGCGAATGAAGTTCCCGTAACGGCCCTGAAGAGTTACTTCGGCAATTCCGG
Organism: Gimesia panareensis; assembly: GCF_007748155.1. Lineage (GTDB taxonomy): Bacteria > Planctomycetota > Planctomycetia > Planctomycetales > Planctomycetaceae > Gimesia > Gimesia panareensis. The sequence continues at coordinate 1,600,004 of NZ_CP037421.1, forward strand.
TTCTGCCTGTGGTATTGTTGAGGCCAGTGGTTCACTGGTGGGGCTGAAGCAGGGAGTGATTCCAGCAACCTTGAACTACGAAACTCAGGATACGAACTGTCCGTTGAATGTGGTTCGAAATGAACCGCTGCCGACAGATAACAAGCTGTTCCTGAAGATCAGCACGACGACCTTTGGGCAGGCCAGTGCTTCGGTAATCTGCGGCGTCTGATTCTTAACAGAGACATCGAAAAAAAGAGCCCCGTCAGGTTTGGCCTGACGGGGCTCTTTCTGTTGTACATTCAGCGAAATCAGAATTTTTTAAGTGCATACTGGGCACCACGATAAGCGGACAGGTTTCGCATTCCCGTATTCAGAGCCTGCTGAAAGTTCTGCGTCGCAGTTGCTGTATCGCCTGCCAGCAATGCTTTCTGTCCGATGAAATAGTGTGCTTCACAGGTTTGTGCCTGCTTGCGTTGCGGATCCTTCTGGTCGATGGATTTGAGCAGGTCTGCTTCGGTGACACCTCCCATAAGGTACGCAGTAAGCATGTCGACGGAGTCGCGGGCTTCTGGTTTCTGGTTGAGAACCGTCTGGAATTTTGCATCCGCGGCAGCTTTCTGGTTGTTGCGGACCATTGCCAGGTAAATCCAGGGGTTGAGGACTTTCATCTGATCCTGTGACAGTTGTGTGGCCTGATCGAATTGTTTCAGTGCTTCTCCGAAGTTCTGGTTAAAGAAGTAGGAAAAGCCCAGGTCGGAGTGCAGGGCCGGATTCTGTGGATCGAGCTGGACAGCCCGGGCCTGGTCCTGGATGGCTTCAGCAATTTTTCCCTGCAACAGACGTGCTTCGCCTCGCATGCCCAGTACAAAAGGTTGCTCGGGGACAATGGAAAGGGACTGGGTCAGGTCTGCTTCCGCGGTGTCCGGTTTGCCCCCTTCCAGGTAGGCAAAACCACGGTTCGTAATGGCGTGGTGGTAATTGGGGTCAATCTGAATGGCCCGGGAGAAGTCGTTGATGGCTTCCTGGAGTTTTCCCTGTTGCTGGTAGAACATGGCCCGGTTGTTATAGACGACGGGCGAATCGGGCTGTTTCTGAATCACCTGATTAAAGCTGGCCAGTGCCTGATCGTTTTCACCTGCCAGTGCATATGCATCAGGTAGAGCGAGCAGGGCTGCAAAGTGATTGGGGGAAAGTTTAATCGTTTCCGTGAAGTCCTGGGCTGCCTCCCGGGGCTTGTTGAGGGGGAGATAAATCATCCCCCGCTGGTAATGGAAGTTGGCCCGCTCTTCAGGAGTGAGATTTGGGCGTGCCAGAATCTGATTCGCGACATTCAGGGCGGTTTCAGCGTGGCTTTTCTTATTCTCCATGACTGCCAGGTTCATCATCCCATATAGATAGGGGAGATAGTAGTTGACATTCTGGTTCTGGCTATAGCGGATGGCTTCGCGTGAATCACCGACTCCTTCCCGGATGGTCTGGGTGTTACCCTGTTCGCGGCCTGATTCCACGCGAGCACTGGCCCTCAGGTAGTAGGCAACATGATCACTGGGATTCTGCTGCAAAACCTGAGAAGCGAGCTGAATGGATTTGGCATAGTCCCCCTGTTGCTGGGCCTGGTCAGCCTGCATTTTCAACTGGGCAAAGGGGTCATTGGTAGTTGGTGTGGTCGGTGTGGGCTGTGCTGCAGCGGCGAGCGGCAGTCCCAGGCAAATGATCAGAGCGGGCAGAAAGCGGGGCATAGGTGGATCATCCTTATAGAAATTCAGACTTGATACTCAGACTCTACAAACCCGGATTCTCGGAAAAAGGGTCGACGATTCCGAGGGGGCTCCTAAGATACTATGATAGTTCAATGATTTGATGGAGAGCAATTCTCGGCCAACAAGGGGAATTTGGAAAAATGGATGTGGGCTTCCCGTTGTGAGAAACGGTTGGCAAATTCTGCGAAACTGATCAATAGATCACTGTTTGGCTGACTTTCTTGTAAGCGGAATGGTTGAAGTTAAGTCGTTATGAAATAGTTGCCTGCGGTGCTTGACATCTGAACGCGCGAAGATTAATTTCTCAGAGTAGAGTATTGACCATGGTGCTCTATGCGCAATGGTTTTACATACTGGTGTTCAGTATGTTTTGTGTTTGCAAGGGGTAACATGCCAGATTGGCTGTTTGTTTCTTTGTGATGAATCGGCATTCGTAAACTCGAATGGAGTCCTCTCATATGTAGGCTGGTTGGAACTCGAGCATTTGCTCACCAATCCGATTGTCGCGTTGGTTGCGTTGTCAAAGGCCAATCGCGGCTATGCCTGGTCGCCGTTTTGCGGTGGTACAGGTAGTCATAAAGTGGGCATGTTCCCGCTTTTTTTTGTTAATGGCAGAGCCATCAGGGAGTTGAGTCCCCGGGACTCAGTTAAGTATAGATAGAGATTTGACCGGTTCAGGTCTTGTTTGAGTAGTTTTCGAGTCAGTTGAAAAATCAACTGTCGAATGAAGGAAACACATTATGGACGGTAAGGAAGTTCTCCGAATTGTTGATGCCATTCAACGCGATAAAAGCATCGATAAAGAGATCGTGTTTAGTGGGATCGAGCAGGCGATTCTGTCTGCGGCCCGCCGGCACTTTGGGGATGATCACGAACTGACAGTCGACATCAATCGTGATTCTGGGGAACCAACCGTCTATTGCGATAATGAAAAGCTGGCACAGGACATTCTGGGAGAAATTCTGGGACGTGTGGCAGCACAGACGGCCAAGCAGGTGATGATTCAGAAGATCCGTGAAGCAGAGCGCGATACGGTTTTTGATGAATACATGGAAATGCAGTACCAGTCGGTTTCCGGCGCAGTGTCTCGTGTGGAAGGCGGCGCAGTCCTGATTAACCTGGGAAAGATTGAAGGCATCCTGCCCCGGGGCGAGCAGATTCCGGGTGAGTCATTTCGTGTAGGGGACCGGGTGCGGGCGATTGTTCTGGATGTTCGCAAGGCGGGCAGCCGGGTGAAAGTCATTCTTTCACGGACCCATCCTGATATGGTACGTCGTTTGTTTGAACTGGAAATTCCGGAAGTTGCTGATCGAATTATTGATGTCCGGTCGCTGGCACGCGAGGCGGGTTACCGCTCCAAAGTGGCGGTATCCTGTATCGACAGCAGCATTGACTGTGTCGGTGCCTGTGTTGGTATGCGGGGTGCCCGGATTAAGAATATTGTGGACGAACTGGCGGGTGAACGTATTGATATTGTCCGCTGGAACGACTCACTGCAGGTACTGGTGCCCAATTCGCTCCAGCCTGCCGAAGTGGAAGATGTGATCCTGTGCCCCATGCTGGGCCGGGTCATTGTTCTGGTGCGTGACGATCAGTTGCCTCTGGCCATCGGTCGTAAAGGACAGAATGTGCGGCTGGCGTCCAAGCTGGTCGGCTGGGATATCGAAGTGATGACCCAGACCGAGCTGGACGAACAGCTGGATAAAACCGTGGAAGCCTTTTCCTCGATTCCGGGAGTTTCTGAAGAGCTGGCCGAAAGCCTGGTCTCTCAGGGCTTCTTCAGTTATTACGATCTGTCGGTGATTGAACCGGATCAGCTGGCTGAACTGGGTGGCCTGACAGCCGAACAGTGCGAGCAGATTGTCGAAGTGGCTGATCGTGAAAGTGAACGGGTGGAAGCAGAAGAAGAAGCTATGAAGCAGGCACAGCAGAATCAGCCGGCAGGGACGGCACCTGCTGCACCTGTTGCACCTGCGAAGGGGCTGTCAGATGTCGCTGCTGCTTCGGAGGGTGATGACGCACCTGCTGAGGAAGCCTCGACTGAAACAGAAGCTGCGGCTGAGTCGGTTACAGAAAGTGCTGCTTCCGAACCTGTTGAAGCAGCTTCCGATCCAGAAGAATCTGAAGACACGGCAGTTGTGGAAAACGAGACAGAAGTGGCGACCGATTCTGAGTCTGTAGAGAGCTCCGCAGATGAGCCGGTGCAGGTGGAAAACGAAGTAGAAGAATCGACAGAGAAGCAGGAATAAATCGTTTTATTACGAGTAAGTGTTATGAGGCTGTTGCCTCAACTGGCAATGTGTCTGGATCTGACAGGATCTGATGGGACGTTGCAGAATTGTTCACGGGAGAAGGGCTGTTGAAGATTCGTATTTTTGCTCTTGCAAAAGAGTTGGGAATGGACAGCAAGGTGCTGATCGATGAATGTAACAAGGCGGGAGTGAAGCTCAAAAACTCCGCTTTGGCCAGCATCACGCCCGAGGAACGTGATATCGTGATTGATTATCTCAAGCAGCAGGAGCAACCTGCTGAAGGGGCTAAAGATCAGGCTGACCAGGCCGCGATGGCACCTCAGCGGGAGCCTCAGAAGATGCGGACAATCAAGGCGATGACATCCCGTCCTCAGCCTTCCCGAGCGACTCCTAAATCAAAAGCTGAAGATGACAGACCGGAATCAGAGGAAGAAGGAAGATCCTCAGTTGCGGTAGAGCAGGATGAAGAGGAACCGCAGACTGCTGCTGAGACCGAGCAGGCAGCTGAAGCAGAAACTACTGCGAAAGAATCGGCTGAGACGGCCGAGGCTGCATCCGGACCCCTGAAGAGGAAAACGGAAGAATCTCCGAAACCTCCTGAAGATGAGAAAACGGAGTCCGAACAGGTCATCAGTCGGGATGATTATGTACCGGCAGGAGGCGCACCGACCTCCAGCATCCGTGAGATGAAACCAATTGGCTCACCGCGGTCTTCCAAGCCCCAGCCTAAATCCAAGAGTAAGACGGCTCTGCCTTCCGTAGCGGCTCCACCGGCTTACAAGCAGCCGGTCATTCCCAAACCGAAGAAAAAAGAAGAGAAGGCGCAGAAGCCTGAGGTGCGTTTGACAGCAGACATCCTCGAGCAGAAAAGCCCGCTGGCAGCTCACCTGGCACAACACACCGAACAGAAGAAACGCGATAAAGATCGCGATTCAATAGATGAAGACAGTAAACAGCGTCGTGGCAGCCTGAGTCTGGTCGAGGCGCGAAAGCAACGTCGCGAGCAGCGTAAGGAAGGCCGCCGGGGCTTTGCTGCCGAGGGTGGTGAGCAGCAGGAAGTTGTCGGTCGCCGTCCTCGCCGGACCAAGCGTAAACATGATTCATCCAATATCGTTCATAAGACAGAGGCTGAAGTGGAACTGCCGATGACAGTGCGGAGTCTCTCAGAAGCGATGGGACGTCCTGCGAAGACAATCATGTCGATCCTGTTTAAAGAGTTCGGTGAGATGGTCACTATCAACCAGATCATTGAGGAAGAGACTGCTCTGGCCGTGGCAATGGAACTGGGCGTGGACCTGACGTTCAAGAAACAGAAAGGTGCCCAGGAGCTGGTCGAGGAAATCATGGAGCAGGAAGATGCTCCCGAGGATCTCGTTACCCGTCCACCGATCATTACTGTACTGGGGCATGTGGACCATGGTAAGACAACTCTGGTTGACACCTTGCGGAATTCCAAAGTGGTGGAAGGCGAAGCAGGTGGAATTACTCAGCATATCGCCGCTTATCAGATTGAATATAACGATCACAAACTGACATTCGTGGATACTCCGGGTCACGCGGCATTCAGCGAAATGCGATCCCGGGGAGCCAACGTGACCGACATGGTCGTGCTGGTGGTCGCCGCTGACGACGGTGTCATGCCTCAGACGGCAGAAAGTATCAGTCACGTTAAGGCCTCCGGGGTTCCGATGGTTGTGGCGATGAATAAAATCGATCTTCCCGATATCAACGAGCAGAAAGTGCTGCAGGATCTGACAGCTCAGAACGTACTGCCAGCGGAGTGGGGGGGCGAAACCGAAGTCGTTCGCGTTTCTGCTTTGAAGGGGACCGGCCTGGACAACCTGCTGGAAACTCTCTTGTTGACCGCGGAACTGCATGAACTGAAAGCCAATCCGAATCGACCTGCCGTCGGGGTCTGTCTGGAAGGCTTCCGCGATGAAGGCCGCGGTTCGGTCGCCTGGCTGATCGTCCAGAAGGGGACCTTGCGGATTGGCGACGCCGTGATTTGCGGTAAGTCTTACGGCTACATTCGTGCCATGTACGATGATACCGATCAGCAGATCGAAGAGGCACCGCCCTCGATGCCCGTCAAAGTCACTGGTCTGGATTCAGTACCGGGAGCCGGCGATCACTTCGTGGTGGTCGATGATATCGAGCAGGCCCGCGAACTGGCCGAGGAGCGTCGTCATGAAGGGCGTACCGATACACTGTCACGTCACAGTGGCGGACCGCGGACACTGGAAGATATTCTGGGGTCTGCCCGTGAAGGGGCGATTCAGGATCTGCCGCTGATCATCAAAGCGGATACGCCAGGTTCACTGGAAGCGATTCGCAGCGAAATCGGCAAGTTCGAACATCCGGAAGTCCGGGTTAAGATCCTGCACGAAGGGATCGGTGGTGTGAATGAGAGCGACGTCTATCTCGCGACCGCCTCGGATGCGATTATCATCGCCTTCCATGTGGTGGCGGAAGATCGGGCGACTGCTCTGGCGACACAGGAAGATGTGGAGATCCGCCGTTACAGTATTATCTATGAGGTGGTCGATGATATCCGGGCGTCGCTGGAAGGCCTGCTGCGTCCGGAACTGGTTCAGGAGCAGACCGGTCGGGCACTGGTCCTGCAGACATTCTCGATCAGCCGCTTCGGAAAGATTGCCGGATGCCGTGTTCTGAATGGCACGATCAACCGCAACGATCGGGTACATTTGATCCGGGATCAGAAGATTCTGAATCAGTATCCAATTGCCTCGCTGAAGCGGGAAAAGGACGATGTCAAGGAGGTTCGGGAAGGCATGGAATGCGGTATTCTGCTATCCGGTTTCAATGACATTAAAGAGGGAGACCTGCTGGAAGCATTCCGGATTAACGAAGTCAAACGAACTTTGGATTCCAGCTCTTAAGCTGCTGCGAATCAGACAGGGAATGCAGGCGAGAACTGAATGACATCACGTCGACTAGCAAAAATCGCTCAGGCGATACTGGAAACTGTAAGTACAACAATCCTGTTTCAGTTGCGCGATCCACGGATCCGCAACGTGACAGTATTACACGTTGATGTGGCACCCGATGTGCAGTCAGCCAAGGTCTATATTTCGATCATGGGGGATGAGAAGTCAAAAGCACTCTGCATGCATGGTCTGGAATCGGCCCGCGGGTTCATTCAATCCAAAATTGCCGATCGAATTCAGACACGCTACACGCCCGTGATCAAGTTTGTACAGGACACTGCAGTGAAAGATACCATGGATACAATGCGTATCCTGGATGAGTTACAACACGAAAGAGAACAGGAAGAGTCAGCGAAGCATCTTTCTTCTGAAGAAGATGGTCCTACCGAAGAGGCATCCCAAGAAGATTGAGGGACAGCGGAGCTGTGAGTGATCACAGTCGCTGTTTTCAAATTCATTCCTTATTGAACTAACTCAAATATTACGCAGACAGATATGGTTGCTAAAAAAATATCGACGTCGGATAAACAGGCGATTTGCAAAAAGTTGATGACGCTTCTCAAAAAGCGGTATTCGGCCACATTACCCAAATACGACCGTCCTGTGTTAGAGACGATTCTGCATGGTATCTGTCTGGAGAATACAACCAATGAACTGGCCGACCAGGTTTTTGAGGACCTGCTCGACGGGTTCCACGACCTGAATGAAATTCGGGTCAGCACGATTTCCGAACTGGAATCGGTTTTTGCTCAGGTAGGCGATGCGGAATGGCGTTCGTACCGGATCCGTTCGGTACTACAATACGTCTTTGATAAAGAATTCTGTTTTGACCTGGAAGGGATGCGGAAGAAGACACTCGAGCAGGCACAGAAACAGTTAACCCGGATGAAGGCTCTGACGCCTTTTGTACTGAATCACACGTTACAGGTTGTGCTGGGAAGTCATCTGGTTCCAGCGGATGAAAAGATTCTGCATGCCAGTAAATGGTTAGGTCTGTTGCCTTCGGAAGAAAGCATCGATACGGCCAGCGACAACCTGAAGTCGACAGTGCGTAAGTCGGATGCTCCCCTGTTCAGCCATCTGTTGCGCTGCCTGGCGACTGATGAAGAGCTGCAGGTTGATTTTGATCTGGATAAACATCCGTTGCCTGAAGAGGGCGTGGATTTGATGGACGCTCCCAGCCGTCTGGAAGCTTTGTTTGCCAATCCGATGTCCAAACAGAAAAAGAAGACGGTGAAAAAGAAGAAGGCGGCTACCAAGAGCAAAAAAGCGGCTACCAAGGTGAAAAAGAAGGTGCCTGCCAAGAAAACCAAGGCCGCTAAAAAGACGACCAAAAAAGCCGCCTCGAAGTCGTCGGCTGCTAAAAAGACGACCAAAAAGAAGGTACCGAAGAAGAAGTCTTCCTCGACCAAAAAGTAGAATTGCGCTACTGTACCTCTGGGGATCCCCTGCCGTTTCGCACTGTTGCCAGTAACTTTTCTGTCTTCTGACCCTGTGCGTTTTCTTTTGAGTCCCGCAGCGAAAAAACGGGATTCCGGCAAAAGCAGGCTTGGAGAAGATAGTGAAAAGGCGTTACAATAAATGCACGCATTGATTGTATCTGCTGGTACCGTCACTGTTTTCCACAACCCTGATACGGGTTGCCTGTAGCGTTCCCCGGACCTGCTGTGGTACGTCTGCCTGAGGCGGAGTGGCACTGGTCGGTGTGAATGCGCTCAAGAGTCTATGAAATCTCTGTTTTAAATGGAGTTCGAATGATGAGTCGGTTTTCCATAATGCCGGTATTGTGCCGGCTGTTCCTGTTCTTACCCGCCTTGTTGATTTTCCTCAGTCCTGAGTTGCTCGTGGCTGAGATGCCCGGGAAGAAAGGGGAGAAGTCGACTCAGAAACAGGCGTCTCCTAAAGTCTTTACCCTGGAAGAGGGGATCGCAGATGATGTCGTTCTGCCTTTCGTGCCTGCCAAACCCCGCTCGCCGATGGAGCAGCAAAAAATTGATTCTGCCGCCTGGTACATGACCGGACGAATGCGCGAAGCCCGCAACGATTTTGTCGGTGCTTATGAAGCGTATAAGAAGGCGATGGAGGACAATCCCAATTCCCTCGAAATTTACCGGGTGCTGATTCGTCTGGCTTCGGGGCTGGATAAAACTGAGGAAGCCATCGAATATGCCCAGAAAGCGGTTGAGCTCGATCCTGGGGATTATGAACTGATGCGGAAACTGGGGCTGCATATGGCAGGCCAGGGACGCTTTGAAGAAGCGGTCAACTTTCTGGAAAAAGCTTCACAGTCGCCCTCGATCGATAAAAAGTCGGGCGTGTATGTGATCATCAAACACGATCAGGCCAATCTGTATGAACGCCTGGGAAAAAAGGAAGAAGCTGCAAAGTGCTGGGAAGTCGTTTTCCAGGCACTGACCAAACCGGATGATTTTACTTTTGAATTCAACACGCGCGAGCAACTGGAGGCCAAGCAGGGAAAGCTGTTTGAGCGAATCGGGCAGTCGTTCCTGGAGACGGATCGACTCAAGCTGGCGGTGGAAGCCTTCAACAAGGCGGCGGAGTCGCAGAAAGGCCGCCCCGGAATTCTCAAGTATCATCTGGCACAGGTCTATTTCCGCTCCAAACAGTACCAGCAGGCATTGGACTCTCTGCAGTCTTACTTTGATGAACAGTTACAGTCGAAGGGGCGGAAGGCGTACGAATTTCTGGCGGAAATCCTGGCTGCTTTAAACGAGTCTGACGAACTGATTCCCCGTCTTGAAAAACTGGCTGCTAAAGACAAGTACAACCGGACCCTGCATTACTACCTGGCCGAACAGTACGGAGAAGCCGGTCGTTTTGCTGATGCTGAAAAGACCTACCTGGAATCGATCGGTGAATCCTCGGATGTAGACGGGCTGGCAGGTCTGCTGTCATTGTACGAGAAAAACAAAAAGTATGACAAACTGATTACCACACTCTCGCAGATTGTGCAGTCCGGAGACGGGATCCGCAGAATTCAGTCTGACCTGCAAAAGATGTCCAAGGACAAAGAGCTGGTAAGTGCTCTGGTAGCGGAAGCAGAAAAACAGAAAGAGAAGGATCCCCCGGGTGTCGACGTCTTCTCCGGATTTCTGATTGCCAAACTGGCTGCTGAGGCGGGTGATAACAAGGCAGCTGGAGAATTTTACCAGTTTGCCATCGATGCAGCCGGAAAACACTCCAAGCCCCAGATCCGGGGTAACTGGACGCTGCTGATCCTGCAGGAATACAGCCAGTTGTTGAGAGAAGAAGACAAATATGGCGAGTTGTCTGAACTGCTGCAGAAAGCGGTGGAGAACCCGTTGCTGGCACCACAGCGGATCAATCTGATGTCATTTCTGGCAGATGCCCGTGAGCGTAATGGAGAAACGGCCGCGGCTCTGAAAGTCAATGAAGAAGCGCGACAGGCCGCTCCCAGATATCCCATGCTGGACTATCAGCATGCCTGGATTTATTACCATGCCCGTGACTGGGATAACGCCATCGAGCAGATGCAGAGCTTTATCAAAAAATATCCGCAACAGAAAGAACGCATCTATCAGATCAAGATGATGCTTTCGAATACCTATGTGCAGAAGGGGGATATCCTCAAGGGAGAAAAGGTGCTGGAAGAGATGCTGGCAGAGGATCCGAGCAATCCTTCCATCAATAACGACCTGGGATATCTCTATGCTGACCAGGGGAAAAACCTGGAAAAAGCAGAAAAGATGATTCGGATTGCGTTGAAATCCGAACCCGACAACATGGCTTACCTCGACAGTATGGGCTGGGTTCTGTTCAAACTGAAGAAATATGAGGAAGCCCTGACTTATCTGGAAAAAGCCAGCAAACTGCCCGGTGGCGGAGACAGTACAATTCTGGACCATCTCGCGGATTGTTACCACGAATTGAATAAGAACGAGCAGGCGCGGGAACTCTGGAAAAAGGCGCTGGATGCAGCCCGAAAGGCCTCCCCTCCGGACTCTAAGCTGATTGATCAGCTTCAGCAAAAACTGAGTCAGTAATCGTTTTCAATCCCCCTGAAATTATAGTAGTATTGGTGCAATTCCATTTCACACTGCGTGAGTTCCGCGCAGTGATCTTCCACACATTTTTGAGTTAAGCGAAAACTTCCATGGCAGGTCATTCACATTGGGCTAATATCGCCGCCAAGAAAGGGGTGGTTGATAAGAAGCGCGGGAAACTTTTTGGGAAATTGAGTCGCGCGATTATTGTCGCTGCCCAGCACGGGGGCGGTGATCCGGTAATGAATCTGGCGCTGCGCTATGCAATTGATAAAGCCCGCAAAGCCAGTATGCCCAAAGATAACATTGACCGTGCAGTCAAAAAGGGATGCGGTGAGCTCTCAGGGGAGAATTTCGAAGAGCTGGTTTATGAAGGTTACGGTTCAGCCGGCGTAGCTGTCTTATGCGACATTCTGACTGAAAATCGAAACCGGACAGCTGGTGAAGTTCGGAAAATCTTTGAAGTACACGGCGGTAACCTGGGGAGCACCGGCTGTGTCGCCTGGATGTTTGAGCGGAAAGGGCTGTTCCTGGTTCCCTGCGAAAACGTGGAAGAGGATGAGCTGTTTGAAATCGCCCTGGAGGCAGGCGCAGATGATGTCGCAGCGAACGGCGATGTCTATGAAGTGACCTGCAGTGTGGAGGCCTTCCAGCAGGTGGCTGATGTATTTGAGCAGAAGCAGATTCCCACCAATCTGGCTGAAATTTCACGGATTCCTGAGACAACTGTAGACTTGGACGTGGAAGATGGTAAAAAAGTGCTCAAGCTGATGGAAGCACTTGAAGACCATGAAGATGTGCAGAGTGTGACAGCGAATTTTAATATCCCTGATGAAATCATGGCTGAGGTCATGGCAGAATAGCTGAATAATTTGACAACCTGGATTTGAGGGGGACGGCGGCTTGACGATCGAATTTAGTTGCTCACATTGTAACAAAGTTCTCAAAACTTCAGATGATAAGGCGGGCCGCAGAGCAAAATGTCCCCAATGCGGCGAAGCAGTCACTGTGCCGATGCCCGACGTCCCCGCCAGTGAAGATGATGGTTTCGACGAATTTGACGCTCCTGTTCCTGAAGAATCCAGTTTTCTGGGAGAGCAGACTGTCAGTGAGGAAGAGAGTTTTCTAGCCGGTAGTAAGACGGTCTGCCCGATGTGTGGGGAAGATGTGCCGGCCGGGGCCGTGAAATGTGAATACTGCGGGGAGACTCTAAAGGCATCCTCAGGCTCCGGTCGAGGAGCGTGGGAACCCCGGGTGTTCAACATCAGTGATACATTTTCCCGGGCGTGGGAACTCTACAAAGCCAACCTGGGATTGGCGATCGCCATTCCGCTCGTCGCCGGCAGCGTATACATGGTCGCTTCCTCGGTGATCGGCTTCTTTATGCAGATCATCCAGGTTTCGATTATGCAGGCGGGTGGAAGAGGGGAAGGGACCATGGTGGCCATCTTCCTGCTGTTGCTGCTGCAGAATGCAATGGTCTTCTTAGTCTATATGTATTTTCAACTGGGGGGGCAGATTGTCTTTCTCAAGATCGTTCGGGGGGAAAATCCCGAGTTTAATGAGCTGTTTAGTGGCGGCCCCTATCTCGGTCGAATGATTCTCTGCAGTATCGTTTATGGACTGGTCGTTTTACTGGGGTACGTGGCGTTAATCATTCCGGGAATCATCTTCTCACTCATGTTCTGGCCGTTCTCTTTTATTCTGATTGATCGGAATTTGCCAGGCCTTGATTCCTTTACCAAGGCGAAGGACGTGATGGTCGGGAACAAGCTAAGTTTCTTCGGCCTTTCGCTGCTGCTGGGATTGATTACGCTGGTGGGAGGGGTCGTGACTCTGTTTTTTGGTTTGATCTTCATCATTCCCTTCACCTACATGGTCCAGACTGTGGCTTATGCTGAAATGACCAACCAGTAAACAAACCCTGCTGAAACGCTTGTGATCTCCGCCTGAGAAAGTCCCGATTCGTTGACGATTGAATTTGAGTGCCGGTATTGCCAGAAAGTCCTGTCGGCTCCTGACGACAAAGCAGGTAGCCTGGCAAGGTGCCCTCAGTGCGGCGAGACCATCTCGGTTCCTGTTCCGGAGGGGATGACCTCTCTCAGCCGGGCTGATGAAGGGGGGAGTGATACAGGCACTCCAGTCCCTGAAGAGTCGAGTTTTCTGGCAGAGGGAACACTTCGCGAGGAAGAGAGTGTTCTATCAACTGGCCAGACGGTTTGCCCGATGTGTGGCGAAGAAGCTCCTGCGGGGGCTCTGAACTGCGACTATTGCGGCGAAACGCTGCAGTCTCCGGGGCCTGGATCAGGGGAGCCCCGCAAAATTGAAGTGGGGGCAGTCCTTTCCAGGGCCTGGGGAGTATTTTCGTCGAACCTGGGACGTGTGATCGGAGTTCATTTTCTGGCTTACATTCTGGCAGTCCTTTGCTCCGTTGCTGTTTTAATCCTGTTTATTGCTCTGGGCGTTGGTGCAGTTGCCTTGCTGGGGGAGCCCGAGCCGGGAGTCTTGATCGCACTGGGAATTCTGGGCTATATCGTTGTGTTACTGATCAACGCCGTGTTTCAGTTTTATTTCCTGTTGGGAGTGCTTTCGTATATTTTGAAACTGGTGCGGGGTGAGCAACCGAGTTTCAATGAATTATTCAGTGGTTGGCCTTATCTGGGCAGAATGCTGCTTTGCAGCCTGTTGTTCATTTTTATGTATGCACTGGGTTATATCTGTCTGATTATACCAGGCATCATCATTGCTCTGATGTTCGGCGCTTACCCCTATCTGCTGATTGACAGGAATCTGCCTGGGATTGAATCACTGACGCAATCCCGCAAAATCACCCAGGGAAATCTGATGTCGCTGTTTCTCATTTCCCTGGTACTGGGGAGCATTGTGCTCGTTCCCTATCTATCGCTTGTATTCGCGACTGTGGGAATGGATCGGGGGGCTGGGCCTCCCGTCTGGTTCCCGATCGTGATGATATTTTTTATGGCGTTTGTCTACCTCTTTCTGATTCCCTTTTCTGTCCTTGTTGGTGGCACCTGTTATGCTGAAATGACAAATCAATAAACTTCAAGCTGACGTATGATACTTGAATACTGCTTGAGAAAGTGACTGATCCTTGACCATCGAGTTTGAGTGCCGGTTTTGCCAGAAAATTCTGTCTGCTCCTGATGATAAAGCAGGGAGTCTGGCAAGATGCCCTCAGTGCGGCGAGACCATCTCGGTACCTGTTCAAGATGACTCTCTCGCTGCTGATGCGTTCGATGATTTTTTTGAGGATGTCGCACTCCAGAAAACCTCCCAGGAACTGGTACCCGTTTCGGAGACTGTGGAGTGTCCCATGTGCGGGGCTGTCAATCCAGAGGAAGAATTCGAATGTGTCTCCTGCGGAGAAGAACTTCAGCAGACGCAGTCAGCCCAGAATGAATTTCAGTCAATCAGGGCGAAAGATGTATTTGGCCGTTCCTGGGAGCTGTTCTGGCAGTATCCGGGAGTCTGCCTGTTAGGGCCGTTGCTGGCTAATATTTTATATGTCCTCGTATGCATCCTGATGTTCGTAATCGGGCTACTGGTTTTTATGGGGCTCTCGCTGGTGATGCCGGAAAACTCGCTGCTACTGGTGCTGCCAATGATCTTTCTGGGACTCATCGCTCTGGTAATGCTGCTGTATGTCGTTGCCTATTTTGAGTTGGGTAAAGTGATCCTGTTTATGAGAGTCGCACAGGACGAACAGCCTGCCTTGAGCAACATCTTTGCGGGGGGACAGTTCACCGGTCGAATGGTGCTCTGTTCGCTGCTGTTCGAGTTACTGATCTTCTTTGCCAATATGGTGTTTGTACTCGCGGGATATGCACTGGCGCTCTTGTTCTGGCCTTATCCCTATCTGCTTGTGGATCGTAACCTGCCGGGGGTGGAATCCTTTGGCAAGGCAGTTGATGTCACCAAGGGAAATCTGATCACTCTGTTTCTTGTCTTTCTCTCGCTGTTCGGGCTGGTGATCTTAGAGGCGGTTGCCCTGATTGGCCTGGCGTATCTGATGGTGGCGCAGCTGAGCTTACCTCCAGGACCGGTCGTAGGAGTAGCGTGCCTGCTGGGAGTCGCAGGGGGGCTGTTCCTGTACTCGTTCCTGCAACTGGTTAAGGCTGTGGCCTACGTCCAGATCACACGGGCCGCGTGAACTTTTCCCGGAGTGAGCTGTCAGATTTCTGCAGAGCTTGCCTGTCTGGGTTTTACGTCAGGGGAGTCTGTTTGCTATGATACCAGCCGATTTGCTGAGAACGCGTGTTTTCTGGTGGTATACAAAAGGTCCTGGGCGGAAGTATGGTTCGCGAACCTGTAATTAGAGGGGAAGACGAACCGGAAGATGATTTTTCCGGTGGCGGGGGCTGGGATTCCAATTACCTGGCCGATGACCCTGAATATGATGACGAACTCAGGCCCAAACGTTTGAGCGAGGTGGTCGGGCAGCGACAGGTCGTGGAACGGCTGGAAGTTTTTCTGGATGCGACCCGGAAACGAAACGAGCCCCTGGGGCACCTGTTGCTCGACGGTCCTCCCGGACTCGGGAAAACCACGCTGGCTTCCGTGTTGCCTCGTGAACTGGGGACCGAGCTGCAGATTACTTCAGGCCCTGCACTGAGTGCCCCTAAGGATCTGCTGCCTTACCTGACCAATGCAAGTCACGGTTCGTTCCTGTTCATTGATGAAATCCACCGCATGCCAGCCACCGTGGAAGAATTCATCTACCCGGCTATGGAAGATTTCCGGGTGGATATCACGCTGGGAGAGGGCCTCAACGCCCGAACGGTGAATATGAAACTGCAGAAGTTTACTGTGATTGGGGCGACCACACGTAGCGGGATGCTGACCGCGCCTTTGCGGGACCGCTTCATCCGTCGCGAGCATCTGGATTTTTATGAAGATACAGATCTGGTGGAAATAGTTCGCCGCAATGCCCGAAAACTGAAAACACCGATCACGGATGAGGCTGCATTTGAAATTGCCCGTCGCAGCCGGGGAACCCCGCGGAAAGCGAATAATCTGTTGCGCTGGGCGCGTGACTTTGCGACGAGTAAAGCAGATGGTAATATTACCGATGACATCGTCAAGCGGGCATTCGACATGCTGGAAATTGATCAGATCGGCCTGGAGCGACAGGACCGCAGGTACCTGGAGACCTTGATCAAGACGTTCTCAGGTGGGCCGGCAGGAGTGCAGGCGCTGGGACACAGCCTGAATATCCCGGCAGATACGCTGGAAGATGAAGTCGAACCGTTCCTGTTGCGTTCCGGTTTTATCCAGCGATCTCCCCGCGGGCGAATCGTCACGATGGCGGCATTGGAGCATTTGAAGCTCAATCCCCCCGATGCGGGTCCCCTGTTTCGATAAGATACACGCCTTCCGTCTCTGAACTGCAAAGAAGAGCCATGAGTCATTCTGTCACCTATGATTATGATGTCGTTGTTGTTGGCGCCGGCCATGCCGGTTGCGAAGCCGCTCTGGCTGCAGCCCGCCTGGGGGCAAAAACAGCCCTGCTGACAATGAACTGCGACACCGTGGGGCAGATGAGCTGCAACCCTGCCATTGGGGGAGTCGCGAAGGGGCAGATCGTCCGTGAGATCGATGCACTCGGTGGCGAAATGGGGCGGGTGATCGACGAGACCGGAATCCAGTTTCGGATGCTGAATCGCTCCAAGGGACCGGCAATGCACAGCCCCCGGGCGCAGGCCGATAAAAAAGCGTATCAGTTCTGTATGAAATGGAAGGTTGAGCAGCAGGACAATCTGGCTTTGCGGCAGGAGATGGTCAAGAGTCTGATCGTGGAAGATGATCAGATCACCGGTGTGCTGGTACACGGCGATGCCCGTTACCGTGCGCGGGCTGTGATTCTGACGACGGGGACGTTTCTGCAGGCGATCATGCATACCGGTGAAGCCAAAACCAAAGGGGGCCGCGCGGGTGAGGGGACGACAGGAACCCTGTCGGACAGTCTGGCCCAGCTCGGGTTTGAGCTCCAGCGTTTTAAAACGGGAACGCCAGCCCGCCTGAATGGACGGACGATCGATTTTTCCGTTCTGGAAGAGCAGCCTGGCGACGAAGAGCCACAGCCATTTTCTTATATGACGGAAAAGCTCACCCAGCCGCAGCTGCCCTGTTATCTGACGGAAACCAATGAGTACGTGCATCAGGTGATCAACGAAAATCTGCACCGGGCGCCCATGTATTCCGGACAGATCAATTCCACCGGCCCGCGATATTGTCCGTCGATCGAAGATAAAGTCGTCCGGTTCTCCGAGCGCAATTCGCATCAGATCTTTCTGGAGCCGGAAGGACGTTACACCAACGAATATTACTGTAACGGGATTTCCACCAGTCTGCCCCGCGATGTGCAGGACAAGATGATTCATTCCATTCGCGGTCTGGAACAGACCGAGATCATGCGGTATGGCTACGCAGTCGAATATGATTTCGCGACGCCGACCCAACTTAAACCAACGCTGGAAACGAAGCGGGTTTCCGGGTTGTATTTTGCCGGTCAGTTGAATGGAACCACTGGATATGAAGAAGCTGCCGGTCAGGGGCTGCTGGCCGGATTGAATGCCGCTTTGAAACTGGCTGGTAAAGCGGACCTGATTCTGGATCGGAACCAGGCTTACCTGGGGGTTTTGATTGACGACCTGGTGACCAAAGGCGTCGATGAGCCCTACCGGATGTTTACTTCGCGGGCCGAGTTTCGATTGTTGCTGCGACAGGATAATGCGGACCGCCGTATGACCCCCCTGGGGCGCGAGACAGGTTCGGTAGACGACGAGCGCTGGGAGAAGTATCAGGCTTACGAAGCCGAGATTGAGCGGATCAAACAGTTCATTCAGGGGACCCGTTATCAGGGCAATACGCTGGAAGAATGGTTGCGGCGTCAGGATACCGGCTGGTCAGAAATCTGTGAATTTGCACCGGCCCTCAAGGAGATGCAACTTTCGGAGCGGGCCATAGAACAGACGCTGATTGAGGTGCAGTATGCCGGTTACATTCGGCGCCAGACGGCGGAAATCGAAAAGCAGAAGAATGTGGAGACACTGCACATACCTGACCATATTGACTATCAGCTGGTGCCCAATCTGCGTAATGAAGCGAAAGAAAAGCTGAGCCGTGTCAAACCACGCAACATCGGTCAGGCGGGCAGAATCAGTGGTGTTACCCCCGCCGATCTGACGGTTTTAGTGCTCTATCTCAACAGCAGCAGCCGGATGGCGACCTGAGTTTCCAGACACGAGATGATTTCGTTCTCATAAGTCGTTTCTAATGCATTGGTTCCATGTTGCGCGCGGTCTGGCAATTCGGAAGTGTATGCTGAAAATAGACGAGGTTTGAGGTCCGTGACTTTTCTGTAAGTTCATGTTTTGTACATGTTTATTTCAATAAATTGGTCAACAGGGCGAATGCGTGTTGACCAAATCGTCAGAATAGATACAATCGGAATTATTGATAATACTGGTAAAGTCAAGCGGTATTGAAAGTTTTGGCGTTTGGATCCATGTGGGATACCTGTGACGTCTGGCCAATCAGTAGCGTTTGGCAAGTGACGGGCCACAGAACTGCACCTTGGAGGATGCAGTTTTTTATCGCTTTACCTGGGTTCAGGTGACTGGATTCAAGTAAATGGATAAGAGGCTGATTATGGAGATGTCAGTTTCAAGCAGGCAGAACAGTGAACGGGTCACTGTGACACCTGCGCAGGGGCTCGGTTATTGCATGTTGTAATAGCCTTACAGCGCTTGGTCTTCCCGCTCAACAGGGTCGGGTCTTCAAAGGATGGATGAGCAATATGAAAACGGTCTTTACCACAGGCGAAGCCGCAAAGATTTGCAAAGTGAGTCAACAAACGATTATTCGCTGTTTTGATTCTGGCCAATTAAAGGGATTTCGGGTACCCGGCTCTCGTTTTCGACGGATTCCGCGTGATGTCCTGTTCAAGTTTATGAAAGACAATGGAATTCCCACTGACGCCCTGGAAAGTGGCAAACGCAAAGCACTCATTGTTGATGATGACGAAGAACTGGTAGAACTGATCCGTGACGTTCTGGAAGCAGATTCTCGCTTTGAAATTCGGGTAGCCAACAACGGTTTTGATGCAGGGATGATGGTCAAGGAATACCACCCGGATATCATCATTCTGGATGTGATGCTGCCTGATATTAACGGGAAAGAAGTCTGTCAGCGCGTCCGCAGCGACTCTTCCATGGACGATGTGAAAATCATCTGTATCAGTGGTATGGTCGAAGCAGACAAGATCGACGATCTGAAAGCAGCTGGTGCCAACGATTTCATGCAGAAGCCGTTCGAAGTCGAACAGCTGGCAGATCGCGTCTGCACGCTGCTGAATCTGGAGTCTGTTCACACTGCCTGAAGCAAGGCAGTCATCAGTTTCATGACGATCGGAAACGTCCGGTCGTCGTGGGGACTGTTGCAGGGAGTGTCAGATGTCGAGCGACACCGGTAGCGTAGAAACTCACATACCGGCGGCCATTTATCGACGTCTGTGGTCATTGATCCCCACGCGCTCACCGGGATCGACCCTCTGTGAACTTTCCTCAATCTGGTGTGAAGCAACCGGGGCGGCGGCGGTTTACCTGGGCATGTATGAACCAGAGGCTGCCCGGCTGACGGCTGCTCTGTTTCGTGCTTCCGAAGCGCAGGTGACCAGCCTGCAGCAGACAGCAGTTCCAGTAATCCCCAAATATTCCAGCGAGGAACAGCTGCAGTCTCTACTGGAGCAGGCTCATACTTTTGCCGAAATTTCGGATCAGCCTGCGCATGCTTACTTTCAAGCCTGTAGCGAGGGGACCGTACTGGGGCTGTTCCTGTTTTCCTCTGTAGATCGGCATGGGAATGATCCACTGATTTGTGAATTGCTGGACGTGAGTCAGCGATTGTTAAATCAGGCGCTGCTGCAGGGGGCGGGAGGCTCTGATCAATCCGCGCAGACGGCAGGCTGGATCATCCCTGATGTTGAGAAGCTGGAAGCGATGGCTGAGTTTGCAGCCGGGGCCGGGCATGAAATCAATAACCCGGTCGCAACGATTGTCGGGCGGGTGCAGATGCTGCTCAAATCAGAGACTGATCCCGAGCGAAGGCAGGCTCTGGCAACGATCGGCGGACAGGCTTACCGGGTGCGGGACATGATCGGGGATGCAATGCTGTTTGCCCGTCCGCCGGCTCCCCGACCGGAGTTACTCTCATTCTCGACGACAATGCAGGAAGTTATGGATAGTCTGCAGGAAGAGGTCAGTCAGGCGGGCGTTCAAGTGGTTGTTGATGCTGCTGATGCGCTGACTGTCCTGGCGGATGAAGTGCAATGGAAAGTGGTACTGAGTAACCTGCTGCTCAACAGCCTGCATGCCATGGAGCCGGGCGGGAAGCTGCAGGTCAGAGCCTCTCAGTCGGAGATCGAATCGGGGCGGATATTGCATCTGCAGATCATTGATGACGGAGCTGGTCTGTCAGAGGAAGAACGCGTCCATCTGTTTGATCCGTTTTACTCGGCCCGTCAGGCCGGGCGGGGGCTGGGCTTTGGTTTGTCTAAATGCTGGCGGATTGCCACGCAGCACGGGGCTACGATTGCAGTAGAACCAAACCGGCAGCGTGGGGTGACATTCCATCTTTACTGGCCCGCTGAGAGTCCAATTATCTCGTCAGATTAGCCAGTTTCACACCTGCGGACTGCCATTGAGTCTCGAATGAGAGTTTCTGGAAATCCTCGCTTGCGGATCAGTTGATGATCAGTTTCAATAGGAGCTCACGAGAATAAGGAACGTCTGGTCTGGCGCGGACAGGCTCTGTCCTCATCTTTGAATTCCCAAAAGCAGCCTGAGGGACGATGGCGGCGACTCACTCACTTCTGATCATTTTTACCAGCCTGCTGGGGCAGACCGCGCCGATCACGGATGTGCCACTCAAAAAAGAACCAGCGCGCTACGAGATTGAAGCTCCCCCTGTCGCGGTGATCGGCATCCCGGTGAGCCAGGTCACAATTCGTGCACTCAAGCTGGACGGCACTCTGGATACTGCATATTCCGAACGTCCGGAGAAGGTTGAAGGACTGGAACTCTGGGTCCATGAAGTCGATACGGCATTGCCTCCCTTTGATCACGGAGTCCTGGAACTCAAAACGGATCTGGCGAAAAATCAGAAGGTATTCATCACCAGTGACGTGATCAGGGTCGATCCGGATCAGCGCCGGTCGGGAGAAACGGAAGTCTACCGGATCTCTAAATGGTTAAGCCTGTTGCCCCCGCTGGTGGCAGTGGTCCTGGCGGTCTGGTTCCGCAATATCATTCTCGCTTTACTGGTGAGTATCTGGCTGGGCGCTGTCATTTTAGCGCACGGCAATCTGTTTCTGGGATTTGTACATACGCTGGATACGTTCGTCATTCATGAAATTGTCGAACCGGGCAGTACCGATTATTCGCACATGATGATCATCATGTTTACGATGTTCCTGGGAGCCATGGTTGGTGTGATGTCGGCAGGGGGAGGGACCGCAGCGCTGGTGAACCGCCTCTCTCAATATGCCACCAAACGGGAACACAGTCAGGTCATGACCTGGTTTCTGGGGCTGGTTGTCTTTTTCGATGACTATGCGAACTCGCTGCTGGTGGGGAGTTCGATGCGACCGTTTACTGATCGCATGAAGGTCTCGCGCGAAAAACTGGCTTTTCTGGTGGACTCCACGGCAGCCCCGGTTTCGGGGATTGCGATTATATCGACCTGGGTAGGGGTGGAGATTGGTTACATTGCTGATACCTATGCCAGTTTGGGTATGACCGAAGATTATTACACCACATTTTTATACAGCCTGCCTTACCGGTTCTATCCACTACAACTGCTGGCGTTTGTCTGGCTGGTGGCCTACATCGGAAATGATTTTGGCCCGATGCTGAAAGCGGAAACCCGTGCGATTGCTTATGGCCAGCTGGTTCGTCCCGGCCGGTTCAATATCGTAGAAGTCGAGGGGAACGCTGATACGGGAGAACTGGCACGACGTCAGTTACTGCGAAATGCCCTGGTTCCCCTGATTGCGCTGCTCGGACTGGCGATGATTGGTCTATGGTGGACGGGGACAATCGAAATCAATCGCCTCAATATGGAACGCGTGCAGCAGGGGCAGACCGAGCTCAAAGTGAATTTTCAGAATGTATTGGAGCATTCTTCACCGAACCGCGTGTTGCTGATTTCATCGTTTCTGGCTTCGATCGCAGCGGTGGTGAGCTGCAGTCTTTCCAAATCGCTGTCCCTGAATGAATGTGTGGAAGCCTGGTCTGCCGGGGCCAAGAGCATGTTTCTGGCGATCCTGATTCTGGTACTTGCCTGGTCGGTTGCGACCGTTTGTGATGCGGAGCATCTCAATACGGCAGGGGTACTGGTCGAGATGCTTTCCGAGAAACTGTCCCCCAACTGGATGCCCACAATTACATTTCTGCTGGCAGCGGTCGTGAGTTTTGCGACCGGCAGTTCCTGGTCGACAATGGGGCTGTTAATGCCGCTGTCGATTTCATTGACCTACAGTCTGCTGGTACCGCTTAATGAGGCAGATCCCAACCACCATCTGATGCTGGGGACCATTGGAGGTGTGCTGGCAGGAGCCATTTTTGGCGACCACTGTTCGCCCATCTCCGATACGACGGTACTCTCGTCTGCAGCTTCGGGGTCCGACCACCTTGATCATGTGTTGACGCAAATGCCCTATGCGTTGACGGTGGCTGCGGTGTCCGTCCTGTTTGGGTACCTGCCGGTTGGTTTCGGTTTTCAGCCATATATTCTGTTGCCGGTCGGGCTGGTGGTGCTGGTTCTGATACTGCTGTTCTATGGACGTTCCGCGGAAGCCGAGGCGAATGCCCTGCTTGAGGCCGGGGTGACCGCTGAGGAGTTTAACAACAGGGATAACGGATCTGACGAAGAAGAGGAAAGGACGGGTGAAGTGGATCAGACGGATTCCGAATCCGCAGAGCCCACTGAGTCTGTAGAAGAGTCGCCGGAAGAGGTCTGAATCCGTGTCCCCGGACTGATTTATATGTTATACTTCACCTATATTCTTCAAACTCCCAGTCCTGTTTGATTTTCAGTAATAGGTGTCCCTCAACATGCAGTCCGAGTCCAAGCTCCGCGGTATTTTTACCCCCAACCTGGTTCCCTACGATTCCCGTGGCGAGATTAACGAGCCGGAATTACGGCGTTACATCGACTGGCTCATTGAAAAAGGGGTGCATGGGCTCTATCCCAACGGTTCCACAGGTGAATTCACCCGTTTTACTCCTGAAGAGCGTAAGCGGATTGTGGCCATCATTGCCGATCAGACGCGGGGCCGCGTGCCAATTCTGGCTGGGGCTGCGGAAGCAAACGTGCGGGAGACCATCAAAGCCTGCGAATACTACCACGATCTGGGAATCCGGGCCGTGGCGATTGTGGCTCCCTTTTATTACAAACTGAGCCCCGCTTCGGTTTATGCCTATTTCAAGGAAATTGGGGATAACACACCCATCGATGTGACACTGTATAACATTCCGATGTTTGCCAGTCCAATCGATGTGCCCACGATTCAGCGTCTCTCAGAAGAGTGTGAAAAGATCGTGGCGATCAAAGATTCTTCGGGCGATCTGCCTAACATGATCCGCATGATTCAGGCAGTACGTCCGAATCGTCCGGAATTTTCTTTTCTGACCGGCTGGGATGCCGCACTGATGCCCTTGATGCTGATTGGCGCGGACGGGGGAACCAATGCCAGTTCGGGTGTGGTGCCTGAACTGACGCGGAAACTGTATGACCTGACGACCTCCGGTCAGTTGGATGAAGCCCGCCGCGTGCAGTACGATCTGCTTACCCTGTTCGACACCATGATTTATTCAGCCGAGTTCCCGGAAGGGTTCCGGGCTGCCGTCGAACTGCGAGGGTTCAATATGGGGCAGGGGCGTCAGCCGATTACCGCGGAACAGAAAACGGACATCGTCACCTTGAGCCGCACACTGCAGTGCATGCTTTCGGAGCATGGCTTCACCGATGAGCCGATTGGCGGTTGTGCCACGGGCATCAGTGGTGAAGACCTCAGCACCAGCGACGTATCGCAGATTGTGCAACATGTCGTCGCTGAGCTGAATCGTCGTAATCTGCTTTAAGCAGACGCTGCGTCCGGATTAACCTTCCAGCTGGCTGCGGAAGTAATCTGCACCGGCTTGCAGGGCGGCGTCGAGCTGTTCCGGATCCTTACCACCGGCTTCAGCCATATCGGGGCGGCCTCCGCCGCCTCCGCCGACTACTTTGGCGGCTGCTTTCACACAGTCACCGGCTTTGAGTCCCTGCTTGACCAGGTCCTGGTTGACGGCGGCCATCAGAGCGACTTTGCCGTCGATCACGGTCCCCAGAATCAGGGCGACCTGCTTGCCTTTCTTGCGCAGATGGTCGGCGAGTTCCCGCAGTTGATCGCGCGACACATCCTGGGCGTGGTAGGCCACGATTTTGACATCGTTGACGACAGGAGCTTCGTCTAGCAGTTCATCTGCGGTTCCAGCCAGCGATTTGCTGGAGAACTTTAGGAGCTGCTTTTTCATTTCCCGGATTTCATCCTGCAGGCTGGCGACCCGCTGGGGGAGTTCATCGATACGCGGTGCCTTGAGCTGGCTGGCGATTTCCTGCAACAGCTTTTCGGTGTTGCGTGTCTTCTCCAGGGCCTTGGGGCCGGTCAGAGCATGGATGCGGCGGACCCCTTTGGCAACCGGTTCTTCATTGACGATCTTGCAGAGACCGACCTGTCCCGTATTGGAAAGGTGAGTACCCCCGCAAAGTTCGGTGCTGAAATCGCCCATCTGAACGACGCGAACGTAATCGGGATACTTTTCGCCGAACAGGGCCATGGCGCCGAGGTTACGGGCGTCCTGCAGCTTCATCAGTTCGGTGGTTACCGAGGCGCCTTCGGAGATGCGTTGATTGATGATGTCTTCAATGCGACTGATTTCTTCAGGACTCAGTGCCTTGCTGTGCGAGAAGTCGAAACGGAGCATATCCTGCTCGACTTTCGAACCACGCTGCATGGCGCTGTCACCCAGCACGGTGTGCAGGGCGTGGTGCAGCAGGTGTGTGGCAGAGTGAGCACGCTGAATACCGGAACGACGCGGTTCGGTAACCGTGGCTGTGAGTGTCTGCCCCTGTTCGAGTTTGCCTTCCAGCAGATGGCCGATGTGCAGAGTCAGTCCGCTTTTCTTCTGTGTGTTGATGACTTCAAACTTCACCCCTGCGCCGGTGAAGAAACCGGTGTCGCCGACCTGGCCACCAGCTTCGGCGTAGAAGGGGGTCTGATCCATGACAACGACGACGGGGTGTGCGTGTCCTTTTTCCACGACCGATTCGACCAGGCGGTCTTCGGCAATAATCCCCACGACTTTGCTTTCACAAGTGGTGGTTTCGTAGCCTTTGAAATCCGTGTCGCTGGTGGTTTTGTGCAGGGCCGTCAGGGGGCCTTCTGACATCACCGAATCGAGGAAGGCGCCGCTGCCACTGTCTTTCTGGTGCTTCAACATCAGGTTGTTAAATTCTGTGCGGTTAACACTGATGTTGTTTTTGGCAGCCAGGGCTTCCGTCAGTTCAATCAGGAAGCCGTCTGTCTGGTGCAGTTCAAAGGCATCTTCGCCGGAGATTTCCGATTTGCCTTGCGATTCGGCCTGCTTCATGATGCTTTCGAAGCGGCTCAAGCCTTTTTCGATGACTCCCAGGAACTGCTCTTCCTCATCCTTGATCGTACTCTGGACGTGTTCGACCGTCTTGGCGATATCGGGATAGGGAGTCTGCATGATGTCAACAACAGCCGGCACCAGCTGATACAGGAACGGTTCCTGTTTCCCAAGCAGGTAGCCTTCCAGCAGAGCGCGGCGGAGCAACTGCCGGACGACGTAGCTTTCTTTTTCCTTATCGGGATTCACGCCTTCGTGGATGCTGAAGGTGATGGCCCGGACATGGTCGGAAATACGGCGGAGAGGACGGCCCGTCGGTTTATCGAATCCGTAACTGGTGCCAACGACATCGCCGGCTGCCAGACAGAGTTTTTTGAGGGTGTCGATTTCAAAATTACTTTGAACCCCCTGCAATACCGAAGCGGTTCGCTCCAGCCCCATGCCGGTATCGATGTTCTTTTTGGGCAGAGGCTTCAGGTTGTCCGGGGGATTGCCGACGCGGTTGAACTGAGTGAAGACCAGGTTCCAGATTTCGACGTTGTCTTTGCCGCCGTTGGGGTGGTAGAAAATTTCGCTACAGGGTCCGCAGACACCATCGGGACCATCTGAGGGAGCACCGGCGGGCCAGAAGTTTTCGTGTTCGTTTTCACGGCTGATGCGGCTGGCGGGGAGTTTGATTTCATCGTGCCAGATGTTGTAAGCTTCGTCGTCCTCCAGGTAGACGGTGACGGAAAGCAGATTGGGGTCGAGTCCCAGGTACTTTTTATCGGTGAGATATTCCCAGGCCCAGTGGATGGCTTCGCGTTTGAAATAATCGCCGAAGGAGAAGTTCCCCAGCATTTCGAAGAAAGTGTGGTGGTAAGCAGTGACGCCGACGTTCTGAATATCACCGGTTCGCAGACACATCTGACAAGTGGTGGCCCGCGTGAAATCCAGCTTGCCTACGCCCAGAAACTGATCTTTGAACTGGTTCATCCCGGCGGGTGTGAACAGAACGGTAGGGTCTTCCCGGGGAACCAGGACGTCGGATGGTCTTCTGACGCAGCCTTTTTCTTCAAAGAAGGAAAGATAACTCTCGCGAAGTTCGTCTGTTTTCATTGTTTCTTATTGCTTACTGGTTGGAAGAATGATCTTACGGTCATCCAGAAGTTGTAATGTTACCGGTGAAGTGCTGGCCCGTTGTGCTTCCTGATAGAACGCGTCAGGAGTCTGCACCGGCTGATCGTTGATCAATCGGATAAACGTTCCTTCTGTCAGCCCGGCCTGTTGGGCGGGACTGTCAGGAGCGACATGAGTCACAACCACAGCGGGCGGGTAAGTGAACGGACTGAACGTATATTTTGCACGGGCAGTGGGATAATCGACTCTCAAACCGCGCCAGAGAGGATGCCGATAGCGGGTTTGTACAATCCCTTCATCATCCGCCACGGGCCATTTTCCCAGTTTCACTGTCAGAGTCAACTCACGCGGATTTTTTCCTCTCAAGATTTGCAGCTTTGCCTCACTGCCTGCACCCGCTTTACCCACTTCCCGCATCAGGTCGAGTTCGTTGCGTAATTCTTTCCCGTTGATCGAGAGAATCAGGTCACTCGGCAGCAGCCCCGCCTGCTGTGCAGGGGAGTGCTGCTTGACACTGCCTGCCTGTACGTAGGCCGGCTCCTTGAGATTGACAATGCTGGCAACATTCCGGTTCGCTTCACTGCGATCAACGGTGTTGGGGGTGATTCCCAGAAAGCCGTATTCGGCTTCCAGTCCCGAGGCCAGGCTCTGGATGATCCGCCTGGTCTCAGGATCCAGCGGGATCGCGTAACCTGCCGACTTTTCATAGCCTTCCAAAGCTGCCAGCGATGTGGTGACTCCGATCAGCTTGCCATCCAGATCGAGCAGAGCTCCTCCGCTGGATCCCAGGTCGAGGTGAGTATCGACCTGTAACAGCGTGCCGAAGTGATGAATGGTCTCTTTTTTGGCCAGTTCCTGGTTCAGGAAGTTTTTGAAAATGGGGACCGGGTAGCGCTGAAAATTGCTCACAATCCCCCAACTGGCACTGGGCGAACCATCGCGGGCGATGGCGTAGGGGTTACCGAGGGCGATCACAAACTGCCCCTTACGGACCGATTCTGCATTCCCGTACTGAATAGGTTTCAGCGAGCGCAGGTAATCGCCGTCGAGGCGTCCCAGGGGAATGAGTACTGCCAGGTCACTTCTCGGATCGGCAGCGATAATTGCAGCATAAAAACCCTGTCGATTCTCAGTGTGGACGTAAATGCGATTTTCGGGGATACGCTTCTCACCGGCGACAGGGCCCCCCTGTGTCAGGTGGTAATTGGTCAGCACCAGTACCCGGTTCTGCGGTGTAGGATCGGGGATGATGACACCGGAGCCGAATTCGGTAGGCATGAAGTTCAGATCCTGGGGGTTATGCGAGAGGTTCATATCCTGATTGGGATCGAGACCAAACGGGGCCGGAATCCGAGACTGAAACTGCTGTTTACGGGTTTTGATTTTTGAGATCGCCACCACGGAATGTTCTGATTTCTCGATTGCTTTTACCAGTTGCTGCTGGACGGCAAACGCGACGGCGCGGGCGTCGGGCGTTTGTGCGTGTAGCAGATTGCCGGACAGTCCGCTCAGCCAGAACACGCTGATCGCGCAGAGACAGATCAGTGTACGACGGTAGGGAGTCAGATTTTTCAGGGCAGCAGACATACATTGCCTCAGATGGGAGCGTCGGGAACAGGAACCAGACAGACAAGCGGGCATTGCGATCGCTGGTGCTGGAAACATCCTTATTTTACAGTGTTTTTGCTGAGAACCCAATGCAAAACGACCTTGAATACCCGTGTGGGCATCAAGGTCGTTCTACTGATTTTCATAGGTTTCAGCAGGGCTGTGGACCACTGTCAGAATCAGGCTTCGACGGCTTCCGGTTCTTCTTCAGTAACAGGAACCAGACCTTGGGCTTCAAGGACTTTCTGCTTGATTTCCTGACAGAGCTCCGGGTTTTCTTCCAGAACCGTTTTGGAACGGTCCCGGCCCTGTCCCAGTCGGGTTTCCCCATAACTGAACCAGCTGCCACTCTTTTTGACGATCTTGTTTTCCACGGCCAGATCGAGCAGGTCCAGTTCGAAATTGATGCCGCCGGTGGAGAGCATATCAAATTCTGCAATGCGGAACGGAGGGGCGATCTTGTTTTTGACGATCTTGGCTTTCATGCGAATGCCAGTCACGGTGTCCCCGTCCTTGAGCGTTGCGATGCGGCGAACATCGACGCGAACAGAACTGTAGAATTTCAGTGCACGACCACCGGGAGTTGTTTCGGGGCTGCCGAACATGACGCCAATCTTCTCACGGATCTGGTTAATGAAAATGACCGTGGTTTTGGATTTGGAGATGGCACCAGTCAGTTTCCGCATGGCCTGGCTCATCATACGTGCCTGCAGACCGACGTGGGAATCACCGATTTCCCCGTCCAGTTCCGCCTTGGGGACCAGAGCGGCGACGGAGTCGACGACGATGACATCGACCGAGTTGGATTTGATCAGCATTTCTGCGATCTGCAGGCCTTCTTCGCCGTAAGTCGGCTGGCTGACCAGCAGCTCGGAGATGTTGACGCCGAGTTTTTTCGCCCAGACGGGATCGAGGGCATGCTCGGCGTCGATGAACGCGGCGATGCCGCCCTCTTTCTGGGCGTTGGCAATCACATGCAGAGCGAGTGTGGTTTTACCACTCGATTCCGGCCCGTACAGTTCAATGATACGACCACGGGGAAATCCATGGCCTCCCAGGGCGAGGTCGAGAGAGAGGGCACCACTGGCAATCGAGGGGACTGCGCGAGCGTTTTCCCCGGTCAGTTTCATGATGGAGCCTTTACCAAACGCCTGTTCGATTTGTCCCAGGGCGTTCTTGAGCATCCCTTCGGAATCGTTGGTTCCGTTACTGCTGGGAGCGGGGGGAGTGGCGGCTCGTTTTGATCTTGCTTTTGCGGCCATTGAGGTCTTCCTTCAATAATATGACATTTGCCCCGCAAGTGAGTTCGAGTTCGTCAGGCGAAGCAAGTGCCTAATTTATCGAGAATTGCGGGGACGCTATTATTGAACGCCGTCTCGACCCATGGTTTTAAAAAGAAGTGTCTATTGTGGACAAAGATATATTATCTTGTTTTAGATCCCGTCACAATAGCAAACATGAGACATATATAGCTGTCGGCAATTATTTCAGAATCTCCTCAGTCTGAAAAGGAATAAATGCAGGGAAAGCGATGAAAAATTGAAGAAGACTCAGTCGGCTCCGTGACTCTCTTCCTGTTGCATCAGCATACCCAGATACGAGGTACGAATGGAGGAGGAGAGTCCCAGTTGACCTGCCAACTGGATGACAGCGGCTTCGGCCTGTTCGAGTTCCGCTTCTTCCGCCAGGGTTTCCACTTCTGCAAAGGTGCCGAGCCCTTCGACTTCATCGATCGTGATTTCGAAGTGTCGCTGGTTGTGTTGAAACGAGTAGGGAGTCCGCTGTTTTTTCACGTTCCGCACGGGCTGGAACCCGAGGAGTTCCAGCATCTCTTTCAACTGAGACAGCGCAGCTGGACCCGCTTCGAATGCCAGTTCAATCTCTTTGCGGATTTTACTGACGGTGGCTCGCTTGGGACCTTTATAGGTGATGTGGTTCTCGGTGCCGATCCGGCGGATGCGGAGTGCTTCGTCGGTCTCGACAAAATTGCGGCTGGGGTGGGCGAAGTAAAAATCTTCCTGGTCCAGGGGAGAGCCCTGCGTGGCACCAATCTGTTCCAACTGCGCCAGCAGCTGTGATTTATCAGAGATTTGAAACTTCTGTTCGATTTCCAGCATGGGAGATTGACTTGTATTAAAGAGGGCCGCTTCCGCAGGGATTCAACATCAACCGGCTTAGTCCCGCCAGGGATGTTTGATCTTTTCCCAGTAGGTATCAAAATTAAAGTTGGGACTGTTATCCAGATCATGGCACTTGTAGCAGGTTGTTTTTTTGGCTTCTGCGAGCGTTACCCGCATGACCTTTTTGGCCTCTTCGATTTTGTCCATGTCAACGAGTTCAATGTGTCCGCTACCAGGGCCATGACAGTTTTCGCACTGCTGTCCCAGCAGATGTGGAGATTGCTGTTTGTTGACGAAGCCGCTCTTGTAGCGGATGACTTCCTGGGGATGCCAGCCGGTGACGTGGCAGGAGAGACATTCCGGATCGTAGATGCGGGAAACGATTTTCTCGCCCCGTTCAATCTGGTCTTTGCGGCCGTTGATCAGGCTTTCGTAGGCATGGGCGTGGGCAGTGGTCAGCCACTTTTCGTAGGCTTTGGTGTGACATTCACCACATTTTTCCGCCCCCACGAAGGTGGCGCCGCGCGGATGATCGATGGGTAGTTCCTTCGCAGCGAGATCTTCCTGCTTGAGACGATCCTGGTAGAACTGCATGTGCTCGGCCATCTTCGGAGTGTCTTTAAAACGCTCCTTATCCAGTTCGATGACGGTGAAGCGGAAACGTTTTTTGGGATCTCCCTTAGCGCCCTCTTCGGGATAATAGCCGACCACGCCGGCACTTTTGCCTTTGTGTCCGACATCGACCATCATCGTTTTGCCGATGAATTCGGGCTCGCCCAGCGGGTCTTCGACACCGCCGGCAGTGAGCAGAATATCGAACTGGGGAAACTGTCTGGCGAGGGTTTTGGATTCATCCTTACTGGACTGTGAGAGCAGCAGCATCAGGTCCGGTTTGGCGGCCTGCATCTCCTTAATCACTTCGGGCAATACTTTCGCTGGTTCCTGCCAGGTAATGTCCGGAAATTGCCCCTTGCGGGTTTTTCCCAGAATGGAAGTGACGGCGATCTTCACTCCTGCGACTTCTACGATTTTGAACTTCTTTTTTCCCAGTTCGGGGGTCTCCAGGATCAGGATGTTCGCAGCCAGGAATGTGGGTGTGGTATTGGGTTCCGGTGGTTCCGGATTGTGCAGTTGCAGGAAGATGTCTGCACCAAAGCGGAGTTCTTCCGGTCCCAGGGCCAGTCCACCATACTTCATGTCTTTCATGGCGGCCAGGATCGTTTCGTATTTGATCTGGCTCTGGCGACGGTTACGTTTGACGAGCCCCCCGAGATCAAAGGCAGTCACGGGCCACTTACGATCTTCAATCTGTTTGAAGAGATTGGCGAGCAGCGAGACACCGCCGGTCTGATTCTGTGTGCAGCCACAGGGTTCCAGGTAGCCGTGCCGTTCGCCGGTCAGAACGATGGCCAGTTTGGGAGCAGGCCAGCCTTCGAATAACGGTTTGGGAGGATGCGTACCCGCGGACTTGGGAGGTGCGTTTTCAGATTTGGCAGGTGTCTGACCTGCCGCAACCGGAGTCATTTTCTGTTGTGGGGGGGCCGTCGTCTGCTTGTCGCTGGTGGGTGTTTCAGCGGTCGTATCTGATACCTGATCAGGCTGACTTTCCGCCTGACTCTGGGGGACCGGTTCGGGAGCGTGTTCTTTGGTGACAGGCTGTGGTGTATTACTTTCGCATCCCACCAGCAGGGCCAGCATGAGGGCTGACAGGCAGAGGGAACACGATTTGGGCAGATAAGGCATGCAGTGTGACCTTCCATGGAATTGATTGAGGAGATTAAACATGAAGAAGGGAGTCCTCAGGCTCTATCTTAGCTCAAAACATGGTTTTGCGTCAAAGTAGATCTGACCTCGGCCCTGAAGGTCAGATTTTGCACTCCGGGGTTCCTCAGACTTGTGAACTGCTGAGGAACCGGGATTGCTAACATGTTGGAAAATATACTGGTTACAGTGAAATGAACTGAACCTTGAATTCGATATTTTTCGCCTGAGGGTGGTTAGTACGTAATTTCACTTTGGCCAGGTTCCCCAGGCCATAAGAGACAGCAGGTTCCCCAGCGGGAACGATGAATTTGAGAATGTAGCGCTGTTTGTTCGTGGACTCGAAAGCGTCGTCTTTCTTGATTTCAAACTTGAGGAAGCCGGGGTCGATTTTCTGATCGAGGATTTCCAGTGGCCCCTCAAGCCCTTCGACGAACATGGACAGGATGGCTTCTTTCCCTTTGGCGGCGGGAAATTCGCCCAGATTCAAATGCATGCGGGCGGGGTCCCAGCGGATACCAAAAGTGGGCACGATGCGGATCGGGCCGGTATGATTGCCTGAAACCTGGATAATAAAGTCTCTGGTTCCCGGTTCAGCCTCATGTTTATGGTCATGATCTGAGCCTTCAGGATGATCGTGATCATGCTGCGGTTCGTTGGGGATATCTGTTTTGAGCAGCAGGCGCTCCGTGAAACCACCCAACGGGAATTCGTCGGGACTGGCGGTGACTTCGATCGCATAGCCGGTTTTGGCGTCGACTTCTTTCAGTTCCTGTTTGGTGAGAGGTTTGAAAGTAGCCGAGAGACCGGGATGGTCCGTTTTGATTCCCAGGATTTTAAATTCATCGAGATACTTCGTATGGATTTTACCAGTGAAATTAACCGGCTTGGTGCTGGTCATGACTGGTAGTGACCAGTTGGCCGAACCCTGGTAATCGCCGGTAAAGGAAATCAGGCTGTTCGCGGTCCCTTCAATCTGCAGTTTGATATCCTTCATTTCGGGGTCATTCGTGTAAACGGTGGCGGTCTGGCCGAATCGTTCCTGAGCGGCTTTCGGAGTCCAGGTAAGTTCAACCTCGACCGATTCACCGGGAGGGATCAGGTTGTCCTGCATTTCACTGAGCGTACATTTGCAGGTCGTTTTGCCTTTCTTGACCTCCAGCGGAACTTCTCCCTCGTTTTTAATAATGAATTTATGGGACATGGACTGCCCCACTGCCATACTGCCAAAGAAAAAGAGTGGCTGATCGACAACCGCTTTGGGATAGGGGCCGTGCGGGGCGATTTTCGGGCGGTCATCTTCGGGTTCTTCTGCTGGTTTCACGGGAGCAGCAGTTTCAAGTTGACTATTCGTGCGTCCCAGCCAGACCGTTCCAGCAAGGGCAATAAACAGAACAACAACAGTCGTAACAGTTCGGAAATTCATTGTGACACCAACGAAGAAAGAATTAAAAAGCCAGCAATAAAAACAAGTCTGTTTGTAATAAAACCTTATGTCATTATGAGCCCAAGCATGGTTGAGTTCAATTCTGATTCGTTTGTCTATTGTTAATTATTTGTTTCATTCGACTCACTGTTTCGTCTTGCAAATATTTGTCCACGTGTTGAGCACTCCGGTTGGCCTGATCCAGTTCCAGTGCCTGTTCAGCCTGCTGACGACTCTCGCTGATCTGACCTGCCGAGGAAAGTGCTTCTGCCAGCAGGGCGCGGAAGCGGGCATTATGGGGATAGCCGGAGACGGCCCGTTTGAGATTGTCGATTGCGTCGGTCAGATCCTCCTGCTGCTGCGAAGATTTGAACTGTTCATAGTACCGACGTCCCAGATCAAAATAGTTCAGCGGATTCAACGGGTTTCGCTGAATGGCTGACTTCTTGAATTGGACACCCTCTTCAAAGGCCCGTCGATCCCGTTCTCCTTCTCTGAATTTCAGCTCAGCCAGGGCCTGCCAGGGTTCGGGGGAGAGCGGATCTGCCTGACCGGCCTGACTGAATCGCTGTTGCGCAATACGAGCCGACTGCCCACGCATGAGTGCCAGCTCAGCTTTCTGTACGAGCGAATCACGCTGAATTGTTGGCGCGAAGTCGGTCATCACAAATAAAATCAACAACAGCACACAGATCAGTAATGGAATGGCTCTCAAGTGTATAGGTGTTAGACCTGAGGTCTGCTCAGCGGACTCTGGAGCCGCAACTGCCTGTACTCGGGGGACCGGGAATGCGAGGGCCATTAACAGCAGCCAGGTCTGGGTGATGGCGGGCATCGCAATGCCCCCTGCAATCAGCAGGTGAACGGATAAGGCAACAAAACCTGCGGCCAGCGAGAGGGGGACCAGCGAAGCGGTGGAAAACGCCTGCGCGGAGCTGTCTGCAGTCTGTCGTCCTCCCCTGATCGTGAAATAAACCGCCAGCCAGCCGATCAGGAAGAGCCAGAAGAGTGTTTCATCGATGCCGGATAGAAATAGCTGCATGAACCAGAGCAGGGGAAATGTGAGGGTAAATCCGAGAACGAGTGCCAGCCGCAACAGGGGATCGGTCTCGCTGACACTCACTACTTCAACGGTGTCTGACTGTTTCTCGATGAGGGGCTTCAGGAACCAGCGATAGCCGGCCAGTGCGAGGGTCAGTAATAATCCAAGCAGCGCGATCAGGCCCGCATTGGCCCAGACGTCGAGAAACAGATTGTGGGGGTCAGCGATTTCTTCACTGGAGCCGGGCAGCTTATATTTGAGATAGTGTTCACGAAAATTTCCCGGCCCCGTGCCCCACATCAGGTTTTCCTTGATGACGTCCCAGGTCGCGGTCCAGTATTCAATCCGATACTGCAGCGATTTAGGGGCTTCGGAGAGGACGGCACGGTCGAAACCGCCGCTGAGCGTGGCCAGCAGGAAAAATCCCAACAGCAGTATGACCGCCAGCGAGACGCCTGTGATCAGCTGTTTGCGAGAGAACTGGTGGGCCGTCTGACTCAACTGACGCCGTTGGAGCAGCTTCAGAAGCCCCAGACTGACCAGGCCGGCCAGAAGCCCTCCCCAGGCACTGCGGCTTTTCGTCAGAATCAGGCAGTAGCCGATGAGCATGGTACAGAGCAGGTAGACGCCAATCTGGAAGCGGCTGCGGAGAGCTGGAGCGCCCTCTGCTGTTTGCGGAGGAAACAGGCTGTGGATGCTCATCGCAAATGAGATCAGAAATCCGACAGCGAGCAGCCCGGCAAATGTGTTGGCCAGCGCGAACATGCCCAGGGGTTCGTTGCTTTTTAAGAGGCGGTCTTCCCACAACTGCCGACTGCTGCCCTGCAGGGCATGGGCGGGGACTCCCATCGAAATCAGTTCATTTTGAAATTTCACACTCGCATCTGGTGTGACTGCAGCATCGTACTGCTGTCTGACTGACAGGTACTCCTGGGCGAGCTGCCGATACATCCAGTGATGCTGCCAGATACCGTACAGGGAG
This sequence comes from Gimesia panareensis, assembly GCF_007748155.1. Lineage (GTDB taxonomy): Bacteria > Planctomycetota > Planctomycetia > Planctomycetales > Planctomycetaceae > Gimesia > Gimesia panareensis. The sequence goes on from NZ_CP037421.1 coordinate 1,635,740, forward strand.
AGCAGGACAATGGTTGCCAGCAGGCACTGTAAAAAGGTGATCCTCAGTGTGGGAACTGCGACGACCCGGCGGAGCAGCGAGAAGCTGAAACCCAGGGCCACCCATTCCCAGAGCATGTTGAGGGCCGCCCGCTGCTGGCCTTCGTGAAACAGGATCATGACCAGGGTGGCCAGCACCTGTCCCAGGACGAGCAGCCAGACGCCGGCATCAAACCGGTCGAGACGCAGTGAGCGGGAACAGTTCGTGAGCTGAGTAACGAAAAACAGAATCGCTGCCAGAAACCAGCCCAGAACCAGTGGAAGCGTTTCCCCCTGGGCGGCGGATTCCGCCGGCAGAAAATAGCGGGCGGAGACCAGCAGCCCGGTCAGAAACAGCAACTTGGCATCACAGAAGGTTCCCAGCGAAATCGGTCCTGAATCCATGGGAGGCGTGCTGGATGCGGGCGGTTGCGATCGGTTTTGTTTTCGGCGTTTACTCATTCCGATTTTTCCGACCTACGTTCTCCAGAATAGTTACGATTGAGAGCACGCAGAGGATCATCAGGATGATCAGCAGTGCGGCGTTCCAGGTGGAGACTTCATACAGGATCAGGCCTCCTACTCCGGTGGTTAATGTTGCCAGGTGGATGGTGAGCACGGTATCCCGTTTGCTCAGACCCAGTTCGACCAGGCGGTGTGAAAAATGGCTCTTATCCGCATGAAACGGGCTGCGGCCCTCTTTCAGGCGGATGATCATTACCGTACAGAAATCATACAGGGGAATTGCCAGAATACAAAGGGGGGCCAGAATCACGTGCCGTGCCCCTTCTGAATCGCCGGCTGAGGAGTGCCCGGAATAAAAGGTGCCCAGCACCGTCATGGTCGAGAGAATCAATCCGATGAAGTAACTTCCCGAGTCACCCATGAAGATTTTGGCCGGAGGCCAGTTGTGACAGAGGAATCCGGCAATGGATCCCGCGAGTACCAGTAATACACCAGCGACAAGCCAGCGCGGCTCGCCAGTGTAGCGGAGCATGATCATAGCAAAGAGGACCGCTGCGATCAGACCGATGCCCGAAGTGAGCCCATCCATGT